>JAYTGQ010000535.1:0-12813 GCA_043733345.1 Schlesneria sp.
CCGGCGACTTGCAGGATATCGACCATCCGCTCGTTCCCCATCTTCGTGCCGGGATAGATCGTGAACGCGCACCAGTAGCCGCGATCGAGCACCTCGCGGTACGTCTCTTCGTTGTTGTGGTCGATGATGACCATGTGCGGGGCGATGCCGTGCTCCTCGATCACGTCCATGCTGCGGTACGTCCCCTGCTTCTTGTTGCGGTGAGGCGTGTGGATCAGGACCGGCAGCCCGACCTCCTTCGCCAACTCAAGCTGCTTGCGGAAGAATTTGTCTTCGATCGGCGTCTGGTCGTCGTAGCCGATCTCACCCACCGCGACGACGCCCTCCTTCGTGAGGAATAGCGGCAGGAGGTCCATCACCTGCTCGGCGAGCGCCTCGTTGTTGGCCTCTTTGGAATTGAGGCCCATCGTGCAGTAATGCCGAATGCCGAACTGAGCCGCTCGAAACCGCTCCCACCCGACCAGCGTGGCAAAGTAATCCTGGAACGAGCCGATCTGCGTCCGCGGCTGCCCCTGCCAGAACGCCGGCTCGATGATCGCCTTTACGCCGGCCGCGGCCATCTGTTCGTAGTCGTCTGTCGTGCGCGAAACCATGTGAATGTGAGGGTCGAGGTAGAGCATGATGTGTCTTTCACTGAATTCAAAGTTTAAGGCAGCCCAGCGACATGTTGTGACCGACCGTCAAGGCAATGCCTGTCGCAATATCGTATAGCTGAGGAGAATATTGGAAACGATCAGGAACGCCACGACGACAGCGCTGGCGCTGGCACATGTCAATCCGAGGTGCCGAGCCAGCCAACGATGAGCGAGGAACGAAATGACTGACAAAACGATTGCCATCGGTACGAATAACGGAGCGATCAAGTACGAGTAATCGCCCACGAAGTCGCTGAGTGTGATTTGAACAAAGACAGGCCAAGAGACTTGTTTTCCCCGTTGATCGATCTCGAACTTGAGGCGCGGAACGATGTAGTAGTACCACGCGAGGACAATGAACGACGCGAACACGTGCAGCAGGGCTGCGAGGCAAGCGAGTGGTGTCGCCCAACGATCGCGCCGCGCTTGGCGCAACACTTCGCGAGCGCAATATCCGGTACCAGGCGACTTGGATTCGTCGTTCATGAAAACTCTCCGGTCGAAATGCGTGAGTCTGTGAGTCGGGGGTCGGGTCTACGATTTTTCGATTTTGGCGGGGGAAAGTCTTCACATACGTCCTCACCTTCGTCCCGCCAAAATCGAAAAATCGTAGACCCGACCCCAGCGTTGTTACTTCACGCATCAAAGAGGGCGGCCAAGAGTGCCCATCCTACGAGCTGAGGAGCTGCCTCGCTCGTGGATCGGGGCAGCGTCGCAAGGCGTCTGCCGCCGCTTGCCGTTCTTCAGGCGATCCGGTTGTCAGCACGAGTCGCAAATCATCCAGTGCCCGCTCGTCCGCGAAGGGGCCGACGCAGCGCCAGAGGTCGGGTGGGATCGGGCGGTGGGCGGCTCGGCGTTCGTGGGCGAAGTCGATCAGCGTCGTCATGAGTTTGGCGTTGGCTCGACGATCAACGCCGATCAGTTGGTCGAGCGGCACGTCGATGAACAGGCATTTCAGGACGAGCTGGTTCCACTGCTCATCGTTGAGTTGCTCGGCGGGGTACGGATTCTGATGCGCGATCGCGCAGAAGACCGACTTGATGTTGCTGCGGATTCCCTCGGCCGTCCGCAGGACGTGCGAGGTGGGGTTCGGCAGTAGTGGCAATGCCTGGTAAAGCGCCACCAACTCACCGACCTCACCGGCTTGGAAGAGTTGGTCGAGCGTCTGGACGTACAGCGCTGCGTCGTCCGACGGGAAGCTCAGCACGAGGAACGTCCGCGCGAGTTGGTCGAGGCTCCACCCGCGCGGGTTCCAGTCGGGACGAGCGGCCTCGGCCTGAGAAAGCTCGGCGTCGGACAGAGTCACGTCGGCCTTGCCAACCTTGCGCGGGACCATGCCGAATCCCAGAAACAACGCCTTCTTGTCGCCCGTCGCGATGGCCGAGGCCCGGTCATCGAGCCACGCCCGCGCGGCCGCGTCAACGCGAGCGCCGATCCACTCCTGCACGAGATTTCTGAGTTGCAATCTTTGCTCGCTCAATCGGTTTCTCTTTGTCACGGATGCGGTGATGCTCGCAGGCCACCAATGGGAAATCGCCGCGGGCATAAGCTACGGACTGCACTGCCAGTCGTCCACAAAGGCGTGCCGCACGCTTCATGAACTTCGGCGCAGGCTGTCCGTTGAATCGCTACTTAGCAGCCTGTTGAAAAATGTAGCTTGGACGCCTCGTCCGAGCGAAAACCAATTGGAAACGGACGGACGGGGGCGTCCATCCTACGGTTCTTCAACAGGCGGTTAGTTCCATCGCCAGAACTTTGAACCAGAAAAAACGAAAGCCCGGCTCTCGTGTGAGAGCCGGGCGGTTGCGTCGTGGTTGAGTGCGAATGGTCTCGTGCGGTGAGTCAGCTTGCAGGAGCGAGTTCAGGTTTGGAGTAGCCGAGACTGCGAACGACTTCGAGGACTTCGCTCCAAGTGGGGAACATGCGTCCGCTCTTGCGTTTGTAGTCGTCCATCGCCTTCATGAACTGGACTTCGTCACCCGAGTAGTCGCGTTCGCAGGTCGTGGGATCGATCAAACGGCGACGTTCGACTTTGGCGCGACGCGGAGTCGCTCGACGTTCCTCACCTGCGTACTTGGCCTCAGGAGCATCCACTCGCCGATCAGGCTTGTTCCGTCGGTCGCCTCCAATTCGCTGGTTCTGAATGCGTCGTTCAACCGCTTCAATCGAGTCCGTGCTGCGAGCCATTGCTGCCACCTTCTGTCGTGGAAATCCTGGGAGAGCGATCCTTCGCCGGGACTGGGGGAGTCATTCCATGTCTGAAAGAGTATTGCCGCTACTTTGCGGACAGAACGGATCGTAAAGATTACAAAGCAATGTTCGCTTAAAGAATCACTGACGATGGCGCTGAGTTGCCAGTCGTAGCGGTTGTTGAGATCGCGCTGATTGCAGGGGACGAGACTTCGACGGTCGCATTGATTGAAACTGCGGGGACGTGTTGTGAGGGCAGTTCGTCATGCGGCCGTAGTCAACACAACGTCGTTTATACTCCGCGCGGTCAGGAGTGATGCTTATTGGGCTAGCGTCTGAAGTCCGGCTTTTCCTAAAGCCGGACTTCCTTGCCAGAGAAAGTCCGGCTTTAGGAAAAGCCGGACTTTGATTGCAATGGCCTCACTTCAGACCGCGCGAGGTATAAGCGAGTCAGTCGAGCGCCACACCCAACGTCACGCGCACATGGTCCTCGTTGAGGTTCCCGGCGAGGAAAGCCGCGTCGAAGAGCTGTAAAACTTCGCCTAAGCGCGACAGGCGTGTGGCGATATCTGCTCGCGACTTTTCAGACCGCCCCGACAACACGGTGGCAATCCAACCGGAATGCTTCAGCAGAGCAGCGCGCGTCTGGGTCGAGTCGAGCCAAACCAACTGTGTCACTGCCGGGAAGAACCGCCGCTCGTGATCGGTCAGGCGTGAGGATGCCTCACGCTTCGGCAAAGGGGCCGACGACGAACTGACTCGCAATAATTCGGCCTTGGAACTGGCGATGAACAGGCGATCGGCAAGAACGCCGTAGCCCGGTTCCCAAACCGGCAACCCTTCGAGCCAGCGCCGCAGCGTCGTGCCGTCTCCGTTTGATCTCACGACCACTTGGGACTCGGGATGCTCACTGGAAAAGCTGCCACCCAAGAAGTTCAGTCCGAAAGAGAGTGCGTTGTCGAGACTGGTGGCCAGTTTCTGTTCGTCTCCGTTGGAAACGGTCACGCTATTTTTGGCCCTCCACGAAAACTGACCGAGCAACTCGAACGGAGCCGCGTGATCAGCAGCCCGCTCCGATGCCGTTGCGAGAATGGTGATGTCCGAGAGCAGGGCAGGGAGGACATCTTCGAGGAGATCTCGCCCGCCAAGCAAGCTCTTCAGAACGCGACGTATCCGCACGAAGTCATTCGATTTCACTGCGGGGTCAAGGGCCAGCCATGCCTTGATGAGCGGCCGAACATCGGCTCTGCCTGAAACCGCCAGCAGAGCCGTAGCAGAAATCCGGTCGGACCAGCGCGAGTCCGATGAAACCTGCTTAGTAGACGCTACCGTCGAGCGCACAAACTCCGTCCAGCCTGAGGGGAGTGACTCGCGATCCAACTCGGCAACCATCTCCAGCGCGAAACCCTCGTCGAACCGAAGCGATCCTGAGAGAGCCGACACGCAGCGCCAGACGCCAAGAATCACAGCCGCCTCATTCTCGTTCTTCGCGCCGTCACGCAGCGTCTGGTCCCACGCGCGACCGTTCACATGAACGAAGGCAATACTGTTCTCGGGTAGCCTCGCGCGAGCCGTTCGATAGGCAGCCGAGTCACGCAACGTGCGAACAGTTCCGCCGGTTCTCTTCCCGGACTCGGCGCGCGCCACCACAGCCTGCTGCAGTTCGATGGCCTGCCGGACAAGAGCCTCTTGGTCTGATAAGACCAGCGTTCGATCGAAGAGGACATAGAACAGGACATCCTTTGATGCTGGCGACTTCAAACGCCTGATGTAAGTCTGGCCGAGATGCTGCTGCGGTTGGTCGACGTGCTGCGATTCGAGCTTGTCCAAGGCGGCAATGGAACGCGACAAAGTGGCCGCATCGCGCGCTCTTGCAATCATCATTCCTTGTGGCTTTTCCCCCTCAGGCAGATAGACAGCCAAGACCAACGACTCTGCACACAGCCCGCGCAGCTGCTTGGACAACGGTAGACCGGTCAATTGAGTGACGTAGTTCTCAATCGCCGTCCACTGCTGAAATCCGGGCCCGAGCAACAACCGCTGAAACGGCCCGAAGGCTCGCACCCGTTCGGCGAGCCGCGATCGCTCGATGCGCTCCCACGTCGCGTCCAAGTCCGGAACTTCCAAGCAAACGGCCACCGAATCCGTCACGAGATCCAGCGACGAGATCTCAACGGCCTGCACATCCTTCAGTCCGAAGAGTGCGACGAAACTCAGCGCGATCGGAATCCATCGCAGCGGCCGGAACGTAGTCATGAGGATTCCAAACGATGATGGGGAGATGAAGCAGGTGAACGAAGTGGATGAGCTGTACGGGTGGTTCTCTCGTCACACCGTCAGCGAGCGGTCTGTTCAACTTCGTCGAAGCCTGATTCGCCAGCAGATGAACCCATTACGGCATGCTTCGCTTGCGCGTTTTGAAGTTGCGTACTCGCGTCTTGTAGCTGAGTTCGCAAGAACTCAGGGGCTTCGCAGGTGCCGAAAAGGCTGAATTCTTGCGAATTCAGCTACTTCGAAGCGCAACTGCGCAACTTCAAAACTTGCGCTTCAGGCTCCGATGAAAGACCATTCACTTTCTCGCGGTGATCTCAGCCTGAAGGAACTCGGCTGGGAACGGTCTCCCACAAAAAGCCAATGGCCTGACCAATCTGGTCTCCAATGGAACGGCCGAGTTCGGCACCGGGCTGAGGCGCAGAGTCGGTTCCGTCGTTCACGAGAAGCTCCTCTCGCACCGGCAAAACGGTCTGAGGCCATGCGACCGATTGCGGCATCACGGCGGCGATGTCTCGTGCGGTGGCAGTAGTCTCCCTCGCCAATTCTTGGTACTCGGCTTTCAAGTCGGCGAGAACGGCCACAACCGATTCGGAAACTCCGACCTCTGAGACTTCAACGCCCGCGCCGACAGATGGCCGTTCGCCTGTTGAGGAACGGCTGCCATTCTGAGTTGTCCGAGCAACGGTTGGCTCGTCTTCTCGAAGTGGGTCCGTGCGGCGCGTTGCCATCCAACAGGTCATCACGACGCACGCGACCGTCGCCGCCACCACCCAGTTCTTCCGATGCGACTGCCTAGGCAAGAGACCAGCCGGATCAAGCAAATGCAATCGCAACGTGACAGTTGGCATTTCGCCAGACAACGGGCAGGAGGGATCAGCCAGACTCCGGAGCACTTGGTCGCTCAGCGACGCGGGAACTTCGACCGGACGCCAAGCGGAGATCGCCGACTCCAGCAGACAGTGATCACGCCAGAGCGCCTCACACGACGGACATGCCTGTCGATGGGCGACAGCCGAGTCGGATTGATGGTGGCCGCGCAATTCGACCAGCTCACCTAGGGCCGCTTCAAATTCAGAACAGTTCATACCCATCCTCCGTCACCACGCCGCGTTCTCGCAGCAGTTCGGCCAACTGGCGTCGCGCCCGATGCAACCACGTTTTAACGGTCCCCTCGGGGACCTCCATAATCTGAGCCACCTCTTGAATACTGAGGTCTTGCTGGTGGAACAGCAGAAAACAAATTCGATAGTCGTCCCGCAGTTGGCGGATCGCCAGTTGAAGTTCTTCTGCGAGGTCGAAGACACTCAACCGTGCGGCCCGCGCTTCAGGCTCAACGACAGACTCCACGGTTCGAGTTCGCGTTTTGAGTTTCGATTGATGTGTCCGACAGCGATTGACCGCGATGGTCAACACCCACGGCTTCAGCGGGCGCACGCCGTCCCAGTGTTTCAGATAACGAACCGCCCGGACGAGCGTCTCCTGAGCGACATCTTCCGCGTCTTGGCGATGCCTTAATTGGCGCACGCAAACCGCGAAGACCAGCCCTTGAAACTGCTCGACAAACTCCAGCAACCCGTCTCGGTCGCCAGCCAAGCAGCGTGTGACGAGTCCCCGGTCATCCACCTTGCGGCTTCCCTTTCCGGAGACGAATACCCGCCAAGAGAGATGCGGGTTTCAATGGCGACTAGGGACCGGCAGGTGAACAGTGGCGACCGCCACGACTCGTGCAGAAAACGTCTGCTCGCGAGTCTCATCCGCGCGATCAGAACACGCGGAACCTCTGGTGACCTACCAAACAACCGGCACCGAAATCCGCAGCATCCCGTAGCCGAGGAAGCCGCGACACCAGCGCAACGGGCCTCAGCGAGTGATTTGCTCACGAGCAAACTGCCGGGCCAACTTGTAGGCGTGGCGCATCGCAAACGCGCGCGTTTCCATCTGCTCTTCGGTGTAGTACTTGCCGGTATCGCTGGTGGGCAGCCCGGCAAAGGCGATCGTGAGCGGCATCAGATCCAGAAACTCACGGTAACGGCGTTGCTGTTCGGCGACGTTGGGATCGGCGTTCGACATGGTTGCGGCCCCCGACTCGAAGAGTCTGCTACACAAAACGTTCGCGGGAAAACGACACTCAGCAAACAACTCATGCCGAGTGAGACGAGGGAGGACTTTCTAGCGAGTCCTCTTTTGCATGTAGTTCTTAATGATGTCTGCAGCCGATGTCGAAGGCTTTTCTACGGGAGCCGCTGGCGCGCCGCCCGGTGCAGGAGCTGCTGGAGGAGGAGCATCCTTAAAGCCGGTCGATTCCGGCGGAGGCAATCGAACGGCGACATCCGCGACGCCCGCTGCAACCACAGGCTCGGCCGCAGTAGGAACAGGCATCGGGTAACCGGGGGGCATTGGCATTCCACCCTGCATCGGCATCCCCATCGGATAACCCGGCATCTGAGGATAAGCCGGTTGACCATAACCGGGCGGATACTGTTGCGGGTAACCCATCGGTTGCTGGCCGTAACCCGGCATCATCTGAGGGTAACCTTGCGGCATCATCTGAGGATAACCCGGAGGTGCCATTTGCGGGTAACCGGCGGGATAACCGGCGGGCGCGGACCCCGCCAAAATCGCGGTGTCGTTGGCCATCGCCATCGCCGTGTCTTGAGCAGACGGGCCGACGATCTCTGGAATTTCGTACGCCGTCTCATTCAATTCGGCATTGGCAATCTCAGCGTTGGAGTCGCCGCGATAGACCGGGATCTCAGCAGTAGCGCCGCCGGGAACGGACTCGATCTCGGATGAGCTGCCCGCTTTCGTCGAAACCTGCGCGATCACAGCAGCTGGTTGCCGGATCACCAGCTCAAGCTCCATCTTGCCAATGCCAATCTGGTCGCCTGACTTAAGGACCACCTCACCGCGCAACGCCTCACCGTTGACGCGCGTGCCGTTGGTGCTGCCCAAATCTCGGAGGCGAACCGCATAGTCATCAATGGAAAAGACGCAGTGATGGCGGCTGACCATATCGCTGTTCGGCCGCAGATGGCAGTCTTGCTCACGCCCCACCAAGAACTTCTTGGTGGAGAGGGGAATGGCCTTCCCTTGATGTTTCCCGCCCAGAATCTTGAGTTCCGCCTGTAGCATGAACCAGGCACTCCCCTACGTCAGTGATGCCACTCAACTCACCGAAGCGGCGAGTTCGATCAAACTCTCAATGGATTGTTGATGCCGCCAGAAGACGTGAATTTCACAGTTGAGCCTAGGTCGCGACAAACCCGACTACAAACAGACGGCAGCCCCGCCAGTACCCCAAATCCCGCTTGCCAAGACAGCGGGCGGTACGCTAACGCCCGCCTCCGGACCTGTCAACGAGCCGTGTCAGCGTAAGCCGCCCGCCAAAAATGAAACTTTGAGGAGGGTGCTCTGGGACGTTGGAATCCGAACACTCGGCCTCTCAATGCCGATGCCCCGACAGCGACGAGTACACTCCGTTCGCCAACTGAGCCGCACACGAATGCTCTTCACCTGACATCCCGGCGCGCTCCGCGCTCATTGAGATTGAGGTTGCAAGATGCGAAGCAAAGTCCACTTCGATCTCCAACCAAGAAGACTTGGGAAACAGGTCTATGATCCCCGGCAGTTCGGGTGTCACGCGGGACGCCTCCAACACCAACCCGCCGTGTTGCAGGATGGCTCCGCGACGACGACGTTGCGCACTTCCCAACAGCTTATGGCCAAAGGCCACCAGATCGTGTTCATCCTCGCGAGCGAAGCACAGCAGTGGCTCGTGCTTGAGCAACACGGTCGATCCGCGCATCCCAACGTCCACGCCGCGCGATCTCAACACGGCGATGAAGACCCGATGTACCAGTGCATACAGTTCCACCGGATGCCCGACGACTTGTTGTGACGGCGGCAGAATCAAGCTGTACGTCAGCTCGAGATCATGGATGAGCGTCCCACCGCCGGAAAGCCTCCGCACCGCAGGCAACTGAGCGAACCGAGTCTCCGCGAGAAAGTCCGCCTCACGCTGGAAGTGCCCGAGCGACGCCGTCGGTTCGCACCAGCGATAGAACCGCAATGAAGCCACACCAAGCTCGCAGGCCGACTCCAGCAACACTTCATCGACCGCCATATTCCACGCCCCAGAACACGGTTCATCGTCGATCAAGATTCGCAGTTGAGGCAGCTTGAACATCGCACCCGATCAGAATCAGCGAAGGTCAGTCAGAACCGTCGTCCCACAACCTCAAGTCCGAGCCGTATGAACACGCTCGCTGTGAACTCAGCGCCGGGCAAGGCGACCCGATTCTGACGCACCACTGCCGCGATGCAAGCCGCATCGCGGCAGGCTCGTTCGCCATCGCAGTTGTCTCGGTTTAGTTCGTTGCTGTCTCGATCACCCCGGAGTTAATCACGGGGGGGAACTTCCAACAGCTTCACGGCAGAGTCGGTCGTGGAGAGTGGCTGATTCACATCGGCGATGTCACCGAACTCGAATTCCGGTGTCTCAGAAATTCAGCGGACGAACGCGGGCCATCACATCGGACGAAGCTTTGTAGAGTGCTTGTTGAGCCTTGAGCTGTTCCAGTCGGATTCGCTGATAGCCGAGGTTCAGTTGAACTTTGTCGGACGCGGCGTTGTCGAGGACGTGTGTCTGGTAGTAGGCGATCCGTTTCTCAAGCGACTCGATCTGCCGTTCGACCTCAGTCACGGCGATGTGGAACTGAGTTGCGTCTCCTCGCTCCAACCTCTTGCCGCGAAATAGTGCCCCATCCCTGATGAGTTCATCCACGTTGTTCTGACAGACGTGCGCGTCGATGCCGGAGCCTTTCGGCAATAGCAGTTTCACGATGGTCTTCGGCTCGGAATCGAGCAATACACGCACACAACAGAACCTCCTTTACGGCGCAGGCACGGGAGCAGGCGGGATCGGTGCGGGTGGCAATTCCAGCGGCGTTGGCGTTGGAGCGCCGGGCTGCTGCAAATCCCAACCGTTTTCTCCCGCGACGAACGTGTAGATGCCGGTACTCAGCGGATACGAAGCGACTTCCGACACATCGTCACCCCGCTTGAACTCAATCGTCCAATTGCGATCGTTCGGAAACGTTTGCGAGTAGCCCGGCTTGATCGTGTAGACGTGGCCGTTCAACGAGTAACTCAGCGGGCCGGGTGCCGACTTCGGGCAGCTCAACTTGATGTTGGCCACAGTGGGCGAAGGGACGTAGGCCGGGAACTGCGCTGAGTGTGCTGGCAGCGCGTTGGACGGGAGTCCTTGGTTCCGACGCGACTCCACCACCACCGGCTTCGGTCCATCGACGACATAGGCTCGTGAAGGGCCAATCGTCGGCGACTGCGTGATGACGCTCGGATACGAACTGTCCGAGGAATACGAATAGCCGTTGCCGTTGTTCGTGTACTCGACGACTCCACCGGTCGGACCGCCGCGCATGATCGTGGTCGTCGTTCCCAAGACGGGAACAGGCGCGACATAGACCGGCACGCGACCTCCATAACCGTAGCCGCTGCCGTAGCCGTGCTGCGGGACGTACCCGCCGCTCACTCCATACGGCGAAGAGACATAGCCGCCCGAGTAGTAGCCATCCGAATAGCCGCCCGAATAGTAGCCACCCGCTGAGTAGCCGCCGGGATAGGCTCCGCTGCCGTAATAGCTGCCGCTCGGCACCCCGATCCCCCACGAACTGTGAGCGCCGTAAACTCCCAACCCCACGCCACTCGAATAGCCCGGATACCCATAGGAACCGTACCCGTCCACCGACGGATAGCCGCCGTAATACTGAGCCATCGCCGGGGTGCTCAGAGACATCCTTACGAGGCACCACGCTCCCCAAACCATCACACCTCGAAGACCATTCATGATTCACCCCCCTTGAAATTGAACCGTCGGGTTGAAACAGCCACCACATCCGACCAGCAGCTTGACCGGCGGCATTGTCAGCGAGGACGTTGGCCGCTGTCAAACCGTCGTAGCGGGACATCAATCCGAGGGTGCAGTCACCGCACACCAACGCAGGGCCATTGCCTTGTTGGGTCTGAAGAAACTGTAGGGGGGACCAGCGGCGCTTCGTCGCGCCGGCCCACCATGAATTTTCGACGTTTTCCGATGGTGGGCCGGCGCTCGAAGCGAGCTTGTCCCACGCTACTGTGAAAAAGGCGATGGCCCTGACACCAACGAGCCACGACTCCCCGACTGTGATGGCTCGTGTTATCATCCCGCCCCGCCGCTCGGGCGTGTTTCGTGGCGGGGCGGTTCGGACGTGTCTGGTCGGTGTTTTGGAAGGAGAGTGGCTGATGTCGCTGTCGAAAATTTCGGCTGTTGTCGCCTGCTGGCTGTTGTTCGCCGTGGCACTGTTCGCGCCGCTGCCAGCCAGCGCGTGTCCGTTTTGCAGTGCCCCGTCGCTCACGTTGACCGAGCAGCTTGCGGGAGCTGATGCGACGGTGCTTGTGAAGTGGACCGGCGGCAAAGCGGCGAAGGAGAACGACACGGGGACGACCGAGTTTGAAGTCGTCGAAGTTGTGAACCAACCCAAAGACGGGAAGCTGGCGAAGGGGGCCAAGATCAGTCTGATTCGTTACCGCACCGGTCGTGCGGGCGATCTGTTCCTGCTGCTCGGGACGCTCGGTGGCGGGATGATCGAATGGGGGAGTCCACTCGAAGTGACTCAGCCCGGTTTCGAGTACATGAAGAACTCGCCCAAACCCGCTCAGCCTGCCGTGCAGCGACTCACGTACTTCCTCAAGTACCTCGAACACCCCGACAAGATGATCGGGGACGATGCGTTTGGTGAGTTCGCCAATGCGTCGTATGCCGATGTCGTGCTGCTCGCCAAGGAGATGCCTCGCGACAAACTGCGTGGCTGGCTCACTGCGAAGGAGACCTCAGCCGGACGGCTCGGTCTGTACGGCATGATGCTCGGGCTGTGCGGCACAGATGCCGACGTGAAGTTGATGGAGCAGAAGATTCTCGAAACGACCGACGACTTCCGACTCGGGATCGACGGCGTGATGGGCGGCTACTTGTTGCTGACCGGCGACAAGGGGCTGGCGGTCATCGACGAGAAGAAGCTCAAGGACAAGAAGGCTCCGTTCAGCGAGACCTATGCTGCGATGCAGGCCCTGCGATTTATGTGGCAATACGGCGACGGCCGCATCTCGCTCGAACGGCTGCGGCAGTCGATGCGCATCCTACTGGAACGTCCCGAACTGGCGGACCTCGTGATCGCCGATCTCTCGCGCATGAAGGACTGGTCGATGCAGGACCGCCTGATGGAGATGTACGACGACGAGGCTTACAACGTCCCCTCGATCAAGCGGGCGATCGTCCGGTACATGCTGGCAGGAACAAAAGACACGGGCGAAAAGAAACCCGCTGGAGACAAACCGGCTGGTGACAAGCCCGCGTCCGAGAAGAGCGATGGAGACAAGGGATCAACCGACAAGGGAGCGGGTGACAAACCCGCCGTCCCTGAGACCACCGTCACTCCCGTCGAACTCCCCAAGCATGTGATCCACGCGACCGAGTGCCTCGCCGAGATCGAAAAGAAAGACCCGAAGACCGTGAACGAAGCGAAGCGGTTCTTCCTGCTGAAGTGACGGTCATCACCCAACACGTCGTTTAACCGCGTGGCACAAAGTGAGACATTTCCGAGCGGGGCGGCGTAAGCCCCCCGGTTCTTCTGACAGGGCTTACGCCCAAGAACCGGGG
>JAYTGQ010000536.1:0-4944 GCA_043733345.1 Schlesneria sp.
CCCCGGTTCTTGGGCGTTAGCCCTTCGCAGGAAGAACCGGGGGGCTGACGCCGCCCCGCTCAGAAATGTCTCGCGTTGCCCACGTGGTTAAACGACGCAACGAAGTCGAAGGAGAGTGGGTTGTGGTGAGGTCGCTTTCAATCGTTTGTTCGATCTATTTGGCGGTTGCCGTGCAGAGCAGCGCGATCGTGAGTGAGTGGCCGATCAGTTGTCGGCCGTTTCTGCCCGCGCTGGTTCTGGTGGCGATCGCTTGTTGGTCAAACGGGGCCGCAGCGATTGCGTGGTCAGCGGGTGTGGGTTTGTTATTGGACGGGCTGTCGCTCGAACGACTCGGTGTCCAGATGACGTTGGCGGCGCTGGTCGCAGGTGGCCTGCAAATCGCGCGCGAAAACCGACGCTTCAGCGGGGCGGTGACGTGGGTGGGAATAGTGTTCGTGGTGGCGTTCGTGTGGCGAGCGGCCTTGCCGTTGGTACTCGGTCTGCTCGATGAACGCAGTCTCGATGCGGTGGGCGTTGTCGCGGTCGCACTCGTTGAGGCCGCAGCGACGGCAGGACTTGCGGTGCTGATTGTTTGTGCGGATCGCTTGGTGCGGGGTGGTTCGCGGCGTGTCGTGGTTTGAATCGTCTCGAAGCCCGGTGTTTCGGGATACCGGACTTCATGAGGCGAACGACAGGAAATCGCCGACCCATCAAAGCCTGACGCGCAAGCGAAGATGCTCTGGCACCGAGGCTTCGCTTGCGCGTCAGGCTTCGATCTGGGGGTCAGGCAACTCATGCCGTTCGCGTTATTGACATTTGGCCTGTTACAGGAAGAGAAGTCCGGCTAACAGAGCTAAGCCGGACTTCGGCCGAGCGGGTTCCTGCCGACGGCGATGTCTCGATGAACGGAATCTTCGATGTGGAATCGGTTGGCAACGGTGTGGCAGCACGATGACTCGCAGCAGGCGAGTCGGTGGGATGCCGATCGCGCGCCAGGGTTGCGACTGGTGCTGCTGTGGCTCGGGATGATCGTGCCATTGGTCGTGGTGGCCGCGCGAATCGTGCAACTTCAGGTCGTCTTGCGGGAGGACTTCGCGTCAGGGTTCGAGCAGACCTACGAAGTGCGAGACGAGATCCCGGCGCGTGACGGCCGCATTCTCGCGGCGGATGGCAGCGTGCTGGCGGGTGAGATCGAACATTACGAGTTGCAGGTTCACTTCCGTCTCGTCCAAGAACCGGCCGACGCGAGTTGGCTGCGCCGCGAGGCATTGAAGCAACTGAGTCGCCTCGAACGGCGCGACAAAAAACTCGTCGTTGCGGAGGAGCTGCGAGTCCAACAGCGGCGCGATGAGTTATGGTCGAGACTCAGCCTGTTGACGGAGCAGACTGCGGAACAACTGATCGCTGCACGACAGTCGGTTCAGCAGCGCGTCGTTCAAACCAAGCAAGCGGTCATCAAGCAGCGCGAGACGGCTCATGGAAGCGAGAGATCGCTGACATCTTTGGCATCCAGCGCAGGATGGCAGCGAGCGTGGGATCGAGTTCGTAGCGAGCTGACTCAACCGCCGAGTCGACCAATTCATTCGGGACCGATCGCCGAGGAAGAAGGCTTTCACACGATCTCGTCCCACGTCACCTCCGACACGAAATCAGAGATCGACGCGCACCCCGAACGCTATCCCGGCGTGCGCGTCATCACGCAGCGGCGGCGGACATATCCGCAAGGAGAACTCGCCGCGCATGTGATCGGCACGCGCACGCCGCTCTCACCGCAGGAAGCGTTGGCGCGGCGCGAAAAACAGCCATCGGGTCACGACCGGCTCGACAAACAGTTCGACGGGCAGCCTTCGGAACAGCGCGATGATCGGGCGGGAGACCGCGTGGGGCGCAGTGGTCTCGAACTTCAATATGACTCGCACCTGCACGGCCAACGCGGCGAACGGCGACTGGTTAAGAATCGGCGGGGTGAAGTCATTCACAGTGAAGTCCTGCGTGAGCCGCAACACGGCCGTGATTTGGTGCTGACACTCGATGCGGACGTGCAGCGCAGGGCTGAGCAACTCCTGGATGAGGCACTCGCCAACGTGACGCTCACGGGGACGACCGACAGCGAATCGCATCAGGACGCCGCGCGTGAGGCGACGTGTCCGAAAGGAGGTTGCCTCGTGGCGATGGATGTTCACACAGGGGCGATCCTCGCCGCTGCCGCCGCGCCGCGCTTCGATCTCAATTTGCTCGTCGCGGCCGACGCGAACGGTTGGCGCGATGTGTTGGCCGATCCGCGCAAGCCGCTCTTCTCACGAGCGACTCAGATGGCGCTGGCTCCCGGCTCGGTCTTCAAGATCATCACGGCGGTCGCCGCGTTGGAGAGTGGCAAGCTGAACGCCGATGCCCCGATTTATTGTCAGGGTTATCTTGATCGACCCGACCAACATCGCTGTCTCACGTACCGGCACTCCCAAACGGGGCACGGTGAGATGCGGCTGGCCGATGCCCTCTGTCGATCATGCAACGTCTACTTCTTCACCACAGCGCGACGCATGGGACCGCAGGTACTCGCAGACTGGGCCGGTCGGTTTGGCATCGGTCAAGCGACGGGAGTCGATCTGCCGTCTGAGTCACTCGGTCGTTTGCCTTCGCCGCACGAGACCGATGCGGGACAACGGCGTCGTTGGCATCCGGGTGATACGCTCGGGCTGGCGATCGGTCAGTCGGAGTTGCTGGTCACGCCGATGCAGATGGCCCGCGCGATGGCCGCCGTGGCGAACGATGGACAGCTCGTCACGCCGCACTTTGCAAGTGCTTCAGGACCGGCGACTCTGAACGATGGACCTGCGTTCCGTCCCGTGTTCGCTCATCCCGATGCCCGACCGATTGAGGGACTGCATTCGTCGACGTTGGATCGTGTGCGCGAAGGGCTGGTGATGGTCGTTCACGATGCGCACGGCACGGGATTCAAAACGGTGAAGCTCAAGGACGTGACCATCGCGGGCAAAACCGGCACGGCTGAAACGAACGGAGCCGATCATGCGTGGTTCGCGGGATACGTCCCGGCGGAACGGCCGCGCGTGGCGTTCGTGGTCGTGCTGGAACACGGCGGCTCGGGAGGCAAAGCGGCCGGACCAGTCGCGCGCCAGTTTGTGAGCAGCCTGCTCGAACTGGGACTCGTCGTGCCAACCGCGAGTCTGGCACGCGAGTAAGGCTAGCCCTCGATCAAGCGACCCCACCGGGCTTGCCCCAGTGGCTCGCGGGTTTCTGCACTACTCACATGGGTTTCAAGTGAAGTCATAAGTAGTGCAAAAACCTAAATCCACCGGGGCAAGCCCGGTGGGGTTCGCTTGTTTTAGGGCGAGCGGGGCGGCGTTAAAGAGACATGCGGTTCGCCCGAGCATCATGCCCCGACGAACCGCACGCTACAACGACGCGATGCCGACGAGTGGCCGTCGGGCGGAATGAGAATTAGCGGCGACCTCGCGATGCGCGGAAGCCGTATTCCGTGGCGAACCAGTTGGCGTAGCGTTCGCGCGCGGCCGAGTTGGTGTTGCGTTGGTCGTGGACGTGGCCGATCTCGTGGATCAACACGTTGTTCAGATAGAAGTCGCGGATTGATGCGGCGGTCCAAGTCAGTCGCCACTGCTGACCGGATGGAGTCCACTCACCGCCAAACATGCGGGCTTCGACGCGCTGTTGCGGCGTAGGAGGGCGGCGGTGAATTTCGACGAGCGACGCTTCCACGGGATACAGATAAATGTTCGGTCCCCATTGCATGCCGTAGAGCGGGAAGAGCTGTCGCTTGTGCGTCATCGTGCTGAACTGAACGACTTCAATTCCGCTCGTGAATCGTTCGGAAAGTTGCGCAATGCGTTCGCGGACCTCGGCGACCGTCACCGGGTGAATGAAGCCGCCCCCGGCCGGATGAGCGATGTATTCGATCCGGCTTCGGCCTTGTGGCTCGTGCCAGTCTTCGGGGGCGCTGAAGCTCGATGACCGATTGCTGCCAGCCGGATCGCGCTGGCGATACGCGACGCTCGGGCGGATCGAGGGGAAGCGCGCCGGACTCGCGCCGCGCAATGAGCGCGCGTGGTGCTGTTGGTGATGAGTCTTCGATGTTCGCAATGACATGCTGCCACCTGCTGGTGCGTAGCCGACAACCGTTCGACAAGGCGACCCGACGCCGAAATTGACGCTGAAAGGCCGTTCACGAGGGGGGAGAAAAACACCACGGAAGGGGAGTCGTGGAGGGTTGTTGACAGGCGAGACCATGCTAGGCACGGGAGAAAGGCGCAGGCAACTGTACAGTTTAAGCCGTGAGCCAGACTGGTCTTGTACAACAGCGGCGAACACCGACACGTTTGCGGGAAGTGAAACCCCAAGAACGAGGGAGTCACGGGCAATGGCTAACTTGGCCGAGCCACAAGCGTTGTGCTGTCGCAGGTAGGAACGCGGGGTCACGCCCTGTCGGCTTAACGCGGGTCGCGTGTTCACTGAAAAAAATAAGTCTCAGCGAGCAAGGCGATTACGTCAGACGGCCTGTTTGCAATTTCCGATCGCATCGGTTGTAGGGGCGGGTGACACCGAGGGAATTCAATCAGCAAGTGTCGCTGGCCCCAAATCAAAGCCTGACGCGCAAGCGAAGGATTCGGTGGTGAAAACACTTCGCTTGCGCGTCAGGCTTCGATGCAAGCCACACTCGAAAAGGTCCACGCTCACGCATCAGGTTTGAGGATGGCAGAGGACTTTCATCGCTCACCCAGAAAGACAACACCGAGCAAATGATTTACCCCACCGAAGCCTGACGCGCAAGCGAAGAAGGACTTCGCTTGCGCGTCAGGCTTCGATGCGCGGGTACGATATTTCGCCGGGGTTGCCTAACAGCCTGTTGAAAAAGGGAGGGCGAGGCTCCCGCCGAGCCATGTGCGTGAGGAAAGTCGCTTGTTTCTCGCGGCTCGGCAGGAGCCTCGCCCT
>JAYTGQ010000537.1:0-1653 GCA_043733345.1 Schlesneria sp.
TTGACGTGTCCGACAAAAGTAGCAGGCACACTCCGTGTGCCGTCCGCGATACCGTGATTCGCAGAGGAATTCGGTGAACGGCACATGGAATGTGCCTACTACTTGGACTTCTGTCGGACACGTCAAGTTTGGAACTCGAAGGACACCACGCACCCTACCAGCCCGTCGTTCACCCGCGCAGTGTGTTGAAGGTCCGATCACCCGCGTCGCCCAAACCGGGGACGATGTATTTGCGCGAGTTCAGTTCGGGGTCGATGGCACAGACGTAGATTTGCACGTCGGGGAACTTGTTCGTCACGGCGCGGATGCCGTCTTGTGAAGCGATGATCGCGAGGAGTTTCAGCGACGGGACGCCCCACGCTTTCAATGACTCCAACGCCGCCGTGGCCGAGCCGCCCGTCGCCAGCATTGGGTCGAGAACCATCCCGACATCAACCGGGTCGGTGGCGGGAAGCTTGCTGTAGTACTGGACCGGTAACGCGGTCGCTTCATCGCGGTAGAGGCCGAGATGCCAGACCTCGGCCGACGGGATCAGATTCAACACGGGATCGACCATCCCCAGCCCCGCTCGCAGGATTGGGACGAGACCGATCTGCTGCGAGAGCCGTCGCCCCGTCATCGTCGTCAGCGGCGTGACGACCTCGACATCGCCCAGCTGTAAATCCTGAGTCGCCTCGTACACCAACAACTCCGTCAGTCGTTGAATGAGCGTGCGGAACTCGACCGGCTCAGTCGCCTTGTCACGCAGTCGCGCCAGATGGTGTTGCACGAGCGGATGACGAACTTCAACAACGTGAGACATGGCAGCGTCCTGAATGAAGCCGCGCGACGAAGGGTGGCGCGAGCGCGGGCGATAGCTTATCGGGCGAGGTTCTGTTTGAAAGGCTGTCTGACGCCAGTGCCGCGAGGATGCTCCTCGAAGGGATACGTAGAGTCGGCCTCGCTCTTGGCGACCCCACCGGGCTTGTCCCATTGCGATCGACACAACACGTCAAGGCCAGCAAAAAGTCGCCGTCATCGCTCCGCGTGACGAGCCTGACGAGTTCGGTCGCACGGACTCAGACGCCTGTTCTCAGAAAGCTCATCACGCGGAACGGTTTGGACCGGGAACAAGGGTCGCCGTTGTTCGGGGACAAGGGTCACAGTATGAAGGGGACGAGAACTGCCGCCACACGCGCGCCGTCGGTGGGGGTGGCGGCGACTGTGACGGCAATTCCGAAACCGGACTCATTCGCGACAACTTTCGCAAACGAAGGACTCGGGCCAAACTCGGACGTAATAGAGGCACAGCCCCTGAGCAGCCTGTTGAAAAACGTAGGGTAAGCGTCTCGCTTGCCCGTGAAAGCAGTTGAAAAAAGGGCAAGCCAGAGGCATGTCGCTGATACACAATGTGATCAGCCGTGCGGATCGAAGGCGAGCCAGGCGGGGCGAAGTCGGTCATTCGGCGGAGGCCGATCCAGAGGGGTTGGGGGCCGGATGGAGTTTCGGTCGCGCGGTTGTTGTCGCCGCCGAGTGGGGTCAGCAGTTGTAGGAAAGCCGACAGGATCGGCAGCTGCTTCGGGAGCGGCTTCTTCTTCACGACGCGCCAGACCGACTTCCATTCGCTGTCGGCGAACACGGCGCTGCAAGGGAGCTTCGGGCAGGTTCGGTTCA
>JAYTGQ010000538.1:0-12780 GCA_043733345.1 Schlesneria sp.
AGGTCATTAGGCGACCGGCAAGAGTTGTTAACCGCAGATCAAAGCCTGACGCGGAAGCGAATGATCTGTTGCCGAGCGTCCTTCGCTTCCGCGTCAGGCTTTGAGGGGTAAGCTGTTTTTTGCCGCTCGACTTTGCGAATGCGATTCACCGCCAAACAAATTCGCCCGTGTCGTTCAGCGACACGGGCGAGTGGGACGCAGAGCTTGTGGAAGCGTCAGTCGTTTCGCAATTTGAGATTCAATTCGCCCAATTGCTGGCGAATCTCGTTCAGTGAGGTCACACCGAAGTTCTTGGTGGCGAGTAACTCATCGGGCGTACGCTGGACCAGTTCGCTGAGCGCCGTGATTCCCAGCCGAGACATGCATTTGCGTGCTCGCACGGACAGATTGAGGTCCGAGACCGACCGGGCCAGCATCGCCTGTTCTTGCGGAGAAAGGTCGGGCGAAATCAGTCCCGTTCCAACGGGACCACCCCAGCTCGTCTCCTTAGTTGCTGGGATCAACAACTCCTGCCCGACCTGCAAGCCGTGCGCAGTCATCAACTCACGGATTTCGACGAGCGATGTTTCTCCGAAGTTCTTGCCTTCGAGTAGCTCCGGCTCGGTGACTTTGGTGAGGTCGCCGAGAGTGATGATATTCATCCCCGCGAGGCAATTCCGGCTCCGAACGGACAACTCGAAATCGGTGACAGGACGGCTGAGCAACTGGGCCAAGCGCGCCTGATTGCGTGCGGAATCGTCGTCGTAGTACATCTCGCTCGTGGCCTCGATGTCCTTCATGTACATCAAGGCGCGTTCGTGAGTGGGATCGAAGGCGAGAATCCGGCGGAAGCAGAAGGCGGCTGCCGCGAAGTTGTTCTTGTCTTCGTAGAGCAAACCGAGATTCAGGAGTGCGCCCAAGTAAAACGGCGGACGGCTGAGTGACTGCTCGTACAGCCGAACGGCCTCTTCGTCGTTTCCGTGCAGGGCGTTCTCACCCGCCAAGCGGAACAGCGCCTGTGAATGATGCGGGTCCATATCCACGGCCCGCTCGAAGTATTCGATTGCGCCGTAGGTGTCACCGCGATCCGAAAGGATGCAACCCATTTGGTATGAGTAGTCGGCGCGGCGGGCTCCTTCCAAACCGGACTGTTTGAGCGCGGCTTCCGCCTCGTCCAACTTCCCGCGTTCGCGGAGCGTCCCCGCGCGCTTGAGCGAGCATTCGACGGCGTCGTAGCCCGCTTTGGCGGCCGCTGTGAACTTAGCATCAGCGTCTTTGGGACGGCCCAAGGACAGGTACGCCATGCCGAGGACATACAGGGCGATCCCGTCTCCGGTGACGCCCGACAGCAGACGTTCTGCGACAGCGTGCTGAGCGATCAGGTAGGCTCCGATCCCGGCTCGCACCGCGTGCGCTGCCGCACCACCGGCCTCGACCTCGCGCAGCAATGACTCAATGTCCTGACGAACTTGAATGATCTGATCAGAAGCGATTGCACGGCAAAGCTGTGCGAACTCCTCGGCGGTCATCGGGCCTTTGGTACTCAAAATTGCGCGAACATTGACGGGTTCCGGCGTCTTCAACACAGTCGGTTCAACCTTTCGTACGGGCCGAAAAAATAACCGGAAACGGGCGAGGTTCATCAACAAACCCCGCAATCGCGCTTCCCGGTCCAGCTTGCTCTATCAACCGAAGGGCGAGAGTATATCGGCAAGGACGCATTCTGCAACGCCGTGGGGGGACAGTCGGTTGCGGCGGGTGCAGTCGTTCATTGGTGGTCATCTTCTCTGGTCCCCTCTCCCGCCCGTCCTCGGGGGGAGAAGGTTAGGGTGAGGGGGGATTTGCTTCAGAGTGGAACGCCTTGGAGTCTCGGCGCCCCGATCTTGTGAAACGTCTGACAGGCGAGTTGACTGTCTCTCGACGACTCGCGCCCTCACCCTCACCCTCACCCAGATAAATCATGGGGAACCACGAAATACGCGAAAGACACGAAAATGAAGAGAGTTGCGGTCAGAGGATCGCCAGACCTTGCGCGTCGTTCCTTGGCGGTTACTGGGGATCAGCACTCTCGTCTCTTCTTTCCTTTCGTGTTTTTCGTGGTGAATCATCCGGTCCCCTCTCCCCCGAAGACGGGGGAGAGGGGACCGGATGATGACCACCAAGTAACGACTGCACCCGGTTGCGGCGAAGATACCGCGCACGCTCCTCGCCGCTGCCAATCTCCTCCGGCAGACGGCGTAGCCGAACGCGAACCTTTCTGAGACGATGTTCTGCCTGAGGCGGTAACAAGCATTTGTTGCGACTGCCGGGGCGGGTCGCCGATGTAACCCGCCTGTCTGTTTGAGATTCCGCAGCCTGTGCGAGAGCTGTCCGTCGAGAGGCCAGTCCAATGTGTGGAGAACTGTTGCTCGTGTTGGCCAGCCTGTGGTTGGCCAATCCCATTTCGGCGGTTTCGTCTGGTCCGGAAACGGTCTTGGCGGACGTAGATCGAGCCGCACTGATTGAAGATCTGAAGGCTCTTGATCACGACGACTTCCGGATTCGAGAGGCGGCCTCCGGGCGGATCGTGGTTCGACGCCAAGCTGCTGTCGCGCCATTGGCCGAACTGGCGAAAAGCGGTCGGGCCGAAGCTTCGGTTCGAGCGTTTGAGCTGCTGCGTCAGCTTCATTCCGCCGACGATGAAGCGACCTACGAGGCCGTCGAATCCGTTTACGATGCCCTGATCCAAGGCGACAACATTCAGGCGGCCTCGCGCGCTGAAGCCGCCATCGACGCTCAGGGAACGACCCGCCATCGACGTGCGCTGGCGGCGTTTCGCAAGCTTGGCGGACTCGTCCGGTTCCACGTTGAAGAGGATCCTGACAAGGACGCGCCGCCGCCGCCCATCAAGGCGGCGATGATCAACCGCCACTGGACCGGCGGTGACGAGGGTCTCAAGTACCTCCGACGGATCGAAGACTTTCAGCCCCCCGCGCGGTTCCAGCAGCGGTCCGCGCTGTACGTCATCAAAGGACCGACCGGTGCGAAGATCTCTCCCGAGGCACTCGCGCGACTCAAGACCGATTTGCAGGGTGTCGTCGCCGAACGCGGTCCCGCATTTTTGGGAGTGCAGCCATCGAGTGAATTTGCTGAGAACGGTTTGATCATCAGCCGTCTCGTCCCCGGCGGACCGGGTGATGCCGCAGGACTTCAAGGTGAAGACGTGATCCTCGAATTTGACGGCGTCGCGATCCCCAACTTTGAAGTCCTTGTCGAAAGAATCGGGCTGCGACAGCCGGGCGACAAAGTGAACGTCCTCTACATGCGTGACGGCGAGAAGAAGTCCACCACGGTCGAGCTGGACGAATTCAAGATTTGAATCGGTGGCAAGCGTTTTGCAAACGAGTCAGGCTCCAAACGCAGTGGGGAGTTTCAGCATGGCCAATGAGCCGGATGCGTCACACGGTGCGACTCATTCTTCTTCAACCAGTGGATTGCGAGATCGCGAAGCTATCCTCCAAGACTGGCCGTTACTCGGTGAGTCGCTCGCTCCCGAGCCATCGGTGCCGTACCCCGAAACACCTTGGGATTGGCGGGCGATTCATTCACGCCCGGAGATCGACTCCACCGCGTTCGTTGCTCCCGGCGCGATCGTCTTGGGGCGAGTCCGCTTGAAGGCCCGCAGCTCAATCTGGTTTGGCTGTGTTCTGCGGGGCGACTTCGAGTGGATCGAAGTCGGTGAGGAAACGAACGTGCAGGACGGCTCAATCCTGCACGTCGATCACGGCTATCCGTGCATTCTCGGTGATCGCGTCACGCTCGGGCATCGCGCGATCGTCCACGGTTCAACCGTGGGGGACGGCGCGCTGATCGGGATCTCCGCCACAGTTCTCAGCCGCTGCGTCATCGGTGCGGGAGCACTCATCGCGGCCGGTGCCGTCGTGATGGAAGGGACGCACGTTCCGCCACACACCCTTTGGACAGGCTGTCCCGCCCGTCAGTTGAAAGAACTGACCGAGGCCCAACGGCAGCGACTGGCCGTGACCTACCAGCACTACGTGAACAACAGCACCGGGTTTCGCGCGGCACGCGGTACGAAGAGTCATTAGCTCAACTGTCTGAATTCTCGCAGGGTGAGACATTGGCGAGCCGTACGCCCAATGGCACTTCACTTTACTAACCCGAAGTGTGAGTTTTGAAGTGGCGCTGTTTTCGTTTTTCGCCCCCACAGGGCAGCCGTAAGTCAGCCCAGCCTAGTGCAAGCGACCAACGGGAGCGCCGCCTTGGGTTCCGAACGTCACCAATTTCCAAGCCCTGAAGGGGCGGCACTATTCCTGTCATCTCCAATAGGGCCGCCCCTTCAGGGCTTCCATTTCGGTCATGGTCTCGACCCAGGGCGGCGCTCCGGTTGGTCGCTGGCCCTGGGCTGACTTAGCGCTGCCCCGTGGGGGGCGGAAATCCAAAACAGCGCCACGTCAAAACGCACGCTTCGAGTGAGTGTCGATTGCGACCTCTCTTTCGACCACTGCACCTTCCCTATAGAATCCGCCCGCCACGCGGCCGCCCGTTTACCGATGCGACCGCAATGGGCCACCGCCGCTTCCTCGTGAAAGCCTCCCCCGCCGCCTCATGTTTGACCAACGCTTCATCCGCAATTTCTCCATCATCGCCCACATCGACCACGGCAAGAGTACGCTCGCCGATCAACTGCTGCTGAAGAGCGGGGCGATCTCGCTGCGCGAGTTCCGCGACCAGATTCTCGACGACCTTGAGGTCGAGCGGGAACGCGGCATCACCGTGAAGGCCCGCGCCGTCGCCATCAACTACACGCTGGACGGCCAGCAGTACGAGTTGAATCTGATCGACACGCCCGGCCATGTCGATTTCCATTACGAAGTCTCGCGCAGTCTGGCCGCGTGCGAAGGAGCGTTGCTCCTCGTCGATGCTTTTCAGGGCGTGCAGGCTCAGACGGTGGCTAATGCCTACGCGGCAATTAACGCCAATCTCGAAGTCATTCCGGTTCTGAACAAGATCGACCTGCCGATCATTCGAGCCGACGAAGTCCTCGAAGAAATTGAGACCGTTGTCGGGCTGGACACCACCGACTGCATCCGAGTCAGCGGTAAGGCGGGCATCGGCATCGAAGAATGTTTTGAGGCGATCATCAAGCGCGTCCCCGCTCCGCAGGGTGATCGCGACGCCCCGTTGCGGGCGCTGGTCTTCGACAGCAAGTTTGACCATTACCGAGGCGTCATCACCTACATCCGCGTGAAAGAGGGGACTGTTCGCAAGGGGCAGAAAGTTCTGTTCATGAAGGCCGGGACGGCTCACGAAATCCTCGAAATCGGCCAGTTCCGCCCGAACATGGTCCCCTGCGATGACCTCGGCCCCGGCCAGGTCGGTTACATCATCGGCGGCATCAAAATCCTCGGCAACGTTCACGTCGGCGACACTGTCACCGAGTTCCACAACCGCGCCCCGGTTGCGCTGCCGGGCTACGCCGTTCCGCAGCAGATGGTTTTCTGTGGCATGTACCCGCTCGACGCCACCGACTTCGAGAACCTACGCGAAGAGCTGATGCGCATGGGTCTCAACGACGCCAGCTTCTCGTTCGCGCCCGACACCTCCGAGGCACTAGGGTTCGGCTTCCGTTGCGGCTTCCTCGGGATGCTGCACATGGAAATCATCCAGCAGCGGCTGGAGCAGGAAGCCAACGTCGATCTCATCCAGACGGCCCCGAACGTCACGTATGAGCTACTGAAGAACACGGGCGAGATTGTGCGAATCGACAGTCCGCAGGATGTCCCCGACTCGGGCCAAATCCAAGAGTTCCGCGAGCCGATCGCCAAGGTGAACTTCATCCTACCGACCGACCGCATCGGTGCGATCATGCAATTGAGTGCCGATCGACGCGGCGTCTACAAGACGACCGATTACCTCGGCCCTAACCGCGCGCAGCTCGTCTACGAACTGCCGCTCGCCGAAATCGTGTTCGACATGTACGACAAGTTGAAGAGCATCACCGCCGGCTACGGCACGATGGACTACGAGATCATCGGCTTCCGCGCGGCCGACCTCGTCAAGATGGATGTCCTCGTGAAGGGCGAGAAGGTCGATGCCCTCGCCTGCATCGTCCACCGCTCGCAAGCCGAACGCCGAGGTCGCCAGCTCTGCAAGAAGCTCAAAGAACAAATCTCCCGCCACCAGTTCGAGATCCCGATTCAGGCAGCTCTGAGCGCGAGAATCATCGCCCGCGAAACGATCTCGGCTGTGAGGAAGGACGTCACCGCCAAGTGCTACGGCGGCGACATCAGCCGCAAACGCAAGCTGCTGGAAAAGCAGAAGGAAGGCAAGAAACGCATGAAGCAATTCGGCGCTGTCGAAATCCCGCAGAAGGCGTTCCTCGCCGTCCTCGACACCGGCGGCGACGAGTAGTCTCCCCGGCTTGTCTTCAGTTCTTCCGCCTTGTCCCCTCGCCCCGGTTCTGCGCGGATAGGGTTAGGGGTTTTGTTTTGGTGGTGGCACACCCATCCTTTGGATGTGCCATTGCGTGACCGCTTTCGGCCAAGCAGTGCTGATGGTGAGCCAGCGCCCCTTGCACTGCTTCTCCGAAGACTCCGATGCAGTGCCACGTCCAGCGTTATTTCAATGGTCGATCTAGCAGAGCCACCCGCCCGCTCACAATTCATGTTCAAGTAGCTCGACAAGTCTTTAATTATTCTGGGACCGTGGATCATGCTTCAGAAGTTGCTCTATCCGGAAATTCGTGAACTCATCGAGGGACAGGATGAAGTCACGCTACGGGAGACTTTGGACCGCTGGGTTCCGGCCGACGTGGCAGCACTCTTCGACGAATTGACGGATGCGGAGGATCTCGCGGGCTTTCGGCTGCTGCGCGGACCGCAACGAGTTCAAGTGTTCGAGTACCTCGAGCAAGAGGTGCAACTGCGTATTCTGGCCGGACTGTCCGCCGCTGAAGCAGGCAGCGTGCTAAGTGAGATGGCGGCCGACGACCGGACGGCGCTGCTGACTGACATGCCCGAGGAGGAACGAGTCCGTCATCTGACACTGCTCACCGCAGAACAACGCGCGATTGCTGACTCACTGCTCCAGTTCCCTGAAGGCAGCGTGGGACGCCTGATGTCCCCCGAGTGCATCGCGGTGCGCAGCCATTGGACCATCCAGCATGTCCTCGACCACATTCGCAAGCACGGTCAGGACAGTGAGACACTCAATGTTGTCTACGTCGTCGATGCCGATCACAAATTGATCGACGACCTGCGGATTCGACAGATCCTGCTCGCCACATCGACGCAAACCATCCTTGATCTGATGAACCACAATTTCGTCGCGCTGTCGGCCACTGATCCGAAACGGTCGGCGGTTGAAGTCTTCCGGCGTTACGATCGGACGGCACTCCCCGTGACCGACGAGGGCGGCAAGCTGTTGGGAGTAGTCACGATCGACGACGTGCTCGATGTCGCCGAGGAAGCGGCCACGCAGGACATTCAGAAGATGGGCGGCCTCGAAGCCCTGTCGGAGCCGTACTCGACGACGCCGTTACTGACAATGGTCCGCAAGCGAGGCGTCTGGCTCGTGGTGCTGTTTCTCGGAGAAATGCTGACCGCGACAGCGATGGGTTACTACGAAGTCGAGATTGCCAAGGCGGTCGTCCTCGCGCTGTTCGTGCCGCTGATTATTTCGAGTGGTGGCAACTCGGGGTCGCAAGCCGCGACGTTGATCGTGCGGGCGCTGGCCCTTAAAGAAATCCGGCTGCGGGACTGGTGGTCCGTGATGCGGCGCGAGTTGCTGTCGGGTCTGATGCTGGGGCTGCTGCTGGGAACGATCGGCTTTCTGCGTATTGCCCTGTGGAGTACCTTCACAGACATTTATGGCCCTCACTGGTTCCTCGTCGGTCTGACCGTCGGATTGTCACTGGTGGGGATTGTGTTGTGGGGAACGCTCGCCGGTTCGATGTTGCCGTTCCTACTGAAGCGATGCGGAGTCGATCCCGCCACGTCATCGGCTCCATTCGTGGCCACCCTCGTGGACGTGACCGGCCTGGTGATTTACTTCACGGTGGCGATGGTCATTCTCCACGGCACACTGTTGTGAATCGGACGCATCACGTCTGCGAACCGACGTTACCTTTCTTTCAACAAGGAGCACGTTCATGAAATCTTCCACGAGAATCCTGACATCGGCCGTGTTGGTGATCGCGGCCGGAACTGTGTGGCACGCGGCGACGCTCGCTCAACCGACCAAGCCCCCGGCGGCGATTCAGTCCACTGCCGACGGTTCGAGATTCGTGTTTGAAGTGGTGGAGAGCTTCAATGCGAAATATCAGGGCGACACGCCTGGTCACACGGGACGCGGCGGCGGCTTAGCAGAGACTCGTCCGAACGTCGCGCTCGGTGATCCCGTCTATCGGGGCGACAAACATATTGGCCAGGTCACCGGCCTTGTCTGGGATCGGGTCCGAGGAAGCCTGACCGTCGAGTTCGATCCGGTCCCTCTCGAACGGATCGCGGTGGGTGACACCATCTGGATCAAGCTCGACAGCACGCCGATCAAGGCAGACGGCAAAAGTAAAAAGTAAGAGGCTGTGCATTTTCTATGTCTGAGAGTTGGCATCGGATTTCAAGTAACCCGTAGCGAGGGCGGGCGCTGGGCCACCCCGCCCCTCAGCGCGAGAATCGTCGCCCGCGAAACGATCTCGGCCGTGAGGAAGGATGTCACGGCCAAGTGCTACGGCGGCGACATCAGCCGCAAACGCAAGCTGCTCGAAAAGCAGAAGGAAGGCAAGAAGCGCATGAAGCAATTCGGCGCTGTTGAAATTCCGCAGAAGGCATTCCTCGCGGTCCTCGACACCGGCGGCGACGAGTAGTCTTCCGGGTTGTCATCAGTTGGTCTCCTTTGCCCCTGGCGCCGGTACGCGCACCGTCACCTGAGATGTTGTCTCGTCGCTTCCGCCAGATGATCTGTTAGGATTGCTCGTTGCGGACCAAACCGCTGTGGACTCACGAGAACTCATCGGCTTTAGAACGACGGAGACTGCGATGCAAGCTGTCACATCCAAAGATGCCAAGCGAAACTTGCCGCGCCTCATCGAGCAAATTCTGGCTGATGCGGAACCGCGCATCGTGGTGACCGACAAGGGCGAACAGATCGTGATGATGCCCTTGGACGACTTCAATTCTTGGAAGGAAACGCTGTATCTGTTGTCCAACCCGGCGAACGCGGCCCATCTACGTCGCTCGATCGCGGAAGCAGAGTCAGGCCAAGCCGCGAAACGGGAGCTGGCCGCAGAATGAATCTGACTTTTACGCCGTCGATGGGGTGGCCCAGCTTGCTTCAAGCTGGGTGCGTAGCACAAGAAACGTCAAGTCGAGCGTCGATATCAGAAAGGCGTTGATCTTCATTGAACGTCAACCCAAAGTTTCTTGGGCCTGCGGCCCCCGGCTTGAAGCAAGCCGGGCCACCCCGCGAGATTTCATGCCATCTTCCGGCCCGGATTGTAGCCGACCCTTTTTGACACGATGATGACCCGATAGAATCTTGAGAATCTTGCGGTGGTACAGTCTCCACTTTTCAATTCAAGTGTGAACAGCAGCGAGGATTTCTGAACATGATTGACTTCAAATGTCCGCATTGCAGCAACCGCTTGCGTGTCAAGGATTCGGCAGGCGGCAAGACGGGCAAATGCAAGCAATGTGGGAAGTCGATTACTATCCCCGACACCGCCGATGAGCCGCAACAAGACGAGGAGGATGAAGTCGAAGAGGCTGAAGAGGCGATTGAGGATTATCTCCCGCCGCCGAAGCCACGCCGACCAAAAAACAAAATCGAGAAGAAGAGTCAGAACAGCGGGTCGAGTTTCCCCATAATCGGAGCGGTCGTTGGTGGCGTATGCGTTTTGGGGTTGGCCGTTTTTTTCGGTATTTTGTTTTCGTCAGGCAAGTTATTTCCGAATGCGGACGGTGGTAAACCCAATGCGGTCCCAATAGTTCAGAATCCGCCTGCTGCGACTAAACTATCTGCGGAAGAAGAAGCTCGCTCGAAGTTGAAAATTTGTCTGGATAGCTGGGTTTTTGGTGATTCCGACGAAACTTTTAGACAAGCTCATAAAGACATTTATTTCTTTGACTTCGGATACGTTGTAAGGGATGTGGTCCTACTCCGATACGAAATTGGCATTAGCCGCCCAGCGAGTGAAATGGCCCTTGACGGCAAAACGAAATTGGAAGGTTACGATTTTGTGGTCACGCTCGTATTGTCTGCTAAGAATGGTAGTGAATTAAAGCAAAGCCGTCGATATTCAGTGCGATACATTCAAGGCGGCGACCAAGGAATTTGGAACGTAACAGGTCATAAGAAATAACTCACCAGAATGTATTCTAGTTTCCTCGATTTGCACGTTCTTGTGAGGTTGCTATGCCCATCAGCTACATGAATCATGGCGGTAATCATCAGGTTGCCGTCATTTATTGTCCAACAATCTGCGGTGAACGGCTGGTTCATCTTTCGCAAGATGGGCAGGATAGTTGGGTCATCCGTGATTACATCAGCCACAATCAGTTGCGTCGGAGTCGTTCCTCGAATGCGAATTGTTCGACTCACGACCTCGCACAGATTGAAGCCGCAGTTCTTGTATCCGAACCCCCGCCGTACCATGCTTTCGATAACATATCAGATTGGGAGGCGTATCTCCGTCTGCGAACAATGGTGCTTCTCAACCAAACGCAAACAGTAACACCGCCGAATCCACGCTTCGGGACTTGGCAACCGCTTTAGGCGACTAGACGGTCAGCCAACCGTCGCGGGGTGGCCCAGCTTGCTTCAAGCTGGGTGCGGAGCACAAGAAACCCCAGCACCAACTTTGATGAAGTTTCGAGCGTTCTACCCCACTAAGCGTCAACCCAAAGTTTCTTGGGCCTGCGGCCCCCGGCTTGAAGCAAGCCGGGCCACCCTGCGGAACCGGTCGGAGAATTCTGAGTTTCTCTGTCAGGTGGATTGCGAGCGAACTTTGAAGCCGATTTCGGCGCGTGGATCGCTTGGACGGATCGCGGGAGAAGGACTTTGGCGCGTGGGTGCGCTGGACGGCTGGCGTGGAGACGATTTCGGCGCGTGGGTCGTCTGGAACGCTCCCGTTTGGAGGATTTCGGCGCGTGAGTCGTCTGGAACGCTCCCGTTTAGAGGATTCTGGCGCGTGAGTCGTCTGGAACGCTCCCGTTTGGAGGACTTTGGCGCGAAAATCCTCTTCCCGGCTCCCGTTTGGAGGATTTTGTTGAAAAAGTCGGACGGACTGGCTAGAACGAGAACAACTTACGTCAAACGGCCCGTTCGCGGCTGTTGCGCCCGGTCGGGGCGGTTTGACGTGCTGAACACGGCGCGAACTGGCTCGTTTAACCGCGTGGGCAACGCCCCGCGCGTCAGGCGGCGAAATAGGCTTCCACCTCGCTCGACGCGCGGGGCGTTGCCCACGCGGTTAAACGACTCAGTCGGGGTCGAGTCAGGTCTCTCCCTCACTTCTCAAAGGAGCCTTTCATGGCGTCAAATCCACTGCCGGGGAAATTGAACGCGCTGTTCACGCTGGGCGAGGACATGGCGGATGGTGCGGCGGCTCATGAGACGGGGATCGGCATTCTGCACTTCAAGGAGGCGGTGATCCGGTCGCGGATCGCGACGGCCCGTGCAGCCGAGGATGCGTTATCAAACAAGAAGGCGGCCAAGGTGGCGGCGACCGAAGATCAGACCGTCGAAGACTCGAACGGCCGCGCGTTCATTGGAGCGGCCAGTCGCGTGTTGGGTGTGCATCTCGGATCGACCTTCTCGGCGGCGTGGGAGCCGACCGGGTTTCCCAATCAATCGACCGCCATCCCCAGCACGATTGCCGAACGTCAGGAACTACTGGCTTCGCTGCAAACCTACTTCACGGCGCATCCGACTCACGAGGTGGCGTCGGCCAATGTCACGGCGGCTCGCGCGGGACTGCTCTTCACCGCGCTGTCGGATAAACGGAGCGCGGCCAATCAGTCGGTCGTCGAGATGGGTCAGGCGAAGGCGACTCGTGACGTGGCGGTTTTCGCGCTGAGGACGGCGATGAGCGGACTCATCACCGAACTGAACTTGAAACTCCCCGCCGACGATCCGCGCTGGTTCGCCTTCGGACTGGTCCCGCCCGCCGGTTCGGACCAGTGCCCGCCACCCGAGAATTTCGTGCTGACCGCCGGAGTCCCCGGCACAGTCCTCGCCGACTGGTCCGACACGCCCCGCGCCGTCCGTTACCGCGTCTTCATGATGATCGTCGGAGTCGATCCCGACTTCGTGCCGGTCGAGACCGTCAACGACAGCGACGCGACCGTGAGTGGCCTGACCACCGGTGCCACAATCAAAGTTCGCGTCACAGCAATCAACGCCGACAACGCCGAAGGCCCACCCAGCGAAGAAATCCAACTTGTCGTGCCGTGAACGCGAACCGCGCCTTGTTGGCATTGCATCCACAGTGCTAGATTCAGCCCATGACCACAATTATTGAAATCGAAGCCGCCATTGAAAAATTGCCCGCTCTGCAAATGGATGAGTTGGCAGGGTGGTTGGAAGCATTGTGCGTGAGTCGTGCCACGCCGCCGCCGGTCGAGAACTGGCTGCAACGTGCGCGTGGTGCCGCTCGCTCCGACGCAACGACTGCGAAAGTCATGGACCTCACGCGCGGTGAAGAATAAGCGGGTTTCTCTTCGACACGAACGTGCTGCTCGACATCGCGACGGCCGATCCGATCTGGCTGTCGTGGTCGGAAACTCAGCCTCGTCGGGCCGGTTC
>JAYTGQ010000539.1:0-12770 GCA_043733345.1 Schlesneria sp.
GCACACTAACCCGAAGCGTAAGCGAGGACATGCGTTGCGGCCTCGCTTACGCTTCGGGTTAGTGTCAGCTTCAACCGGACGAGGTATAGCCATCAATCAAAATGTGTTCCGCGTCAGAGGAAACTCTCAGGCAACACCCGGCAAATGATTTACCCCATCGAAGCCTGACGCGCAAGCGAAGTCCCTCTTCGCTTGCGCGTCAGGCTTCGATGCGTGCGTACGATATTTCGTCGGGGTTGCCTCACCACGGACATCGCCGACTTTCGTCGGACACGTCACCATTGAATGTCCGACTGAACCGGATGCGTGTGCATGTCAGCTCGTTTTTCGATGGGCCATGCGCGGAGTTCGTCCACGAGTTTGATGAGGCCGTTGACTGCGGCCTCGAAGATGATTTTGCCTTTCTCGGCGGTCCCCTTCGTCGCGTCGCCATGAACGCCGGTCTTGGTCCAGCGGCCCCAGTAGTCATTGAAGCGGACGAAGTAGTTCATCGTGCTGTCACTGCTAACGAACTCGCCCATCCGGTCGTTGTCTTCGACCGCCTTGTCCATCTGGACGCGGTCGCCTGCGAGATGCAGGTAGAGTGACGTTTCAAACTCGTCGGCGTGCGCGATGACCTTCGATTCGCGGACCTTCTCGAACGCTTCAAGCAGGAACCAGAAGTAGGTCGTGGCGAAACAGAGCGACTTCGTTTCGAGGACCGTCTTCCGCGCGATCAGGTCGATCAGCGGCGAATTCGAGCCGTGGCCGTTCACGATCAGAATCTTCTCGAACCCGTGGTACGCGACACTCTTCGTGATGTTCAGCCCGAAGTTCACGAAGACATCCGGTTCGATGTGAATCGTGCCGGGGAAATCGATGTGGTGACGGTTCAATCCGTACGACATTGGGGGCAACACCAGTACCTTGTCCGGGATGCGACGCCCGACCTCGTGGCAGACCGACTCGCACAGAAAGACATCCACGTCGAGCGGCAAGTGGTGCCCATGCTGCTCGGTCGAACCAGTCGGCAGAATGATCAACTTCTGCATCCCGATGGCATCGTTCATCTCGGGCCAAGTGAGTCGGTTGTAACGGTACTCGGTGGCGGCTTTCGTCATGAGGTCTCCTTCAAGTTGAAACGGGGTCTTCCAATGATTTCGTGCAGTCGATCAGCAGCCAGCAAATCCCACTGGCCAGATACATCGTGGCGAGCAGCACAAACAACGGCCCCCAGTTGGTGAGGGTGATCTGCTTTCCATCGAGGATTTGTTTCGTCGTGTTCCAGTCGAGCAACATGCCAAACAGAATCGGCATCACGATGCCACCGATCGTTCCAGCCGTGTTGATGATGCTGAACACCGTGGCCGAGCAACGGCCGCCGAGATCAGTACACGTCCCCCACACGGTCGGCTGACTCCAGTCGCTGAAGAATTTCGCCGCCATGAGGGCGATGCCGGCGGCAACAGGTTCACCCTGCCCGCTCACCACGAACAACATTGCACAGCCGATGATCTTGCCGACAAATCCGATGCCACTGCGCGACCAACGGCGGTTGCCCGTCTGACGAATCAAACGATCGTTGAGCCAGCCGCCCACGATGCCTCCCAGTGCGCCACCCCACAGCGGCAGGCTGGCCAGCCAGCCAACGTTTTTGATATCCAGCCCGTGCCGATCCAAAAAGTACTTGCCAATCAGATACACGAACGCCACGTCGGACCCGGCATCCATGAATTGCTGCACGGTGAAGCAGAACAGACTGCGACTGCGGACGGCGCGCGACCACGACAGCGTGCCTCTCAGAGTTTGCGTCGTGCTCCCTTCGGCGATCAAGGCTCGTTCGGCGTCGTTGACGAGTGAATGTTCAGCGGGTGAGTTTTGGAACAGGATCAGGAACGCGATTCCAAACGCCGCGCCCGCGAGGCCCATCACTCCGAGAGCCGTCTGCCAACTCAGGCCGCACCACCCCATAAGGACGGTGCCCAAGATGATCGATGACATCGCACCGCCGCTCCGTCCGAACGTCGTCGCGATCCAACCTTGTACGGTGGTCCGGCTGCGCAGCGGAAACCAGACACGCGTGGCTTTAGTGAGACCCGGATAGCACCCGGCCTGAGCGGCTCCGAACAGCAGTCGCAGTCCGCCGATGGCTGGCAGATTTCCCGTGAGGCCAAACCCAATCAGAGCCAGTGACCACAAGACAATGCTCGTCCCCAGAAACAGATGCGGCCCGAACAGGTCGATCGCCACCCCGCTCGGAATCTGCCCGGCGGCATACGTCCAGTAGAACAGCGAAAAGACGAAGCCCGACTGCGTGTGATCGAACTGGTACGTTTCCTGAATTTTCGGCCCGACAATGTTCCAAGCGTAACGGTGCAAATACAGAAACCACGATGTCCCGCAGGCCAGTGCGAACATCAGCCAGCGAACGTTGGTGGGCGGTTCGGAGGACAAGTCTCGTTCGGTCGCCATGCGTCTGGTCCGTGTCTTCGACGCCCGCGAGCGACGGCTGGATGGTGTGATGTCAGTCTTAATTCAATTCTTGGAACGGGGGTTTACCACGGCTGCTCGCGGCCCACGCAGAGGATGAACTGTCCCTGACGGACGCGCGCCGCCCACGCTTGACCGACGACGAGGCCATCGACTCCCGCACACACCGGCCACGCCGGTTCGTCAATGCGGGCGAAGTCGTGGAGACGACCGACGATGTCTCCCTTTTTCACACGCGTTCCGCAGGGAAGAACCTCTTCGTAATGACCGGCGAACGGTGCGGGGACGTAGCACTCGAAGTCCACGATCGCCGCGCACTTTTGAGTTCCGTCGGCGTGATGCGCAATCGGTTCGAGCTTGCCCGCTAGTTGGCCGTGATTGATGGCCGCGGCGAGTACACCCTGTCTGGCATACGTCACACCCTTACGCAGCACGGCCTCGCCCCAGCCAAGTTCTGTGCCCACGGTGATCTTGCCGAGTCGTTCGGCTTCGCTGGTCAAGAGGCCCGGCGTGTTGTTCTGGTAGACCATGATCATCGGCACACCGAACCACCGCGCCGCCTCGGCCGTGAGCCGTGCCTGCTCGGGGTCGTCAATCGGATGGAAGCTCGCGCAGATGTCGAAGCGCACCATCGTTCCTCCCGAATGGAGGTCGATGACGACATGAACCTGTGGCCAGATGTAGTCGCGTACAAACGCCGCCAGACGGTGTGTGATCCCTGCCAGCGTCGGCTGCTTCCCGGCACCATCAATGAACGCGCGGTTCAGGTTCACTCGGTCGGCTTCCACGCTGTCGCGTGTTCCCGTCCGAAACGCTTCAACGTTCAGCACGGGAATGATGATGATCCGACCGGTCACGGCGGAGATGTCAATCTCACCCAAGAGCTGCTTCAGCGCGACCGGCCCTTCGTACTCGTTGCCGTGAGTCGATCCGAACGCCACCAACCCGCGACCTTGCTCCGCCTTCGGTCCCACCCAAACTGTGAGCGGGATCAACTGCGCTCCCCACATCGTGTCGTGTTCGAGTGCCACCCAGTAATCGCGCCGCCCGGGCGAATCGAGATCCAAGTCCGCCGGTTTCACCACGAGTCGAGTCATCGGAACGGCTCCATAGAAGTACGGGTTGGAAGAGACATTGATGCAACACGCACTCGACGGTTGCTACTTGGCGTCTTGCTTCAGTGTGTTGAGCCAGTTGGAAGAGACATTGATGAAACACGCACCCGACGGTCAAACTCGGACGTGGGAGACGTGCGGCCCATGCGTCATGGCGGCGAGCGGTATAACCGGTTCGCAGCATCGTCGGCAACGACGCAGGCGAACAACCGAGATGAACTCGGTTCCGCCGCTTGCTATATCACTCCCTCGTTAGACCTACAGCGCTGACTGTACGGTGAATGTCGTTCGTCTTTTCAGCCCGGAGGGCGGCAGATGATAGCCCACGGCGCGAGCCGTGGGTTGAGTGACACCGCGATTTCGTTAGCCCGGAGGGCGACACTTCAATCAACCTTCGATTCTCTTAGAAGTGTCGCCCTCCGGGCTGTGGGAGCCTGTTATCGATCTCCCACGGCTCGCGCCGTGGGCTATCATCTGCCGCCCTCCGGGCTAAAGAACCTCTCGTCGAACTTCCGCTACGAAACAGCCAAGTTAGCGCTGGAGGTTTAGCTCCCCCGCCATGACCCCGTCTCATCCCTTTCGTACTGACAGCCCTCGGCCGTAACACCATGACACTCCGGTTTGTCATCGACGACGCGAATTCCTCAGCCGCACTGTCGCGGCGCGAGTGGTTGCGTATTGGAGGCTTGAGTGCCGGAAGTTTGCTCGGGGCGCGAGTGGGTGCTGCGGACGTGGCCTCGAACGAACTGAGGCCACCCGGTTTTGGACGGGCCAAGTCGGTGATCGTGTTGTTTGCGAGTGGCGGACAAAGTCAGCTCGACATGTGGGATCCGAAGCCGTCAGCGTCCGAGCTGATACGCGGAGAGTTCGCGTCCATCGCGACCTCGGTTTCGGGGGTGAGGCTGTGTGAACACATGCCTCGGCTGGCGAAGCTAGCCCGTCAGTTCACGATCATCCGCAGCATGTCGCACGATGATCTCGATCATGGTTCGGCGACGTATCTTTCACTGACGGGGCAGTTCCATCCGCGCAAGTCATCGAATCCGCTGCCGCGCGACGACGATGCTCCCGCGCTGGGTGCCATCCTGCAGCGCGTGCGACCGTCGCCACAGTTCCCGTACACGGCGGTCAATGTGAATGGCCCGTTGCTCGTTCCCGAGTTGCCTTCGCCGGGTCAGTACGGCGGGTTTCTCGGCCGCAAGTTTGAACCGCTCACCGTGGGCGACGTGACCGATTCCGCCGTGGTCCTCGACGGATTGGAGCCTCAGCCCGCGCTGCCGCTCGTCCGCCAATCGGGACGGACGTCGTTGCTCGATGCGATCGACCGGACGCGCCAGCAGCTCGAGTCAGATCGGCGTTACTCCGAAATGAGCGAACTCTATCGACAGGCGCACGCGCTGCTCGCCTCGCCTCACACCCGCCGCGCGTTCGATCTGTCGCAGGAACCCGATGCGGTGCGCGAGCGCTACGGTCGCTATCGAACTGGCCAAGCCTGCTTGATGGCGAGACGACTGGTGGAGGCGGGCGTGCCGCTGATCACGGTCTTCTTGAATCACAGCGCGCGTGGACAGGACAAGGCTCCCGAAGAGACCGAAGAGTACGGCTGGGACACGCACAACGACATCTTTACCGCGATGCGAGAACACCTGCTGCCTCGGTTCGACATCAGTGTGTCCGCACTGTTGGAAGACCTCGAACAACGCGGGCTGTTGCAGGACACGCTGGTCATTTGCATGGGCGAGTTCGGTCGCGCACCGCGCATTGCACTCGAACCGAACTTCGCGGGCAGCACTCCCGGCCGCAAGCATTGGGCCTCGGTCTACTCGATCATGCTGGCCGGAGCGGGCGTGGGGCGAGGTCGCGTGGTCGGGACTTCTGATCGCATCGCGGCCTATCCCGAAACGCAGCCGATCTCGCCAGGAGACATCGCCGCGACGCTGTTCTCAGCGCTGGGCCTCGACCCCGCGAGCCACTTCACTGACGCCGCTGGCCGCCCGTTCCCACTGGCCACGGGGCAAGTGGTGAAGGAACTGTTTGAGTGATGAGAGCAGTCGATGCTAGGCCAGTCGGCTCGTCGTTTAACCGCGTGGGCCACGCCCCGCGCGTTGAGCGACGTTGCACGCCGTTCTCCAGCAGACGCGCGGGGCGTGGCCCACGCGGTTAAACGAGCCGTTCCTGACTTCAGGTATCGAGCGGGCGACACAAGATTCAGAACCCCACATTCTTCTTGGTGGCAGGCGTCGTGGTGGCGGGCTTCGTGGGAGCGGCCTTCGTCCCCGCAGTCGCCGGCTTGGAACCGGCTGGCTCGGTGCCCGCCTTCTTGGCAACGCTGGACTCTTCCACGCTGCGAAGGTTCGCGCCAATGGGCTTGCCGCCGGAGGCCCATGTCGCGGCCTGGGAAGACTTGTCCAACTCGAATGACGTGGGACGGAGCTCCTTCCATTTGTTCGGCAAGACGCGGACCAGATAGACCCCGCGATCTCCCGTGAGCAATCGGATGTCGTTCGACTTGCCCCACGATTGCTGCCACGCGGCGAGGCCAGTGAGAGCGGCTGCGGGCGAGTCCGCATCGCGTTGAAGGAACCGAACGATTTCTTTCGCGACGCCGTTGGAGATGCCCCACCAATCGAGTTGCTTCTGTTCGAGTACCGGCCCCACGCACTTGAGCAACGTCGCACCCTCGGCCTCACCCGCCTTGAAGGCCAACGGCGGAACCATGGCGCAGTTGTCCAAGAACAGCCGCATCGGCGAAGTGACAGGCTCCTCATTTCCCGCAGCCGCTTCGACTCGAATGACGGCTCCACTCGCAGAGAAGGTCACATGATCGGCGTCGATGCTGGTGAGCAACTCGCTGCCAACGCGAATCGGTCGCAGATCCAGCGCATCGCCGCGCATGGCCACAATGCTGTTCCGCAGGACAACGCTGCCCGATCCCGCTTCGACACGGATCCCACAGCAGGCACCGGTCAGATAACTGTCGCGACAGAAGAGCACGGGCGGTTCGGGCAACTTGGACGGCTGCGCGGTCGTAACCCAACGAATGAGTCCCTGCTGATGCGGTCCGTCCGTTTCTGACCCTTGCAGTCGGCAGCCGTTGAGTACGACCGATCCATCCGTCGATTGAATGAGCCACGGCGGAGTACTCAGTTTGGGTGTGAGCGATCCCTCCAGCACGGCATTCGTCAATTCGAGCGTGCCGCGCGCGATCGAGAACAGGGCCGCCGCATCGGGGGCTTTGCCCTCACCCGTCTTTGACTGCAATTTGAGCGGCAAGCCTTCGGTTTGGCGGAACACGATTCGAACCGACTTGCCGTCGATCTTGGCGGGAGACATTTGGCATACGCCGCCGCCGGACGCTTCAAACAATGTTCCGCTGGGCCAGTCGGTGTGGGAGAGGATCAGCCCGAGATCCTGCTTCTTCAGATCGATCTTCCGAGTCGAAGCGGGTTCCGTCGGCTTGAGGATGGATGCCGGAATTGGGGGTCGCAATGCGAGCGCGGCACCGCGCTGCTGCAATGCGGCATCGGGCACCATCAACTTCGAGACCGGGCAACCGGGAAGATCGCCGTTACCGGCTTTGATCTCGCGGTAGGTCAGTGCGGAGACATCGAAGTCGAGCGGTGAAAGCGCACTCAGATCGGCTGGCTCGTGATCGGGGAAGGTCAATTTGTGGAACTGTCGCGTGTCGTACTTGGCATTCCAGACTCGTTGCCATTGCGTGGCATCGTTCACCTTGAACAGCGACGGCCCGAGATCGACAAGCTGCTCGAAACCCAAGTACAGCGAACCGCGCGAGACCCATTTCATCCGCGTGAGCCAGCTTTCGGTTGTCGAAGAGATCTGCGGCCAGCGAGTTGCCACAAGCAACGCGGAATTCTCGGCCGCACCTTGGGCACAGCAGAGTGAGTCGAGAATCACGATGTCGGTGCGCGGCGGCTTGCCGCCAGCTTCGGATGACGACGAAGCATCGAACGCGCCGCGACGGCTGAAGACCGTGGTCCGAATGAGTCGGACGATGCGTCGCGGTTTGTGCAGGACGACATCGGCGACCCCCGGCGTCAGGAAACCCGTCAGTTCAATCGCCGCTGCCGACCCCGTGGCCAGCAGTGAGTCGCGTACGACGGCATCGACGTTCACACGCTGAATTGCCAATCCCTTCAGTCCGTCCCCACGCACTGTCACTTGGTCCAAGAATACGTTCGGCTGGATCCGCCAGACGCTGGAATTGTCGTAAGTGCTGCTAATGACCATCGCGGTCGTGGCCACCGTGTCGGGACCATTGGCGGTGAATGACGATTGATGGACGAGCAGCCCGCCGTCCACCACTTCCAGCATCTTCGCGCCATTCGGAAATTGGTTGCGGTCCAACGCGAAGTGAACGCCGCGCACTTCGAGCTGTCCTTCCGACAGCTTGATCCCACCGGTCCCGGTCAGATCGGACGGCCGGATGATAATGACGGGACGCTCTGCCACCGAAGCCGCCATCAGCACCAGTCGCTTGAGTCTCGCCGTTTCAAAGTACGTCATTGGAAACGGGCCGGATCCCAGCAGCTTGACGATCCCGCCCGCGTCGGGAATTGTCGGCAACACTTCGTCGAGCGAAGTGAAATGAGTTGCTGTTTTGGCTCCCGGCCCGACGGTCAGGACGGTCGAACTGGATGGCTCGACATCCTTCGCTGCCCACTGCGGCAACGCTTCCACATCGAAGTCCGGTTGGAGAGTGGCGGGCTTTTGTGGTGTCGGGTTGGCATTCGCGACAATCACCGGTGCCTCAGGCTCCAGCTTCTTGGCTGCGGAGTCAGCCTGACCGGATGCGGTAGCCAGTTGTTCCGACTTGGACTGGCCGGGTGCGGGAGCGGCATACGGGTTTGAATCGAAGCCGACGCCGCCGCTGAAGGATGCGATCAGATAGCCGAGTCCGGCGATCACAACGATCAAGCCGCAGATCGCACCGAGGTACTTGATGGTCTCCGCGTTGAGACCCTTGTGTTCGGCTTGGTCCGCTTCTTGGACCGCCTCGCGTTTCGGTGGGAGTGGCTTGTGGCTCTTATTTTTTCCCGAACTTTCTTCAGCGGGCCGAGAGTCTGACTTTGTTTCTCTTCCACCTTTCAGCTTACTGGAGCTTCGGTTCGCACCCGATTCGTCATCCACGAACTTCGTGACCTTCGGCCTTTTCTGTCGAGCCGGTTCGCTGCCAGACGATTCGTCGTCATCATCATCGCGAGTCGCACGCGAGCGAACGGCACCGCGCCGCGAGTCGCTGTCCTCGGAGTCGTTCTGAGCGGCTTTCGGCTTCTTGCGTCGTACCGGCGCGGCTTCCTCGTCGTCGTCCTCGACTTCATCGGGATCGTCTTGACGCGGACGGGAACGGGGCGCTGAACGTGTCTCGGCTTGATCCTCGCCGCTCGTGTCTCGCGCGGCATTTTTCGCTTTGCGACGCGACGGAGTGGGAACTTCATCCGGAGTACGTTGAGCGCTGTACTTCTCGTCATCGTAGTAGCCGTCATCTTCTACTTCCGCATCATCATCATCTTCGACGCCAGGTGAAGGTCTTCCACCACGACCAACGGTCTGCTGATCGTAGTCCGACAAGTCTCCAAAGATTTCGCGTGAGATGTTCGCGGTGGACAACGAAGAACGCGCCAAGTCTTCAAGGAGATCGGCGGGGGTTTGATACCGGTCTTCGGGCTTCTTCGCCATCAAGCGTTGCAGGACCGCCGTCAGTCCCTCGGGAACATTCGGGTTCTTATCGCGCGGGTCGGGGGCGGGCTTGATTGCGTGCGCTTGGAGCTTGTTGGTCATGCTCCCTTCGGGAAAGGGTGGCTCACCCGTCAGCATCTGATACCAAGTACACCCGAGCGAATAGAGATCGCTGCGGATGTCGGCGGCCTTGCTGTTTCGAGCCTGCTCGGGAGACATGTAGTCCACCGTACCGACCGTCGTCCCCGCACGGGTGATGTTCGTTTCCAGCGTGTCATCAATGGATCGAGCCAAACCGAGGTCCGTCAGTTTGACGACCCCATCGCGGCGGATGAGCAAGTTGGAGGGCTTGATGTCGCGGTGAACGATGTTCTGCTCGAAGGCATGCTGCAGCGCGGCGGCGACTTGCTTGATGATCTCGATCGACCGCTTCACGGGCGTGACGCCGCGCTTCTGCACCAACTCGAAGAGGTCTTGTCCCTCGACATACTCCATTGCGATGTAGAGGTAACCGTCGTCTTCGCCCGTGTCGTACACGGCGACGATGTTGTTGTGGCGCAACTGCGCCGCGGCTTGTGCCTCCGCCCTGAATCGCTTGACGAGCGTCGGGTTCTGAGCCTTATCCTGCGCCAAGACCTTCAGGGCGACGACTCGTTTGAGTTGCGTGTCCTTGGCGAGATAGACCGTCCCCATGCCGCCCGCGCCGATGCGTTTCTCGATCTGGTACTTGCCCAGCATCTTCGGTTCGAGCACAGATTGCGGCGGCTGGCCACCCGCCCCCGCGACCGCAGCTTTTCCATCCGCAGTCATCGCAGACCTCGAATCCAGTGAAGTGAAGCATCAACATCGACGTGGGGAATTCGAGACGAACAGAGGCCACGCCCGTTCGACAGATGCTGACTCAGATGCCAGGCAACAGGCGGTACGGATGAGGTTGCCGATGAATTCAGCATCCTGCGGCTCCCGAAAAGAATGGGGTTGATCAGATTGTCGGAGGAGACAGGAAACAGGCAGCCCAGCCGGGGAGGAGTGTAACAACCGGCCTCGCAGACCGTCAAAACAGCGAACTTTGTATGAAGGTTTGTTCCTCGCAAGGCAAGTCCGACGCTTTGTTCGGCAGTCGGCACGGCTTGTCGAGAAACGTAGCATGTGCTGAGGGGCGTCAGACGCAATTTATACCTCACGCAGCCGAGAGTGAGAGTTTGGCTCGCCTAAAACATCTCATCCATGGCCGTGTGAGGTGTGCTCTCACAGCCGCACCGGTGGCATCCGTCACACCTGTGACAACAGCGGCAAACGGCACCGCTCCAGCATCACAGTCCGATGACTTCAAAGCCCTTGCGGTACTCCTTCGTGACGAACTCGGCGGCCTTGGTGCTGTTGGTCGCCTTGAGATTCGCGGAGTCCCAGATCAGCTTCTCGCCCGCGCGGAAGGCGACGATACCGAGCAGCACGGTTTCGGACAGGGCACCCGAGTAGTCGAAGTTGCAGGTCGTCGGTGAGCCGGTCTTGCACGCCTTGACCCACTCGTTCCAGTGGCCGATCGACGCGGGGATGCTCGGTTCGGGAGCCTTGAAGTCCTTAAAGCCGTCCTGAGGCAGAAGCTGTCGGCGTCCGTAATCGGCGGCCAGCATGCCCTTGTCACCGACGAACAGAATGCCTAGGCCCCAACTGCTGAGCGGCTTGCCATCGTAATCCTTCGTCTCCTTCACGAGATCAAAGTGCGCGCCGCCGTCGGACCAGAAGAACTTGAGCGGCGTGCTGGAACCGGCCTGGCCCTGTATTGGCGGACTCGGGAACTCATACGTCGCCTTGGCCCACGCAGGCGCGCCGTCCGGATGAACCTCGGGGCCTTCACACGCGACCGACAACGGGTTGCGGAGATTCAGCGCCCAGAACGGCAGGTCCATCACATGGCACGCCATGTCGCCGAATGTTCCCGAACCGTACTCCCAGAATCGACGCCAGTTCCCCGGATGAATGCCGTCGCAGTACGGGCGCTGCTTCGCGGGGCCGAGCCACAAGTCCCAATCGAGGTTCGCGGGAACCGGCTTCTCGGCTCCGAACCGTCCGTCCGACCAGCCCTTGTTGCACCAGTTGTAAACGGCCGTCACCTTGCCGATCGCTCCGCCCTGGATGAGTTCCACCACGCGCCGGTAGTTGTCGGTCGCGTGAATCTGCGTCCCCATCTGAGTCGCCAGTTTGTTCTTCGACGCGAGTTTCGCGAGCGCCCGCGCCTCGGCCACGGTGTGTGCGAGAGGCTTCTCGACATAGACGTGTTTGCCCAAATCCATCGCGACCGACGCGGCGGGGGCATGTGTGTGATCGGCCGTCGAAACGACGACGGCGTCGCACTTGTTGGCCTCGGCTTCGAGCATCTTGCGGTAGTCGCGATAAGTCCGCGCCTCGGGCCAACGTTCGGAAGCCTGCTTCAAAAATCTCTCGTCCACGTCGCAGAAGGCGACGATGTTCTGGCCGGCCAGTTCGTCGAGGTTATGCCGCGCCTTGTTCGCCACGCCGACGGCCGCGATGTTCAACTTGTCACTCGGCCCGTCCGCCGCCCGCGCGGGTGAGAACCCCGCAAACAACCCGGCCCCCAACAAAGCAGACGACTGCTGCACGAACTGACGACGATTCAGTGAACGCGACATGAACGATGCCCTTTTCTCGAAGATGCTCTGGTCACCGGGACCGCTCACCAATGGGATCCCCTTGTGCGAGCGTTGTACTCCAACCGGTGGAGTCACGAAACCGACCTAATTCCGTTGGTCTGAGCTTCCAAGGAAGCGGATCACGTTCGGTCTTGCCAAACCGACGGATCGCGGGACGTGTGGAACACGGCCAGCACCAGAATTTGAGCGGCTTCTTCGCGGTAATAGATGCAGAACGGGAAACGCTGGACGAAGGCTTCACGAACGTCACCGTGGACAACAGGGTAGAAGTCGGGCTGCTGGGCGATTCGATCAAGGACTCGCTGAACCGCAGCCACAAAACGCGGTCCGAGTCCCGCTTGTCGCCGCTCGTATCAGTCGGAAGCGTCATCGAACTCGATGCGCGCGATACGCCGAAAGACGAGGGCGGTGCTCATGTTCCGAACCGTGCGAGAGCTTCGGACTTGATTTGCTCCCACGGCACCACATCGGTGGGGTCGGCTGCATGCGCCGACAAGCGAGCGTCGAGTTCCTTTCGCAGGGCATCGCTGATGAACGATGGAGGAGCCTCCGACGCGATGCTGTCCCAGATCGCTTGGACCAACTCAATGCGCTCATCCACGCTGAGTTGATCGATTCCCAATTCCTGCAATGTTGCTGGCATGGCGTCACTTTCGATAATTCTACTGTGACGTTTTCGTCTCGACCGATCACGAGGAAAGACTGTTTTGCCTGATCGGCCAAGTGTCAGTAACCCGAGGTCAGTTGTGGCAGGGGCGAGCGCGAGACTGTCAGTATTCGGAGGTCAGTTTCGCGAACGCCCCGGTGCGAGAGT
>JAYTGQ010000540.1:0-4927 GCA_043733345.1 Schlesneria sp.
CGCGAGCGAGGGCTTCTCGGTCATTTCACGCGAAGCCCTCGCTCGCGCGTCGGGCTGGTTAGAGTTTTCATTCTCTGGTTACCAGGTCTACTGGGCTCGCTGTTGTTAAGTCTCGGCGCGGTGGCCGTGTTTCAAGTCTCGTGGTTGAGGCCGCTGTATGACACGCCACTGCCGTGGGTGTTGGCGTTGACGGTGTGGCTGTTGCCGCGCGCGGCGGTGCTGCAACTGTGGCTCGATGCGATCCGGCCGAGTGAGGCGGTGCATCTGGCGGAGATGCTGGAAGGGCGGAGGGACGAGGGACGAGGGACAAGCGACGGAGCAGGCCAAGCCGTACTTCCCGCTTGTTCCTCGCCCCTCCGCCCTCGCCCCTCCGCCCTCCTCTGGCGACTGCGTGACCAGCCGCAGTTCCTCGCGATGAGCGTGCTTTGCTCTTGGGCTTACTGCGACCTGCCGACCGCGTACCTGCTGGCTCCGACGGGAATGGCTCCGGGTTTGGTGCGGCTGTACAACTTCATGCACTTCGGCCGCTCGGCGGCTCTCTCGGCGGAAGCGTGTTTGTTTTTTGGTGGGCCGCTGGTGGTTGTGGCGGGTGTGATGTTGGTTGTTCGTTTGTGGCGAGATTGAAGCGTGAATGACAACGCCGAACTTCTCAAAACAGGTGAGCCGGGTGCCGTCAGGCCCCGGATTCTTTCCGATCGCAGAGTCCGAGGCCTGACGGCACCCGGCTCACCAAGAGTTCACGATCCCTTCTTATGGTTGATGCCGTGACGTTGTGGTCTCTCAATGCTGTTTCGCTGGCGGGTCGCCGGGTGCCTCGGTTGGATCGGGTGACGGTGGAGATTGCGCGCGGAGTGACGGTGGTGCTGGGGCAGTCGGGGGCGGGGAAGACTTCGCTGTTGAATGTACTCGTGGGGTTTGAGCGACCTCAATCGGGGCGAGTGGAGTTTCGCGGGGTGGCGGGAGACGAGCGGTTGGGAGTCTTCTGGTCTCCGGCATCACATGGGCTTTGGCCGCATCTGTCCGTTCGCGAACATCTGTTGATAGGGGCGAGGGGTGAGGGACGAGGGACGATGGTGAAAGCGGAAGAGTTGTTGTTGCGGTTTGATCTGAGTGCGCTGGCTGATGCGCGGCCGGGGTCACTGTCGTTGGGAGAGCGGTCGCGGTTGAGTATCGCGCGCGCGGTGGCCAGCCGGGCGCGCGTGTTGGTGATGGATGAACCGTTGGCTCACGTCGATGAGGCGCGGGTTGGCTTGTACTGGAAGGTGATTCGGGAGGAGTGTGCGGCGAACGAGATGTCGCTGGTGTTTGCGACGCACTCGCCCGAGGTGGCTCTGCGCGAAGCGGGGCAGGCGCTATGCTTGGCGGAGGGAAAGTTGGGTTACTCGGGGTCGATGAGCGATCTGTACGAACGCCCCTCGTCGCGCGAGTTGGCGGCGATGCTGGGGCCGTGCAACTGGCTGATGGCGGAGGAAGTGGGGCGGTGGTTGGAAGCGGAGTTTGTTGAGACATCTGAGCGGGGTGGCGTCAGCCCCCCGGTTCTTGGGCGTCAGCCCGCTGTCGAAGAACCGGGGGGCTTACGCCGCCCCGCTCAGAAATGTCTCACTGTTGGCGGCGTGAGGTATGAACGAGATGATGGCGGACAACATTGTGACCCCCGTTGCATCCGGCCCGAGCAACTCATGGTTTTGGCAAAGATGCACTCTCCATTGCGGGTCGAGGCCGCGCGGTTCGCAGGGGCCAGCGCGGAGGTCGATCTTGTGGACGAGCGCGATGGGGCGCGGAGGACATTCCTTCACCGGCCGAGTGGTCCGACGTTGAAAGCGGGGGATCGCGTGTTGCTACGTTTACTGATGCTCTTCATGGCGCTGGTGCTGTTCGTCGGGTGCGAGTCGTCCGAAGGACCGACGCTCGTTGTGAAGCAGGAGAACTATTGGTCGATGCCGCCGGATGGTCAGCGCGTCCCGGCTCCGCGCGGGATGACGGTCTCACCGCAGGGCGAGTATCTGGTCCTCGACAACGCCGGACGGGTGCTGGTGTTCGACAAGGAGGGCGATCTTCAGCGGCAGTGGTGGATGCCCGAGTACTCGGTCGGCAAGCCCGAAGGGATCTGCGTCTTGAAGGACGGGCGGATCGCCGTCGCCGACACGCACTATCACCGCGTGGTCCTCTTCGATCACGCGGGACAGGTCACCGGGATGTTCGGGACGCTGGGGACTGAACCGGGCCAGTTCATCTATCCCGTCGCCGTCATTCAGGATGACGATGAGAACCTGTACGTCTGCGAGTACGGCAACTACAACGACCGCGTCCAAAAGTTTCGGCCCGATGGGACGTTCGTCGCGCAGATCGGCGGGTATGGCACCGACGAGGGACAGTTCCAACGACCGAGCGGCATGGCGTGGTACGAAGGCCGGTTGTATGTGACCGATGCGTTCAACAACCGCGTCCAAGTTTTTGGAGAAGCGGGAAAGTTGGTTGCAATTCTCGGGGTGTCAGACAAAATGGCTGAACTCCATTACCCGTATGACATCGCCGTGAATGACAAGGGAGAACTGTTCGTCGTCGAATACGCGGCGGGCCGGGTTTCCAAGTTCGATCGCACGGGGAAGCTGCTCGGTCGCCACGGCACCACCGGGACGCAAACCAGTCAGTTCTCAACGCCGTGGGGACTGGCCATCGACTCACGCGGGCGAGTCTATGTCTGCGACACCGGCAACCGGCGGATTGTGGAATTGGAACTGTGACGGACGAGGGTGAACCACGAAATACGCGAAAGGCACGAAAGAAGGCAGACAAGCAGAACTGAACCACGGAAAACACGGAAGTTCACGGAAACGGAAAGTGGAAAAAGATGTTGGCTGACGTGACCGACAGAAGTCGGATCCGCCATTAAAGTAGGGTGGGACAAGCTCGCTTCGAGCGCCGGCCCACCAGAATGTGTAGGCGTTTTACAGGGTGGGCCGGCGCTCGAAGCGAGCTTGTCCCACCCTACGCCGACTTTTGTCGGTCACGTCTGATTTGGTTTTGGACTCGTCGCTCGCGAAATTGATGATGTCGTTCGTGCCGCAGGCGACCGCCTTGCAGTTGAGCATCCGGCCGCTAACATGCTCGCGTCGCTCGGCTCCTTTCAGCAGGCTGGGCGATACAGAGAAGGGGGCGACCGGATTCGACTGGATCGCTGCAGGTCTGGGTGGCGTGTCGTGGTTGATCAGCAGGCCACGTAAAAAGCCGATCAAAAAACAACTGCCAATCGGCCGTTGACCTTGGCTGCCTAGTGCAGCCGTGACTGAGGAATCCTTGCCGTTGGAGTCCGAAAGTTACACGCAAATACCGGCTGGCTCCGGGTCAATGTGACCTACGCTCGGAGTGAGACTTGTGGGGCACTGGTCGTGAGCGGGCCTCGTTCGTTGAGCCTGCCGCGATGACATCAATCAGCGGAATACACACGTAGAGGCTCATGCTGAGGTATCACAGGACAGGGGTTCAATTCCCCTCGCCTCCACTTTCTGGAACAAGAAGCCCTTCGACGAGCACGTCGAAGGGTTTTCTTATTTCAAGACAAAGCTTTGCGTCGATGAGCTGGCAGTTCAAACAGACGAGTTCTATGGTTCTATGGTTCGCCGTTTCGAGTCATAGTCGGCCGTAAGCCATTTTTGACATTTCCGACAAAAGTCGAAATCAGGTGAGCGGGGCGGCGTCAGCCCAATGGCACGGACTTTAGATTTGGCGTTCGGTTGGTGCGTTTTTCGGGACTCGTTTTTTGAATTGTGACGATGTTGGGCGTTGATGAGACGCCTCACGTTTGTATGAGCGGCCGGGACGGTTTGGAAGTTTGTCTTTCTTCGCGTAGTGCAGCGCCGTTTGGAAGGCCTGACACCAGCTCGCGGCGGTTGAGAAGAGCTTCGTCAACAAGAACGTCTTGAACGTCGTTAAGACGCGCTGGAAGCTCAAGCGCCGAGACGCCACTCCGGCCTATTGAGCCGCCTCGCGCCGAAAGTCGCTGACCAGGTTGTACGCCACCAAGGACATCCACAGTTCCTTGTGAAACATCTCGACGCTCCGCACACGCATCGTCTCGGCTTTCAGGACCACCTTGAAGTTGCGAATGCGGGAAGTCCTCCGCTGGAGGGGTCAATCTCCGCACCGCCGCCGGTGGCGATACAGCTCCGACAGCTTCGACCGTTCGACCGCATCCTCCGACAGGCGCGTGACCAAGTACAGAGTCAGCGAATCATGCAGGTGGATCTCATGCAGTCTCACGTCGAGGGCCGCGTCGTTCGCCAGTTCGGGATGACTCAAGCGCCCCTTTCCGCTGGGACGCCCCTTTCCACTGGATCGCCACGTCAGCTCGTAGGTCCGGCAATCGCCCTGCTGTGGGGCGAGTCGCGCTGGGGCATCGCCGCCGGAGTCACTGGAGAGGGTCTTGTCGGTGATGCGTTTGTTGTCGGGAAGAATGCTGGGCATCGTTTCCAGCAGCACCTTGACGGCCGCTTCGAGCGACTGATCCGGGCACATCCGCTGATCGAGCCGCATCAACAAAACCACGCGGTTAATAAAGACGGCGTTCCCTCTCAGGGGATATTTCTGATCGAGTTTCTGCCCATTGACGAGCGGTTGCACTCGCCGAAATGCCCGCTCAAACTCCGCCTCTGGCGGCGGACACGACGACCCACGACGACCCACGACGGCTCGCTTCCATGCCAATTGGACTCCTTTCAAAGGAAATCAAATTCTTGGCGCAAAACCCGTGCCAAGGATGGGAATCTAAAGTCAGTGCCATTGGGCTGACGGGCTGATTGGGCTGAATGTCGGCCGGACGCCGCTTCGCGCAGAGCGGAGAGTGGCCGCAGAATATAGACAGGGGCAGGAAGCAGTATTCGCGATAATACCCTTGGAAGAAGCGGCCGAGTTGATGCCCGTGGACCGG
>JAYTGQ010000541.1:0-1649 GCA_043733345.1 Schlesneria sp.
CGGGTGCCACAGCGGCTGTGTTAGAAAACAAGGGTTCGACGAAGCGATTTTACACCGATTTGAGTTTTTTCGTGATGGCCAGTTCGTCCCAAGTAAGGCCGTCGCGGAGCATGGCGTTGAGCAGCACGGCGAGTTTTCGCATGCAGGCGGTAGCGACGACTTTGAAGGCTTTTCCGGCTATCTTCAGACGATCTGCGAATACCTTGATGACGGGGTTGTGCGTCATGGCGCTGACCGCAGCCATGTAGAAGACGTTTCGCACGTCGGTGCGTCCGCCTCGGATGCGCCGTTGTCCGTGGCGTTTTCCGGAATCTTGGTTGAAGGGAGCGACCCCCAGCAGAGCGGCCGTCTGGGCGCGGTCGAGCTTTCCCAGTTCGCTGAAGCTGGCCAGGATGGTGGCGGCGGCGACGGGTCCGACGCCCGGGACGCTCTGAACGATGCGGTCGATGTCACGGAAGTCGTCGTCGGAATTGATGATGTCGCGGATTTTTTCATCCAGGGATTGGATCTGCGACTCGACGGTCTTCAGAACAGCGTCGATGGCTCTGATGGCGGCCTTGTGGGTGACCAGTCGTTTTTGGTTGCCCTGCATGGTGCGGACGTCCAGGAGCTGGCGGCGACAGGTGATCAGGGCGTCAAGATCGGCCTGATTTTGCGAGCGTTTTTCCAGGAGGCGTGGGGCCATGAGCTTGCCGAAAAGGGCGAGGATTCGCGCATCGATCTGATCGGTTTTGGCGAAGTTCCCGCCGGCCCGTGCGAACTGGCGGACGCGTCCAGGCTGGACGAGGGCGACGGGCCTGCCGGCGTCGAGGAGGGCGTCGAGCAAAGGTCGCTCGATGCCGCCGGTGGACTCGACGATGACCAGTCCGATGGAGAACTGCTGGAAGAGCGCAAGCAGCTTTTTAATCCCTGCGGGATTGAAGTCGACGGACTCAAGCAAGCGTCCATCGCACAAAGCCAGGTCGAGGCGTTTCTCGCAGACATCGACACCCAGCACCAAGGGTTGGAGGGTCGTGTCGGCACGTTGTGGAATCACTTCAGGAGGCATCGCGGGAATCCTTTCTTGCCAATGCGAGCGTGGGGTTTCCAGAGGCTCAGTCGGCTGTTCGGACGAACGGACGCGTGGCCGGGTTGGACCCTGCTGTGGCACAGCCGTTGTAGGCTGAGGTCGCGTCGGTCGTGGCCCGGTCGTCGCGTCCACGCGATTCCTCGCTGCGCTCGTCACCGCGTGGACGCGACGACGAGAGTTAGAACGGTTAGTGTGCTTTTTTACCATACAAGGTCGCGGTACTCCGAGACCTGTGATTCGGCACGGCTCACCGCACAGGTCTCTGGCGTACCGGCGACCTGTGGCACCCACATGGGCGTCACTCTGTTTTTTAGCTTTGACAGAGCATTGTGGTGTAAATGCCACCGCCGACGCGCACTCTACTTGGATGGGGTTTTCAAGGCGTAAAGTATTTCACTTACCCTCGTCTCGTTTGGCGCGGGTACGACGACGATCATCTTTCCGCCAATGACGGTTGCGGCGGCATACTGGCTTGTGTTGCCAGTGCTGTTTGGACTAAGGGCTTCGATTTCCATTGCGATCAATCGCTCCAAGTCCTCGGTCGCCAGTGTTCGTGTCGTGACAGCCGTCTGAACAACGG
>JAYTGQ010000542.1:0-12750 GCA_043733345.1 Schlesneria sp.
TGCTGGATGTCCGTCTTTTGCAGCGGCTCGGCGGGAGCCTCGCCCTCCCTACCGCGTTTCAATCGCAATGGTTTTCTTGATCAACTTGCCAACACCGAACCCCGCCTTCACCGAGCCATCGTCACGACTCAGCGCAAAGAACGGATGTACGACCCGATCGACAACGTCCTTGCCGCGCAGCAAGACTCCGGATTCAAACGAGTCCGTAGAGGCGAACAGCGTCAGGTGCTCACGGCCGAGACTCGGTTGAATCTTGATCGTGCCGGTCTTCGGAAAACGAAACTGCTGGCCCGACGTGAGCGTTGTCGTCGAGGGGACCAGAATCACTTTCTTGCCGTGCGTGCTGGTCCCGATCAATTCGACATTCACGTCCGCCGCCGAGCGGTTCGTGATGAACACGACCATCTCGTCGCCGGGGGCAAACACGTTGTTGGTCCGGTTCGTGGTGAGTGTCACGTTCAGCGGAGCGTTGCCCGCCGGATAGTCGTCCCGCCCCAAACCGTCCAGCGGAATGACGGGGATTCCCAGCCCGAGACCGCGCACTACCTGATCGTAGTAGTCCTCCCACGTGTCTCGCCGCACGACGCCCTGTGAGGCGAGCGGCAGCAGTCCCAGACCGCTGAAGTGGGGTGCGCGAAAGATGCTCGACAAACCATCGGGCGTGGCAAGGCCCAATTCTCCGGCGGCTCCGTGCAGCGAGAGCGGTGCGTCGAGGAACCGTCGCGACACGGGGATCGTCGGTTCGCGAGTCTGCACGCGACCCAAGACCGATTCCATCGCCTTCTTAAATCGCTGCGTGTCCTCGGCGATCAGCTTCTGCATCTCGTCATTTGGCACATAGAGTCGCAGGGCCTGTCGCTTGTCGAAACCGGGACTTCCCGGAGCCGCCTCGACGGCGCTCCGCACGTTGTCCATGAAGCCCTTGATGCCATTCTCATGACAGCGGATGCAGCTCAAGCCGTTGCGGACGGTTTTGTCCTCGGCGAACTTGTCAGTGACGATGCTCGTCGGCGCCACTTCGATCCGCTGCCCGATGGCGTCTGTCACGAAGTAGCCGTTCAATCCGTTCGGCAGCGAGAAGACCATCTCGCCTCCGACTGCCGACAAGTTGATTGGATCATGAAACATGTTTTCACGACCGCGATTCGAGCTGTAGTCAAAGCTTTTCCAATAGGCTCCGTAGTTCGAGGCGTGTCGTTCGACAACGCGGTTGTTGCGCGACACGCCCGAAATTGTCATGCCAGCACGTTGGACCGCTCCGTCGCGCAGATTGACGGTCGAATCGACGCCCAGTTTCGTTTCCAACTGTGACAGTTCAAACGGAAGCTGAAGCAAATCCTCGTAGAGCAACGGCAGCGACGCGATCGACACGAACCAGTCGGCGCGCACGAACGGGATCGGCCGGACAAGTCCCGCCTTGTCCATGTAGCCTTCCGCCAGTTGCCGCCACGCTTCCGAATCTTCGTAGGCCAGCGAGTACGGATATTCGAGCAGCACCAAGTCGTACAGATTGAGCTTGCTGCGGACTGACGTCTTGCCATCGACGATCTGCTCGAATGGCTGCTGGTTCCAGCCGACATCGCGAATGTCGAGGACGAAGACCGTGCTCGTGGCCTCAATTTCCTTGGGCCGAACGATCTGCTGTTTCCACGACAGATGATTGACCACCTTGGCGAGGGCGTCGCGATGCAGCGTCAGCTCATCCTGCGTAGCGCCACTCGTCAGCAGGTGATTGGTGCTGAAATAACGCAGGAACGGGCGGCGCTCGGATGTCTGAGTCCGCACATGATCGGCGATCTTCGCGAGCACGTATTCAGTGCCGATGGAGGCGACTCCCGCCGGACTTTTGGGTGCGTCGGGATTGGTCACGTCCGCCGGAAATGCCGGAGCACCGGCGACGATCCAACGACGAACGACATCAATCTCTTCGGTCGCCGGGCGAGGCTGTCCGGCGGGCGGCATTGATGATTCGTCGTTGGCCGTCAGCACCTGATAGAGCAGCGATTTGTCAGGCTCACGAGGGATGACAACCTCTCGCTTGCCGATAAGCAGGGCGTGATCGAGGACTTTGACTCCCCCCTGCGTCTTGCTCCCGCCATGACATTCGAAGCAGCGCTTGCGGAGGAACTCCTTGACCTGTGCGGCCAGTTCGGTCGGATCCGACACCTCTTCGGCCAGCGACTCCCGCGCGAACAAGATCGGCAAACAAGCGATCAGCGTAATCCAACACACGTTTCCGGCCCGACGCAATCGCATCAAATCATCTCCTTCGTGGAATCAATGTGGGCGGACAGTATGCGTACCGACGGCACCTGCCGCAACACGTCGGAAGACCGAAACCTTTTCGGCCTGCGCGCATTCTCTGTCGCTTCAAAGTAGCCCTCACCGCTCCGCGTGAAGTGAGCCGAGTGCGAGTGGACATGGTTAGTGTGATCAGCGTTGAACTCGCGCACGGCTTTCTTCACGCGGAGCGATGAAGGCTACTTTGGTTGCGGCCACAGGCGGCCTCGTGTACCGTCAACCCACCACCCTGGTGGTGGTTCAGTTCGGGTTCAGATCGGGTTCCCAATCTAAAGGAGGTGTCTCATGCTGGGTCGATTTCTAGCGGCGGCTGTCGTCGCCATTTGTCTCGCGGTTCCGCACGAGGAATGCCAGGCCGCGGGGCGGCATTACTACTCGTCGTGGAGTTACTACCCGCAACGAACGTACTACTACGTCAACTACCACTACAAGCCGGTTCAGACGGCCGAGACCTACAACTACCACTACTGCATCTACTACCCCGCGACGCCGCGCTACGTCTATTACTACAACCCGTACACGAGGCACTACTGGGGCCGCTACGACTTGAAGGAGAAGGGCTACTCGATGCTGGCCGAGAAGGATCGGAAGACCAATCTGAAAGAGATCCCCGACGCCGCCTTCCCGAAGCCCGCCGAGATGCCCGCGATTCCCGAGTCGGCAGACGGCGAAAAGATGCTGCCGCCGCCCAAGCCTCCGGCGGAGGAGCCGAAAGACCTGCCGTAATGGTGGCCCGCGCGAGAATGAAGGACGGACACTCGTGTCCGTCCTTTTTACATTTGACGGGTAGCATGGACGCCTCGTCCGTGCGTTAATCCAACCGTGCGTCAATCCGAGCGGCGCGCCTCGCACGGACGAGGCGTCCATGCTACGGGAACCGCGCAAATCAAAGTTGTTCGACCAGTCGTCCCGAGTCGGGAGTCCAATTCATGAGGTTCCGTGCGCAGTCGTGGCGAGCATTGCTCGCCGTGTTGGCCGTTGTGGCGATGTTCTCCGGTCTGCTCCGTGCGCAGGATGCGAACACCCTGAAGGAGCGTGCCCGCGCGCTGGCAAAACAGGGGGACTATGCTCAGGCGATCAAAGCGTATGACGCCGCCTTGGCGGCGGCCACGCGGGCCTACGGTCCCAACGACCAGAAAACCGACATTGTGGTCAACGAACTGGCCATCGCTCATTACAGCCAGGGAAATTATGCGGAGGTCGAGCCGCTGTATCTGCGCGTGCTCCGCAACACCGAGGCGCGAGCAGGGCGGGACAAGGGCGAGGTTGCCACATGCTTGAACAATCTCGGTGCCCTCTACGATGAGATGGGCGACTACAGTCGTGCGGAAGAAACGTACCTCCCCGCAGTCTGAGTCTGCGCGAAGCCTCCGTGGGCAAGAACCATCCCGACCTAGCCACGAATTACAATAACCTCGCCACTGTCGCCCGCAACTTGGGAAACAGTGCAAAAGCAATCGAACTTTTTCGCCAAAGCGTACAGCTCTACGAATGGAACCCACTCTTGCTGTGAGGACTTCCCGCCGTTGGTCAGCTTCAACTGTGATCGGATGGCTGACGCCACCGCCGCGTAGCCGTTCGGGCCGAAGTGCATGCCGTTTTCGGTGAGGCTCTGTGACGGCAATTCCAACGAGTACAGATCCAACACCGGCGCGGATCGTCTCGCTGCGAGCTGCTTCACCGCGCCAGCATACTTCCCGAGATTCGCGTTGTGTCGGCTGGCATCGGGGAGCGGTGCGCGAGGCTTCTCAAACTTATGCGGCGTGATAAAGGCGGAGCCGCGCTCCGGTCGGCTTCACGTCGTCGCAGAGTCTTTCAAACTGTTTGACGAACGGTTCGAGACCGGCGTCCCCTGCGAACGATTCGTTCTGACCGTCATCACGATCAGAGTCGGCTTGAGTTCTTGGACCAGTTCCAGCATCCGGCCATAGCCCACCTGAGCCGGATCAAAGTTGCCGCGCGATTCGGACCAGACCGTGTCGCCGTTCCAACCGAGGTTGCGAAACGTGACCTTCTGATCCGGCACGGCCGTCGTGAAGACCGACTCGATGAACCCGAACTGGCCCTCACGCTCGATGAACGTCCCGCCGAGCGTCACCACGCGATCGCCGTCCTTCAACTCAAAGACCGGAGCCGCATCGGCAGCCATCACAGTTGAGGCACTCAGTAACAGCATGCTCATGAAACCGAGGCAGGCTCGGTGAGATCGTCGATCAAACATGGTGGTAACTCCTCGTGGTGGTTTGGTGCGTTGCCGTGGAACGAAGTCCGGCTAACAAAGCTAAGCCGGACTTCTGAGCGTTCTCTTCAGCGCGGCTCATTCATAGGTCCACTTCGTGTCCCACGGATCGTTGGTCGCTTCCTGCCAATTCTTCAGCTTGGCTTGCAGGGACTCGAACGTCGCCTTGTGAGCGAGGTCTTCGGCGAGGTTCTTGGTCTCGTGCGGATCGGCTTCGAGATCGAACAGCTCGAAGCGAGGACGATGCAGATAGGCTTTGACCGATCGCTGGCCGTAAAGCTCGGACTCGTCGTTTCGTTTGAGGACTGCCTGCCATGTGGGGGACGCGAACAGGTCGGAGGCGAACGGGTACGGCAGCGGGTTGGCGATGTTGAAGATCAGTTTGTACTTGCCGCTCCGCACCGTGCGCATCGGGTAGTACATCGTGACTTCGTGGAACGTGTGCGACGAGAACGCTTCGTCCCAGCCCGCAGGCCGCTCTTGGTCGAGGACGTTCAGGAATGAGCGGCCGTGAAGTTTGTAGGGCTTCAGTTCGCCGGTCTCCTTCGGGGCGTTCGGTTTCTTTCCCTCACCGGCGACGGGAGGGCGACCGATGTTTTCGGACATGCGCACCGGGCCGAGTCCCTGCGGTGCGACGCCGCAATAATCGAGGACCGTCGGCATCACATCGACCCACGTTACGAGCGCTTCGTTCGTTCCGCCCTGCGTCTTCAAACGGGGGTCGCGCACGATCAGCGGCAGGTTCGTGCCCGGTTCGTAGTGTGTGGTCTTGGCACCCGGAAACGGCGGGCCGTTGTCGCTGAGAAACATCACCAGCGTGTCGTCCCAATGACCGGTCTCTTTGAGTGCATCGAGCAACGTGCCGATCCCAACATCCATGCGCGCGATCGACTGGTAGTACTCGGCGAGTTCCTGGCGGACTTCGGGTTGATCGGGAAGCCACGCCGGGACGTTCATCTCTTCCGGGCGAAAAACCGTCGGCTGGATGCCGGGATAGAAGTCGGGCTGATCGGGATGGTTCGCGAAGGAATCTGCACCGGCGCGATGCGGATCGGTCGGACAGAAATAGAGGAAGAACGGCTTCTGATCGTTCTCGGCAATCCAAGCCTTCGCGTTCTGAGCCATTCGGACCGTGTTGCGTGCGCCTTGTGTGCCCTCTTGCCGCTGCGTCTCAAACTTGTAGGTGTACTCGGGCGCGAGGTGATATTTGCCGATGAGGCAGGTGCGATAGCCCGCGTCACCGAGCATGACGGGCAAAGATCGGACGGACTCATACGTGCTGAAGTGACCGCTGCCGTGAGCGTGTCCGTAATGGCCGGTCGCATGGTTGTGCAGGCCGCTCATCAGGACCGAGCGACTCGCGCTGCAACTGGCGGTCGTGCAGTAGGCCCGGTTGAAGCGAACGCCCTGCGTCGCAAGCCGGTCCACATTCGGTGTCTTCGCGAGCTTGTCACCATAGCAACCGAGCTGCTTCCCCAAATCATCGGCGACGATGACGATCACGTTCCGCTGCGAAGCGGCCCATGTGGGAGCGACCAAGACGGCGATGAACAGTACGGCCAGAGTGCATTGCATCGTGAGTGCCTCGGAGGATGGGAATGAGCGAACAACCTCGAAGTCCGGCTTTTCCTAAAGCCGGACTTCGTTCTTCAATGCGCCGTTCCAGTACCACCAACGAGGGAAGTCCGGCTAACAAAGCTGTTCCTCGCGCGGTCGAGATTGATGCTGCGTCGTTTAACCGCGTGGGCAACGCCCCGCGCGTCCAGCGACGTGGAATCGTGTTTCGCCGCACGACGCGCGGGGCGTTGCCCACGCGGTTAAACGACGCAGTTCTGACCGCGCGAAGTATAAGCCGGACCTCTGCGTCAGCCACTTCAATGCGCGGGTGGCGGGCTGTCTTGGAAAGCTCGGGCGCGGAAGAGGAAGTCCACGATGTTCCCTTCGTGCGGTTGCAGCCAGTTCAGTTGCAGCGTCTTCACCGTGCCGATGTTCAGCCGGTCGATGCTCGTGGCGTCGAGTAACTGTTGCTTGAACTTCGCGTCGTCCGTCAGGGCCGTGCAGACCAGAGTCTGCTTCATGGCGGCGATAATTTTGTTCTGAGGGCACTCGACGACCGAGGCGAACGGGAACATGTACTCGGTGTTCGCGAGCGGGACATCGGGCGCGGAGCAATGAATGATTGTTGGCCGCAGGTAGTCGCAACGGGCTTGCTTCACGAGGCGATCGCCGCCGCGATACTTGGCCGTCACTTCGGTCACACCCTGGGCCTGACAGCCTTCGTCGATCTGAGCGTTCATGGCTTCGGCGACACCGGCCGTCGTGAAGGCGGCGAGTGGAGACTTGGGGTCGCTCGGCGGGAGAGGCGCGATCGGGCCGAGTCGTTGTGCGATCGCATCGGCGATCTCGCGCGTGTGGCGACTGGCCCAGACACCGCTCGCGTTGATACAGCTTCGACCGCTGTTCAAGAAGATGCTATCGACCATCAGATCGAGATAGTCTTCCCACCGATCGACCACGTCGTCGCCGAACACAATCTTCGAGAACCCCGGACCATGCACGGAGATTCTCGGGTTTCCGGCGTGCTGATCGACGGTGGCTTGCCCCCCGAAGATCATCGCCCGCTGGCAATCGGTCATGACCGCGCCGCCGACATCGTGGCCGCCGGGATAGATCGAGATCGCTTCGCGCGGCAGCCCCGCTTTGAAGAACGCTTCCGTGATGCGATACGGAGTCCAGAACTCTTGCGACCCCGGCTTGATACACAGACCAATCTGCATCGGCAGCGCGGGCAACCACAGCGTGTGAACGCCGGGCGAGTTGTTCGGCAGCACCATGCCAAACACGGGCGAGTTCGCTTGGTACGAGACCATCACGCCGCGCGACTCTGTCCCGTAGCCGCGTTCAAGAACCTCATACGGCAGCCCGCGTGTCAGTGCATCCAGCACCTCATCCATGTGGGACAACACAAAAGCATTCTTGCGCATATTCGTCGCGCACATGTGTTCGGGCAGCCCGGTCGTCGCCGATTGCATCCGGCAGAACTCGGCGGGAGTCAGTGAGCCGCTGCCCATCGGCAGCGTGTCGTTCAGATAGAACTCGGCCGCCGTCTTGCAGATGTCGATCAGCTTCGCGATCGGAATGGCTCGCAGTGCCTCGCGTGCTTTCTGAGACTTCTTAAGGTCCAACTTGACCATCGCGCCGGTCGCCTGATGGAGCCGCGCGAGTTCTTCGCCGGTGTCGAAGTGAACAACCGGCTGCTGTTCCATCGACTCGTAAACCTGACCAAAACGAAGCACGGGGATATCGAACACGGAGGCGGCTTTCCTGAAGATGAGGCTCATTCGAGTGAGACGAATCGCACGCGGCGACCCGCTGTTTGGCGGGCCGAGAGAGTATCTCAAGAGATCGGGAAATTCATCCGACTCGTCGAGCAGACAGGGCCATCGCCATTTTAAGGTAGGGTGGGACAAGCTCGCTTCGAGCGCCGGACCACCATCCTGTAATATCGAGAATTGTTGGTGGGCCGGCGCGGCGAAGCGCCGCTGGTCCCACCCTACACACTGCCCAGCTTCAAAAAGGCATTTGCCCTGCCGAGCAGAGACACCGTCGAGCTCAAGCAGGGGCAGGCACTAATCAAGAAAGTAGCGAGCATCACTTCTGCGAGACGACTTCGATTTCGTAAATCTTCGGCCAGTTCTTGCCGGTCACGAAGACGCGGTCGTTGGCTTCGTCGTAGGCGATGCCGTTCAGGACATCTTCGCGGTTCTGACGTTGCCGCTCGGGATAGAGGCTAGTGAGATCGATCCAGCCGAGCACTTCACCGCTTTCGGGCGAGATACGAACGATGCGGTTCGTATGCCAGACGTTGGCTAGGATTTCGCCTTTGCGGAACTCCAGTTCGTTGAGTTGATCGACGGGACCGTTCGACGCCCTCACCTTGATCCGCTTGACGACCTCAAACGACTTCGTGTCGAGAAACCGAATCGTGGATGTGCCGTCGCTCAGGATCAGCCGCTTGCCATCATGTGTCAGGCCCCAGCCTTCGCCCGTGTAACGGAACGTCCCGAGCGAATCGAACGTCTTCTGGTCGTAGATCAGCCCCAATCGATTCTGCCAAGTCAGTTGAAAAATCCGGCCCTCAAGAACCGTGATCCCCTCACCGAACAAGGCGGAATCCAGCGGGATGATCTGTTCAATACGCCCCGTTTTTAATTCGACTCGACGGAGTGAAGACTCCCCTTTCTTGCCGGTCCCCTCATACAAACGTCCGTCCGTGAAAACCAAACCCTGCGTGAAGGCCGACGCATCGTGCGGGTACTCCGCCACCACGCGGAACCCCGCCACGGTCCCTTTCGCTTCGCGTCGAAACTGACCGAATGCCGTGTACGTGAATGCCGTGTAACCGACGCCCCCCACCGCCAACAACGACATCGCGACGAAGCGCCAGCGATGGAGCGGCGACCGAGCAGACGGGCAAGTCGAGGTGGGTGCGAGATCCATACAAATCCTCATCGAGTGCCCCGTCTGGGCTTGGTTTTGGCGATGATCTTGGCGGCCGGGGTTGGAGCGGCGTCTTCGCGAAACCCCAAGGTTCCTTCGCAAAGGCTCAGTCCAGCTCAGGCCATCCAACCCTCAATCTGAGGACTGACAAGCCACTTGGGCGACCATGCCACCACAAATCCGCCACACAAAAACAACAACGCGGTACTGTGACGACCGACTCACCAATCGTCCAGACGAATGTCGCGATGATGGCCACCGTCACAGGTCGCGGTCCGTTGAAAAACGTAGAGCAGGCGGCTCGCCTGCGCGCATTTCCCGTTGGAACGTACGGTCTTCACCACGAATCACAGAGCCGTCTTCACCACGAATCGCATGGGCCGGCCGCCCGTGCCACGGCATTCCAAATAGGCTGCAAAACCAAGCCAACGTCGATGCCGATCCCATGAATCACAAGTTCCCGTGCCCCGGTTGTGGCTCGCCCTTCAACCCTGCGCCTGTTCCTTGACATGCGCCGCGCAATCACGTTAAGTACCGCCCGCCCGACGCCCCCATCATCTAGAGGCCCAGGATACAGGATTCTCAGTCCTGATACGCGGGTTCGAATCCCGCTGGGGGTACTAATTGAGTTTTGAAAACCCTTGGTGTTGTAGGTCTTTCCTGCCACACCAGGGGTTTTTCATTTTCGGTTTCTGACCGCTGCGAACCGGTTCGGACGGATTCTGCACCGCTTTTTCAAAGTCGGTATGCCGCTCTTGGTTTTCTTGTCGCCCTTCAGCCACGAACGGAACCGACCCGCGTCTAGTGGAGTGACGGCGGACAACGGCCTGGCCGTCTTGAAGTATTTCTACGGTGACGGATTGGTCCGAAAGATTCAGTGCAAAGTGAGCAGTGCAAAGTGCAAGAGGGGCAAAAACTCTTTGAGACACGACCCGGCACGCTGATGTGTTGTCCGACGGCAGTCGCGCCAGCTTGGCGACTGATGGAAGTGCATTTCATTTTGCACTTTGCACTGCTCACTTCTCACTTTGCACTCATCCCAATCACACGAATCGTCACAGTAGAAGTATTCGACGAGCTTGGCTTGAGCTTGCCGATAGTTTGTCACGGTTCCCGGCTTCACTTCGGCCTGCCAGTGATGAACTGCTCAATGAATTCAGCCACTGTTCGCGTCTGGCAAGCCGCCCCGGCCTAAGGCGAGCGGCAGTAGTTGTCATACCGACAATAGAAGCCTGACGCGCAAGCGAAGCCTGGGATATCGAGCATCCTTTGCTTGCGCGTCAGGCTTCGATGGGTATGCTTTTTCTTGCCGCCCCGGCCTAATCGGCCCTCAACCGAAACCGCCCCCGTGATCGCTTCACCGAAAGACCAACCAAAACCCGCCCGCCTCAGTTACGTGGACAGGCTCCGAGCAGCATGTTGAAAAAAGACCGTAGGGTGGGACCAGCGGCGCTTCGCCGCGCCGGCCCACCATCAAACACAGCGACTTTTCTTGGCGGGCCGGCGCTCGAAGCGAGCTGGTCCCACCCTACAGATGATTTTCAACAGGCTGCTAGGCCTAATGGGAAGGCCCCCTCTTCACCTGTGCTGACATCTCTTCGGGGCCATCCGCTCCGCTGCTGACCCCGCCACCCGACCGCGCCTCACGCGATTGCGCTTCCTGTCGCGGAGCGACAGGGCCACCTTGTTGACCCGTCGCCCTGTCCGAACCCCGTCCGAACGTCCCGAGTGAAAGGAACCCGTATGCGACCGACATCAGCCTCAGCCCACCGCAGCGAATTCTGGTTTGCAGTTCAGTGGCCACGCCCATTTCTGGCACGTTTGCTGGGTGTCGTTTGTCTGGTGGCGGTGTCTGGCGGTTCGGCGGTGGGTCAACAGTCGCTGGCGGGGAAGCGGGTGGTGGTCATCAAGGACAAGGCTCCACTGGCGGTGAGTGGCCAGACAGCGGCGACGGCCAGTGAAGGCACGGTCTTTACCGTGGACAAGGTCGATGGCGAGTGGCTCTGGATCAAGGCAGAGCGGGCCTACCTGCGTCGAGGCGACGTGGTGCCGTTTGAAGACGCCATCGGCCACTACACGCGGCTGTTGGAGACCAACAAGACCGCCGACAATTACTGGTACCGCGCCAGAATCTGGCGGCTCAAGGGAGAACTCGACATCGCGCTGGGGGACATGAACGACGCGATTCGGCTGAACTCAACCGAGTCCGCGTGGTTCAACAATCGCGGGCTTCTGTGGCATGACAAAAAGGAGTACGACCAAGCAATCACTGACTACAGCGAAGCGATCCGGCTTTATCCGAAGTTACAGGAAGCGTACAGCAATCGTGGAAGAGTTTGGTTCGCCAAGAAGGAACACGACAAGGCCATTGCCGACTACGATGAGGCTCTGAAGCACCTCGACCCGAACGCGAAGGTCGGCGGATTTTTCGATGCCGAGGTCACCGGCGGCGATTCGGTCCCGATGGTGAATTCACGGGCGGTGACGCTGAGCAACCGAGGCGATGTTTGGCGGGACAAGGGCGACTACGACAAAGCAATCGCCGACTACGAAGCCGCGATCCGGCTTGATCCAAAGTACAAGGATTCGCACACCAATCGCCGCTGGGTCTGGTCGAAGAAGGGGGGATTGGAGCAAGGCCATCGCCGAACTTGACCCTGCGATTCAGGCTGATCCAAAGAATGTCGAGCTTATCATGGAACGAGCCACAGCGTGGGGACAGAAGCCGGACTTTGAGAAAAAGTTCGCAGATCTTGAGGCCGTGACACAGATCGATCCGAATCATGTCGTGGCATGGAATCGCAAAGCTTGGCTGCGAGCCACGTGTCCCGATGCGAAGCACCGCAATGGCCAACAAGCCGTCGAATACGCCACCAAAGCCTGCGAACTGACGGCGTGGAAGAAGCCGGGATACCTCGACACATTGTCTGCCGCGTATGCTGAAGCGGGCGACTTTGCGAAGGCGGTCGAGTGGCAGCAAAAGGGAATGGACCTCGCTCCCGCCGACCAGAAAGCCGACTACGAATCGCGGCTGAAGCTGTATCGAGACAACAAACCGTTTCGACAAACAGCCAAGTGAAGGTGAGCCGGGCGGCGTCAGCCCCCGGACTCTTCGCTTGTGAGCGGCATGGCGCTAGCCACCGGTGTCTCTTGGTGTCGATTTCTCAGGCAAGAACCGACGGCTAGCGCCGTGCCGCTCACAAGCCTGATGACAACGTGAGTGCCATCGGGCGTCAGTCCCCGGACTCGGCCGATCAAAAGTCCGGGGGCTGACGCCGCCCGGCTCACCCATGCAGATTCCAAACAAGGGCTGCTATACAGAAACGCCGGGTGCCACTGGCGGCTGCTTTGAGCCGCCAGTGTTTTCCAAGAGTACTGGCGAGCGAAGCACCTCGCCAGTGGCACCCGCCACCCGGCCGCCTCGACCGAACTCGATTCCGGCTGTGAAAGACTCCGGCCACGAGCAACGAGACACAAGTGACGGACTGATACCTCGCGCGGCCAAGAATGAGGCCATTGCCTCGTTTAACCGCGTGGGCAACGCCCCGCGCGTCGATGGCAAAACAGCGTTCCACATCGCTCGACGCGCGGGGCGTTGCCCACGCGGCTAACCGCAATACCGTTCAATTAGCCATAACGATGGTGTCTGTAAAGCGTTTGGCGAGGCGTGGCGGAGACTTGTGTTTGGCTCGTTTCTTGGGCCATTTGGA
>JAYTGQ010000543.1:0-1646 GCA_043733345.1 Schlesneria sp.
CAAACCGCCCGTCCATGGCAGACTCCCTTCCTGGTTCAATAAAACCCTGAAGAGACTCTCCCACAAATCCTTAGATTCGATAAAGACCAACGGACAGTAGAAGTACGCAACGGGCGATCAAATTCAGATCACCGGCACGCGCGTGGATGGCACCTCCGTGAACGCCTTCTACACGGCAACCGGAACAGCATCCGACACCGTCGGTGCGGTCTTGAATGTCATCAACAACGCCTTTCTCTCCGCCACGCCGGGAGCGGGAGCGACCGCGTTGATCGATAGCGCCGGGCACATCGTGCTGACGGCCAATCAAGCGGGGCCCGCCAGTCTGACACTGAATTTGAAGAGCAGCCCGACCGATCCGACGCCGCTCACGGGGGTCACACAGTTCACAAACTTTCAAATGTCCGTCGCTGGCAAAGCGGCGGATTCCGCGACCACGGCCATACAGATTTTTGACGCCCAATTTTCACCGCACAACGTCACGTTCAACTTTCAAAAGGCCTCGGCCAATCGCTGGGACGTGACCGCCACACTCGAATCGAGTGAGGGTGTCATCACCGGCTTCGGTATGGACAACAAAGTTGCCGGACTGACTTTCAACGAGGACGGCTCGTTTCTGGGCGTCGTCGGAACGAGCGTGACGGAAGTCCTGTCATTGCATCAGCCCTTTACCGCCGGCGGTACTCCCGCGACGGCGGCGACTTCGCTCAACGCTCTCGATCAACATTCGGGCGGAGCTTACGGTGCCACCGATGCGATTCGGATCTCGGGCCTGGATCACGACGGAATCGTGGTTGGCCCGATCGACTTCCCCACCTCGGGAGCCACCGTAGGCAGCTTGATCACCGCGATCAATGGTGCCTTCTCTGGTGCGACCGCGTTTCTCAATGGTTCGGGAGTCATCGAGTTGTCCGCGAAGATCTCCGGCCAAAGCCAACTTCAACTGAATCTGCAAGACCTGCCAACCAACACCGGCGGAAAAACCGACATCAGCGACTTCAAGCAGATGATCCGCGGCACCGACGGTGATGACAGCATCACGTTCCAGATCACCAATCTGGCCTCGTTCGGCAATCCGCAAACAATCACCTTGGAGTTCGGATCGCCCAACGGTTTCGATGGGCTGTCGCAGTTCGGAGGATTCACATCGGCGGCATCGACATCACAGGACGGCTTCGCTCAAGGAACCCTGGTGGACGTGAGTGTCGAGGCGGACGGAATCGTCACCGGTCAGTTCAGCAACGGCCGCTCGGAGTCCATCGCCCAGATCGCCCTCGCCTCATTCTCGAACGCGGAAGGCTTGGACCGAAAGTCGAACAACTACTTTCAGTACAACTCCAGCTCTGGCGAACCCGTCATCACGGCCCCGCAGGCAGGCAGTGCCGGTTCGATTCAGGCCGGAGCATTGGAAAGCTCCAACGTCGATATCGGGACCGAGTTCACTCAGTTGATCGCGGCTCAACGCGGCTATCAGGTCAATGCCCGAGCCTTCAGCGCCGCAAACCAAATGCTGGAAGAAACGGCCAACCTGCTCCGCTGATGACTGACGCTGGCGGTGTCGTCCTACGCCGAGGATCGGTTCAGCAATCACGGTCGCGAATGTCGTCTTTCGCTCCGCGAAAGGACGTCCTTTCGCGGAGCGAAAG
>JAYTGQ010000544.1:0-4918 GCA_043733345.1 Schlesneria sp.
CGAAATAAAAAAAGCCATTCTGGAAGTGATGAAAACGGGCTTTTACCTAAACCCGTTTGTAAATAAAGTATTGGTCAAAAAAAATTACAGCTCACGCGTGCTTGGTTTCATTGACGGCATCGGGATCAGGCCGCGACAGGCAGCACCGTTGTCAGTTCAAGGCTTCGCGACTTGACGCCACAAGAGATCACTAGATACTGCCCGTCGTCTTCTGCCTTCAGCGCAGAACTTGGCGTTGAATTGCCACAGTTTGCTCCGCAGTTTTGTTCAAGTGTTCGATTCATCAGGTGGTTTCAGTGAGAGGGTTTTGTGATGCAAGACAGTGTGCTTGAGAACCGAAAGATTCGGTGGGCGTGTGGGATGGCTGTCCTGCTGCCGATTTCCTTCGCCACGGGTTGCGGCAAAGTGCCGACGTGGAATGAGCTGACTCAGCAACAGGCTCCGCAACAGGCTCCCGTTGTCGTGCCTCCTGCTCCAGTTCAGCCACCAGTGGCTCCGACTCCGCCCCCCAAACCGAACGCGGCGGTGGTGTTGGCGACCTTGCGTTCGCTGAAGCCGTATGAAATCTCCGACGCCACATTGGCTGAGCTGGGGACACTGACTGAGGGACTGGAGACGGTCACAGAGATTGATGCCAGTGGCAGCAACGTCACGGGTGCGGGCTTGGCAAGTTTGAGCAAGCTGCCGGCTCTCCACACTTTGAATCTCAGCGCCACGAAGATCGCCGATGAGAACATGCAACAACTGGCCCAGTTGCCGATGTTGGCGTCGCTCACACTGAACGGGACATCGATTTCGGATAGCGGCCTGTCCATACTCAACGGTTGCCCCAATCTCAAAAAGCTGGAGATCGTCGGTTGCAAGTTGACTCCCAACGGGTTTGCGGCGATCGGCAAGATGCCGGTACTCGAAGAGCTTAACTTTGAAGTCACGCCGGGCTTGAATGACATCACGCTGGATCTCATCTGCGAAGCACGGACGCTGCGACGGCTGAACTTCCGCGATTGTGGTGGCATTACCGATTCCGGTATGGCCGCCCTCGCCAAGCTGGAGGTCTTGGAGGAACTGAATATCAACCGCAGTGGAGTGACGAGCGAAGGCTTCTTGGCGGTGACGAAGGGGGGGGGATTGAAAAACATGAAGTTGCTCGGAGTCTCCGTGACGCCGATGACCGACAAGGGAGCCAAGGCAATCAACACCATGAAGTCGCTCGAACACATCGACCTGCAAATGGTGCAGGGGATCAACGATGTCGGCTTCACTTCGATTGTGACGGGCATGAAGAACCTGAAGCACATCAACATCAACGACTGTTCGAGTATTACGGGACCAAAGGCCTTTAGCGCCCTGAAAGGCTGTGATGAGTTGGAGGTGTTGTACGCGTCACGAACCGGCATCAACGACGTGTCGCTGGGACAACTGGCGGGACACAAGAAGCTGAGAAAGCTGGATGTGTTCGGCTCCAAATGCACACTGACCGGAGTTATGAAATTGAGAAAGCTGCTTCCCGAGTGCGAGATTCATTTCTAAGAACCTGCTCCTAAACTTCGGCCATCACTCGACGAGCATCCCCACTTCGGACCTCCGGGAAAATGTTGGGCGAGAACTTCTGGGACGTGCGCGAAGCTTCAGCCTTGAATCCGGAGGCGAATGACACGGAAGGCGTTCCAAGGGTCACAGACTTTCATCGCCTTTAGAAACACACACGGCCTTCCTCGCGAGTTTCCTCACGCGGAAGGCCGCTTTTTTTTGATACCGCTGCCGTTTCGCAACTAGGCTTTGTCGGAAAACTACCAGCCGCTGGGCGCTAGCCCACGGTTTTCCGCAGAAACCGGACGCTAGCGCGTTCCGGCTGATATTTTTCCGACAAAGCGTAGGCTGCGTTCAGTCTTCGATCGGCTGACGCTTTGTCAGGAGTGACACGCTGACCAAGGTCAGGAAACCCAGCGGGATTGTGACCAAGCCCGGTTGGCTAAATGGCACCCATGACAGTTCCGCGGCTTGTGCGGCCGTGTACTTGTAGACCTTCTCGAACGATTCGGCACTCAGCAGAATCCAACTGAGCGAGCTGATCATCCCGACGAAGATCGCCGCCGTAATCCCCTGCTTCGTCGTCCTCTTCCAGAAGAGCAGCATTATTAGCGAAGGGAGATTGGCCGATGCGGCCACGCTGAACGCCCACCCGACGAGGAAGCTGGCGTTCATGCCTTTGAAGAGGATGCCGAGCAGGATCGCGATGATCCCGACGATCACGGCGGCGATCTTGCCGACACGGACTTTGCCGTGATCGGTCATCTCGATCCGCAGGACGCTCGTCAGCAGATCGTGAACGACCGCGCCACTGGCGGCGACGATCAAGCCGCTCACCGTCCCAAGGACCGTCGTGAAGGCGATGGCCGAGATGATCGCGAACAACAGCTCACCAAAGCTCTTCGCGAGCAGCGGGGCGGACATGTTGGAGTCGGTCAAATCGAGCGTGCCGCTCGTCATGGCACCGAGTCCAAGGAACAGCGTCAGCACGTAGAAGAAGCCGATCGTGGCGATCCCGACCACCGTGCTGAGTCGCGCCGCCGCTTGGTCCTTCACCGTGTAATAGCGGATCAAAATGTGAGGCAACGACGCCGTCCCGCCGAATAGCGCGAGCATCAACGAAATGAAGTCCAGCCGCGCCATGAGCGAGTTCGACTGCAAGCCTTTGAACGTCGGACTGTTGCCGGGACGAAGTAGCTTCTCACCGGGAGTGATCTGCGGCGTGTAAGTCACCAGTTCACCTTCGTCCGTTTTCTTCGTCTCTTTCTTCCATGTGACGACATCGCTGCGCTGCAACGTGGCGAGATAGCCTGCCGGGCTGAGTGGTCCCGTTGCTTTCAGGCCATCCGGCAGGCGGCTGATGTGACCGACCGACCGCAGATCGGCCTCGCCCGCTTTGTGTCCGTGCGGTTTTCCGTTGACGATCTTCGTCCCGTCGAGCTTCGTGAGAATCGTTTGCGGCTGCATCGACTCGGGGCGATCGTCCACCGTCAGCCCACGCGTGAGAATCATTCCCGTCAGGATGCTGCTGAACAATACGAGCAATGAGCCTTTGATGAACTGCACGTAAGTGGTACTCACCATTCCCGCCGTCGCCACGATCAGTACGACGACCACGCCGACCATGACGACGCCGACTTCATGCGAATACCCCAGCAGCGGCTTGATGAGCGACCCGGCTCCCACCATCTGCGGGATGAGATAAAAGACGCTCACGACCAGCGTGCTGATCCCCGCCGACAGCGTGATGCCGCGCGATTGAAACTTGCTGTTGAGCGCATCGGCGAACGTGTACTTGCCGAGTCGCTTGAGCGGCTCGGCGACGACGAACAACGCCACGACCCACCCCGCCAGATAGCCGATCGAATACAGGAACCCGTCATAGCCATAGAACGCGACCAACCCACAAATCCCGAGGAACGACGCGGCTGACAGGTAGTCCCCCGCGAAGGCCACACCGTTTACGAACCAGTGAATCTGGCCTCCCGCCGCGAAGTACCCCGCCGCCGATTTGGTCTTCGCCGCAAAGTAAAAACTCAAACCAAGCGTGAACGCCACGAAGATGGCAAACACGACAACGGACAACGTGGACGCAGTGTGAATCATGGAGGGGCTTTGAACGGTGAGCGTGAAAAAGTACCGAACCGTAGAACCGTAGGGTGCGTGGACTCCTTCGAGTTCCAAACACGACCCTTTGAGTCCAGTTTTGGAAGAGATTGCAAAGTGCTAATTGCAAATTGAGGAGACGCTCGCAGCGAGACTTTCGCTTTCAATTTGCATTTAGCAATTAGCAATTATCAATTTGCAATCGCCTTCCTTCGTCGGTCTGAGGCAAAGCCTTCGCTGGAGTCTTCGGAACGCACCGGGGGACGATCAACCGTCCCCACGACGGTACGTTCCGAAGACTCCACGCACCCTACTTGCTGACAGATACTGCCCGACACAGCCACGTGTAGATCAGGGCCAGCACCATCGCGATCGCGATCAGGGCGAAGCCGTAGGTGATGGCGAGGTTCACGCCGAACAAGGCGTCGCGGGCCATGACCTCGGGCCAGAACGCGCTGATGACGACGAAGCCGCCGTAGATCAACAAATAGATGAGAAACAGCACCATGCCGTACCGGGCATTCCGCGCGGCGAGGACCATGTCCTCTTGCTCTTTTGGAAACGAAGCACCGTGATCGAGGCCAGCCATGAGTGTTCCTTAAAAAGTTGCGCGGAGAAAAACCGGGTGATGACGCCAGCCAAGCGGATTCTCAAAGTCCCTTGGCAAGCTCTTCTTCCACAGCCTTGATGTAGGGAGCTGTGGCACTTTCACGCCAAGAGGGCTCCAGTTCGTCAACGTGTCGCATCGCTTTCAACGCTTCGTCGAAATGCCCAAGTTGGTAGTGGGCTTTCCCGCGATACCAGTACACATAGGGATCTTTGGGAAACTTCTTTTCTCGCTCTTCGGACAGTTTAAGAACTTCCTTTTCATTCCCTTCATTGAGAAGCGTCAATCCTCGATTGATGAACGAGGTCGAGGATGATTCGTCCTCTTGAAACGCGATGCTTGCTTCCCGCGCCAGCCATACAAACGATCCCGCGATGACGACGAAGCAAAACGCGATCAGTGCCGTCAGCCACTTGATCCACTTCAACTGCCGCAGGACTTGTTCAGAGGTCTCCATCGCTGTTGGCCCTGTCAGTCCTGTGTCGAAGCCGTCTGAATGTGGGCGGCACAGATACCAAGCCCCTCGGTGAGTCGCAACCAAGTCGCGCGAGTGGACGCGCCGCACAACGGTGGACAGAATGCCGCCGCTCTAAGTAGACCCGCAGAGAAAATTGTACAGGTGAGCCGGGCGGCGTCAGCCCCCGGACACAGCGAATGAAGAGTCCGGGGGCTGAC
>JAYTGQ010000545.1:0-59373 GCA_043733345.1 Schlesneria sp.
CAGCCCCCGGTTCTACCAGCGGAGGGCTGACGCCCAAGAATCGGAGGGCTGACGCCGCCCCGCTCAGATGTCTCATCACCGACCGCGCGAGGTATAAACGAGGTCGCGTTTATTATCGCCCGGATCGTGCGTTCACTCACTCCAGAGAAGCAGCCGCTGCATCGCGAGGCTGTGGGCTTGGGTTCGGCGACGCAGATTCGCTCCGAGAATCTCGTCATCGAAGGTTCCCGTTTGCCAGCCGCGTTGGTGATCGAGCGGGATCAGATGTTTGCGGTAGGCGGGCGGACTGCCGGGGCGATCGGTGCCAAGCGTGTAGAACGGTTCGCACGGATCATCGACAGCGAGAATGTGCGGCAGCAGTGCGATCGAGCCGTAGAAGTGAACGAAGGAGATGAACGGTTGCAGGCATTCCGCCAAGTGTGGTGAGGTCTCACAACCCTCCTCATTTTGGTGATAGAAGCCGTAGGTGTAACCGAGTCGTTCGAGATTCGGTTCTTCAAACAACAGCGGCAGATGCCGAGTGGCGGGAGCATCCCATTCCGAGCTGTTGAACATCCACGGCCGGCTATCGCCCATGCCGTAGTTTTGCACGCCAGCCTGTGCCAGTCGCGGTAAAGCGGCGTTGGGAGGGAGTTCGCCTGCCGTCGGCTGGATTGCCGCTTTGAGTCCCACGAGCGGCCGATCTTGCCAGAGCGCGTCTCGCCTAGCGGTCATGGGGGGTATCGCCGAGGCCGCTCCTTCGGGCATCGGTGACGGTGGCAGAACGGCATCTGGTTTGGTTGGTTCGTCCGCTCGCACCAGCATTGCCGCCGACACGACGAGTATCGCTGACAGCAGGCTCACCGCACGAATCATCCCAGCGCGGCTCGGCCGCAACCGAACGGAACAAGAAGAGGGCGGACAAGAAGATCGGAGAGGAAGATCTGAGAGGAAGCATCTGGATCTGGCTGTCATCTTCTTGTCCACCCTTTTCTGGTTGAGGTCTTCTGATGGCTCTTCGTGGATGACGTGGGAGGGTGACAAGTTTCTACGGCGGCGAGTGTCACTGGTTGACGGTGCGAAAATCTTCGCGCCTCGCGAAGAAACGAAACGTGAGTAGTGCGGGGAGAGCCGTTGGGAGCGAGAGACTCGCCATGACTTGACCTCTTCCTCTGGGGGCGGACTCCGAACCAGCCGAATTCACTCTCCCCTGAGTTCGGTTCGGTGCGACCCGCTCGTTCACGAGAACTCGCAGCTTTGAACGAACCCGCGTCATCGGCACAGGTTGCCAGAATCCTCGCGCAGGCAGGGTCGTCAGGGTTTGCTTTTCCGGGCACGTTGACGATTGGAGAGCCATCGCTTCGATCTCTCACGGAACTGGCTCGAAATCACTTCCCGATTTCCAGTCGCTCGTTTAACCGCCAGCCAAAGGCGAGCGCGGAGGGGTGACACCGTGCATCAACTCCGTACCGCCTCCGCGCTCGCCTTTGGCTGGCGGTTAAACGAGGAAGTTGTTTCGAGCCAGTTCCTCACGGAATGGGCGATCGGATCGGGGACGCGCAGCGGCACGATGACTGCTTCGCGAGGCGTATGAACTGTGGAAGATCGCTGGCTTGGTAAAGCGGCGTCAGGTTGCAATTTCTCGTCCGGAATGAAGCTGCTGGACAGGCGTCGCGCGGCAACTTTAGACTTTCGCGGTTGTTTCAAGAATTTTTGGAAAACCGTCTCCGTGAATTGTGTGAGGTAAGTTGTGAACGCCTGTCGATCGCGCGCTGCAGCGCGCATCGTCGAGCCGCAGCAGTTTGCCGCATGAGTGCTTTGCAATCGTGCAGTACAAACAATTCCAGACGGCAGACCTCGCGAGTCGTTGAGTCGGCTCGTGATGATGTGTTCGCAAGGATGGTTTAGAAGGAACGCGCGGCAGCCCCTTCCCCGGTCGCGCATTCTTAAAAGGTGATTTTTATGAACGTGTCCTCGTGGCTCTGGAACTGGCTCGACGCTCCCCCCCAACAGCCGTCGTCCGACTTATTCGACCACGCCGCCAAGCTCACTTTGAGAAAGCTCGAAGACCGGCAGGTGTTGTCGGTGTCGGCATCCTTCTTGGGTGGTGTGCTGGATGTCGCCATTGATGGCGTCACCGATACGAATCCACAGCACGTTGATGGCACTGACAATGTGACCATTACTGTCGATGGTTCCCATCAGGTACTTATCAATGGCGTGCTGGTGGACTCCGACAACGCAATGGCCGGTGTTCAGTCGCTCGACGCGATGGCTGTCTCCAGCATCTACGTCCACGACACGTTCGGAGTCAGCAACACAATCGACCTGAGCGGCGTTTCAATTGCCAGCGGCTTCGCCAACGCTGGGGGAGTGAGCGTCAGTCTCGATGGTGGAGGCGGGGACGACACGATCTTCGGCTCTGCGTTCGGTGACACGATCACGGGAGGAGCAGGGACTGATTCATTGCAGGGTGGTGGTGGAAACGACACCTACCTGTTCGCCGACGGATTTGGAGCCGACACGGTTGTGGATCTGGTTGGAGGAACGGACACACTCAATTTTGCATCTGTTACCACCGACATTGCCGCCAATCTTCAAACACACACCGTCACCGTGACGATGAGCGACACGGTCAACTTCACGGATGCCTCACAGATTGACGCCATCCTCGGGCATGTGGCAGGCAGTGACACACTGACAGGACTTGATGGAATCAGTACGTGGATGGTGGGAGGCACGAACACCTATTCCAGCGGCAGCGTGACGGTCACGTTCTCGGGGTTTGAAACGCTTTACGGGGGATCGGCCAGTGACACGTTCAACTTCAACACGAACAGCTTACTGGATGTCCACGGCGGTGCCGGAGCGGACAGCTTCATTTTTGGTGACGGCATCGGCGCAGGCCACCTCTTCGGCGACGCTGGCACCGACACGCTGAACTATGCGTCCTACACGACGAACGTCACGGTGAACTTGGCGTCCGGAACTGGCACAGGCGCAATATCGCTGGCCGGATTCGAGAACATCACCGGCGGATCGGGTGACGATTCGCTGACAGGTGACGCGGGGCTGAACGTCCTGCGCGGCGGTCTCGGCAATGACACGCTCGTCAACGGCTACGACAGCGACGGTCAAGGTGGCACCGACACCATCAACATCACGTCGGCCTTGGTCAGCAATGGCAACAACATTGTCTTGATCGCCGAGTCGATCAACCTCGGGGCGAGCCTCAGTACATTGGGAGTCACCGACGCGGGTTCGATCACGTTGACGGGGAATACCGATCTGACGGGAAACGTGACTCTGTTGACCGATCACGCGACCGGGACCGATGGGAACGTCAACATCACCGGTGCCGTAAATGGCGCGAGGAACCTGACGCTGACCGCCGGAACGGGGACGGTCACGCTTGACTCGACGGTTGGTCAGACGACGGCCCTCACCGATCTCGACATCACCGGTTCGACGATCAATCTCGGCGGCAACGTGCAGACGGATGGCGGCTCGCTGACGTTTACGGGCAACACGGTCGTGACGGCTGCCAGCGGCATCACGATTGATGCCGAGACCGGCGACGACACGGCAGCGGGTTCGGTGACGTTTAGCGGCGGCTCGATCAGTGGCAGCGTGGCGGGGAAGGATCTCACAATCAACACCTCGACCGGCGGAGTCTTCGCGGCCGGAGATGTGTCGCTGGTGGGTGTCAGTAACACGATTCGCAATCTGTCGATCACGGGCACAACGGGAACCGGCACGAACGCCACGGTGACTCTCGGCGCGGCGATGAGTGTCGCAGGAACGGTCGATATCGCTGGCCAGCAGATCACGACGACGGGAAGCGTTGTGGCGGGTGGCAATGTCACGCTCGTAGCCAACGCGATGTCGATTGGGGCCACCGTCAATGCGGGGACAAATTCGGTCGCATTGCGCCAACTCACAAGCGGCAATCAGATCGATCTCGGAGCAGCCGACTCGGCCGGAGTTCTCGGCCTGACGGACACCGAACTGGATTTCATCACGGCGGGGACGGTGAACGTCGGCAACACTTCGACCGGCACGATCACTGTCAGCGCAGCGATCAGTCACGCCAACAATCTATCGCTGACAACCGGTGCGGGGACCCTAGTCAATCAAGCCGTCACGATGGCTGCGGATAAGAGCTTCAGTGCGACTTCGACCAGCACCACGACCGGCATCAGTCTGGCCACTGCGAACGCCGACATCGCGACTTCCGGAACGGGTGCCGTTTCACTGACCGCGGCCAAGGATATCTCACTGACATCGGGATCGAGCATTGTGACGGTCAACGGCGGGATCACTCTTTCCGCAAATGCTGCCGGGACCGCCAGCTGTGCCTTCACCGGCATTTCGGTTAATAACGCCACGTTGACCACGGCGGGGACAGGCAACATCAACTTGACGGGACATGGCGGCAATCAGGCTGGCAGCGGAGCCCATGTTGGTGTCGATGTCTTGAATGGCGGTGCAATTCTCTCGACTTCATCGGGTTTGGCCGCGAATCAGGGCCTAATCACGATCACCGGCACCGGTGGTTCGGGAACAGACTACAACCACGGCGTCGCTGTTGAGGGAAGCTCTTCAAAGATCACATCGGCAACAGGCAACATCTCAATCGTCGGCCACGGAGGTTCGGGTACGGGCTTTGTCAACGCCGGTGTGTATGTGGTGACGGGGGGGCTAGTGAGTTCGACCGGCACGGCCACGGTCACGATCGACGGCACGGGAGGAACGGGAACGAACCACAACCACGGCGTCGCTGTTGAGGGAAGCTCTTCAAAGATCACATCAGCAACGGGCAACATTTCAATCACCGGCCATGGCGGTGCGGGAACGGGCGTTGTCAACATCGGCGTGTATGTGGTGAACGGTGGGCAGGTGATTTCGACCGGCGTCGCCAAGATCACAATCGATGGCACGGGTGGTTCGGGAACAGACTTCAACCACGGTGTCGCCATTGACGGTGGCTCTTCCACGGTTGCCTCGGTGACGGGAGACATCTCAATCATCGGACATGGAGGAGCGGCCTCGGGCAACAACAACTTCGGAGCGTTTGTGCTGAATGGTGGGCAGGTGATTTCGACCGGTGCCGCCAAGATCAACATTGACGGAACAGGCGGCGGCGGCCCGTACAGTTCTCGTGGCGTCGAGATTGGCGACGCCGGTACACACATCACTTCAGTTACCGGCGACATTCAAATCACGGGTCACGGCGGCGCAAACGTGTACGGGTTTGGTGTGTGGATCCGCAGCGGCGCGGTGATCGACTCAACCGGCTCAGCCTCCATCACCATCGATGGCACAGGCGGTGCGGGAGGTGGCGAAGACAACGGTGTCTCAATCAATGGTTACGGCACCGGCGGTGCGACGCGAATTGCCTCGTTAAACGGTGACATCACAATCACTGGGCACGGGGGGGATTCCACGACAGGTGCTTACAGCCGGGGAGTGGGCATATTCGAAGGGGCGGTGATCCAATCCACCGGAACGGCCAAAATTACGATTGATGGAACGGGTGGGAATAGCACGGACAGTGAGCGTGGTGTCGAGATTGGTGACGCCAACACCAAGGTCACCTCAGCGCATGGCGACATCTCAATCACGGGCCACGGCGGCACCGGTTCTAGAACGACGGGCACCTACAACGTGGGCGTGTGGATTCGTGACAATGCCGTCGTGGAATCGACGGCCACGAGTGGAGTCGCGGGCACGATCACCATCAATGGCACGGGCGGTTCCGGTTCGGGTGCCGATATTGGCGTCTGGATCATCAACGGCGGTACGGTCACTTCTGTGATCGGAGACATCCAAGTCACTGGTCAGGGTGCGGCGGGCTCCGGTGCCTTCAACTACGGCGTCGGTTTGGAAAATGGAGTCATCTCGTCGACCGGTGCCGCCAAGGTCACCGTCACTGGAACGGGCGGTGCCGGAACGGCGTGGAATCGCGGAGTCTTAGTGGCCTACTCCGGTAGTCGCATTAGTTCTATCGGAGGTGATGTTCTCGTCACCGGAACCGGAGCCAGTTCGAGTTCAGGAACAGGCAACGACAACGGCGTTGAGGTTACCGCCGGAGGCAAGATCACCGAGACGGGATCCGCGAAAGTCACCGTCATCGGGACCGGAGGAACTCGCGGTGACAACGGCTACGGGGTACTGGTCTCTGATTCGGGGAGCGAAATTTCTTCGGTGAATGGCAATCTGACGATCACCGCCACGGGACGCGGGACGGGCGATTCCAATGACGGACTGCGTGTCACATCTAGTGGCCTCATTCGTTCCACGGGGTCTGGCAATGTCGCCATTACAGCGACGCAGGGTGTGGGAGCGAATTCACGCGCGATCAGCGTTTCAAGCAACGGCCAGATCACATCGACCTCTACCGGCAACGTAATGCTTGTTGCCGATAGTGTCGCGTTTGATTCGACAGCCACGATCAACGCTGGCTCCAACATGGTCACCCTACTCCAGAAGACGAATGGCACGGCAATCAATCTGGGCGGGGCCGATGCTGGCGGGGTTCTGGGTCTGACCGATGCCGAACTTGATCGGATCACGGCGGGGGCGCTTGTCATCGGCAACACGAACACTGGCGGGATCACGATCAGCGATGCGATCACCCGGACGTTGGGGACCAACCTGCAACTGACAACGGGCGCGAACACGAATATCGCCTTCAGTGGCGCGAACGGTTCGCTGTCTTCGGCGGGTGGCAACGTGACGCTCACGACAAGTGGAAGCGGCGCGATCACGTCCGGTTCGGCGGCTGTCGATGTGGCTACGGGAGTGGGAACACTCTCCCTTCGCGCTGGCTCGGGGGGGATCGGCGACTCCGGGAATGCGCTGGCGGTCACGGCGGCGAACTTCAACGCCGTGACCACTGCCAATGCCGACCAGTTTTTGAGCGGCACCGCGACGATCGACGGCACCGGTTTAAACGCCGGGTCTGGCACGATCAAGTTTGAGAGCGGCACGTTCACGCTGGGTGGCTCAAACAGAATCAATGATGCGTCGAACGTCACCGTCGGAGCGACGGCCACGCTGAACCTGAACGGGTTCGATGAGGCCATCGCGGCACTCGGTCTGGAGAGCGGCGCGTTGTCCGGTGCGGTGGTCACCACCGGAGTGGGAACACTGACGCTTGGCGGCAATGTCACCCTCATCGCGACCGGCTCAGGAGCAGCGGGGGCGTCGATCAGCGGCCATCTCTCGCTCGGGAGTGCAGACCGGACGATCACAGTCGCGAATGGAAGCGCCACGCACGACCTGACCATCAGCGCCACAGTCGATGGAGCGGCTGCCGACTCTCAGTCACTGACATTGTCCGGTGCGGGCGCGACGACGTTCACGGGAATCATCGGCGGCACGAACTCACTGAGCGGTCTCACGCAGTCGGTCGGCAGCGGTCTCGTGACTTTGGGCAATGACGTGACGGTTGGCACGAGTGGCGCAGTGTTCAACGAGAGCGTGACGCTCGACGGGATGACGCTGTTGTCATCGGGGTCGGTCAGCTTCGGGAACGCGGTTGCGGATCAGATCACACTGTCGTCGGGAGCGGTCGCCGTTTCGACGGTTGCGAACAACGGCAGCATTACCTTCAACGGAGTGGTCAACGGTGCGCAGGGGCTGACGCTGGCAGCTCACGGAACGGGAGTCGTCACGTTGGAGGCGAGTGTCGGGGCGACGACGGCGCTGACGGACCTCGACATCACCGCTGCGACGATCAACTTGGGAGCGAACATCCAGACGGACGGCGGTTCGCTGACGTTTGTCGGCAACACGATCATCACGGGAAGCAGCGTGACGATTGACACCGAAACGGGTGACGACAGCGCTGCCGGTTCGGTCTCGTTCAGCGGCGGGACGATCAGCGCGAACGCGGTTGGGCACGATCTCGTGATTCAGACGAGTACGAGTTCCCTCGGTGGAAACGTGACGCTGGCAAGAATTGACGACGCGGGCGGAGCGTATCTCAACGACCTGACCGTCATGGCGTCTGGTGCTACGTTGGGGGTGATTCTGCTGGGTGGCAACATCTCGACCGACAACAGCGGCGCGGACACGGGCGATATCACCTTCACGGGTCAGATCGTGCTGACGGCGAGTCAGACTTGGGACACCGAGCAGGGGAACAACGCCATCGGTGGTCGAGTCGATTTCCGCAACTCAACGCTCGCGGCCTCCACGACTGGAACCGATCTCACGATTCAAACCAAGCCGACGGGCTTCTATGGGAACACCGTCGAACTCGGGAGCATCGGCAACTCGGGGGGGACGTATCTCAATGACCTGACGATCAGCACGGGCGATCTGAACGCGAGGGGAGGTTCGGTCCTGCTCGACAACAACGGTGCGGACACGGGCGACCTGAACATCACGGCGGATGGCTTGGCCCTGTTCCAGTCGTTGCTGATCGATACCGAACAGGGGAACAACGGCAATGGTGGTCAGGTGACGATCACGACCGTCAACGGAACGTGGGGCGACTCCGCCGGGTTGGACCTCACGATCAACACTTCCAGGACTGCTTCGGGTGGTGACCTTGGTTGGTCGGGTGGTGTCGGCGGGAACGTGTCCTACAACAAGCCCAGCTCCATCATGTTCGGCGAGAAGCTCAACGACTTCACGATCAATGCCAGCGGCAACACGGTCGGCACGATTACGCTCGGCGGCAACATTCTCACGTTGGACAACGGCAGCGATGCGGGCGACATCACGCTGACCGGTAACGTCGTTCTAAACACGGGGGGGAGTGCGGTCATTTTCCAGGCGGGGACTCTGGCCAACCTCACTCTCACGGGTTCGCTCGAAGCTCAGAATGACGGGGCTCTCACCCTCGAAGCCTATCAAGGCAACGTCACGATCAACGGCGAACTGGGGGCGAACGCCCCGCTCGGACGACTGGGAGCATTGACGATTTCGGCGAATGACATCGTCATCGTCGGTGGTAGTTTGATCGAAGCGACATCGCTCACCGTGACCGCGCGACAGTACGGGTCGGATGATGACAGCATCACCGTGGGCACAGTCACCATCGACACCCACGGCGGCGGCCTGTCCTTCTTCTCGGACAACATCCAGATTGCTGGGAACGCCGTGTTGAAGTCGTCGGGAAGTGGCGGAGCCGATTCGGTTCGCGCCGTGTTCGCCGGTAAAACCTCCAACACGACGATCGGTCTGGGTAACGGTGCGGGGACGCTCAACTTGTCCGAAGACGAATTGCAAACGGTCAAGGGCGGAGCGGACGGATTCGGCGAACTGGTCATCGGGCGAGACGACACGCAGGCGGGGGACATCCATATCGCGGACGCGGACCCGGGCGCGGACAACATCCTGTCTGTGAATACCACGCTGCGGTTGCGGGCCGAAGGTGACAACAACGTCGCGGGACAGGAAGGCGACATCTTCCTGGCGGCGAACCTCATCGTCGCCGGTTCGTTCATCGTCGAGGGCTACGATGTTTCGCTGGGGAGTGCCTCGTTCCACATCGACGGCTCGAACACCGGCGGCATGGTGACGATCGACACGTCATCAGCACTTGGCAATGTCGAGATCAACGACACGATCGATTTCGACGTTGAGGGGGATGAACTCCGGATCATCACTAGCACCGGAGCGGCCAACGGTGGCAACGTGTTGCTGCTGGGCAGCGTGATCGCCAACACGACCTCAGCGCGTGGCGAGGACATCACGATCACTGCGGGAACCGGCAACGTGACGCTCGGTCGGTCGGGGCAGAGTGATACCTACGGCAGCAGCGGCATGGGACGACTCGGCACAATCGAGATCGTCAGCGCGGCGAACGTCACGGTGGAGGCGACTCTCACAGCAGGCCGGTTCGTGCAGCACGCTGGTTCTGCGACGACGACATTCAAGCAGGCGATCAACCTCGACAACGGCGCGGCGGGTGAGGTGTTGAGCCTGAACAATGTGAGGACCGTCCTCTTCCAAAACGCAGCCACAGTCACTACCGGATCGGACGGCAATGTCTCTCTCGCAGGCGACACGACCGGCACGCTGACCATCGGAACGGGAGCTTTCACGCTCGACGGCAGCTTCCTTGAGAAGGACTTCACCGGCGTGAATACGGCGGCGAACATCACGACGACGGGCGACCACATCGCTTTCGCCAATGCCGTGGCGCTGACCGGCAATGTGGTACTCAGCACCGGAGCCGGTGCGGGGAATATCACGTTCGACTCCAGCATTGACTCGCCAGGTGCCGGGCGCAATCTGACGCTCGGAGCTTACGACATCACTCTGACCGGGGCCGTCGGCGGAACGACCGCATTGTCTTCACTGACGATCGACTCCGCCCACGACGTGATGTTCAGCAGCACGATTCAAACGACAGGCAGCGTGACGCAGACCTCCGGCACTGGCACGACGACATTTAACGGAACCAGTGGCTCGGGGATCGGTGGCGCACTGTCCGTCATCACGAACAGCATCGCGTTTGCCAGTGGCAATACGGCGCTGGGGGGCAACGCGACTCTCATCGCCGACGCGATGGATTTCGCCGCTTCCTCCACGCTGAATGTCGGAACCAATGTCGTCAACTTGTCGCAACGCACTGACGGCAATTCCATCGACCTCGGTGGTGCCGATGCTGCGGGAGTCCTTGGGCTGACTGATGCGGAACTCGACAACATCACCGCCAGCCGCCTCGACATCGGCAACTCGCTCAGCGGTGCGATCACGGTTTCGGAAGACATCGACCTCACCGACTCGCCCGCGATCACGACGCTTTGTTTGACGAGCGGCTCGACGGTGACGGCGAGTGCGGGCGGGATCATCGTCAGCGATCTGGCGGTCGTCGCTGGTGGAGCGGTCGCGTTCACCGATGCCTCGACGAACGTGACGCACCTCGCCATCGACACATCCAGTGGCGACGTGACGTTTGTCGAGGCGGACGGCTTCACGGTGACGACGGTCTGTGGCGTGAATGGCATCGACACAGACAACGGCTCGGTGAGCCTGACCGCGTTGAGCGGTGGCCTGACGATTGCCGCGATGAAGGATGTCGCAGCCACGAACGGAATCACACTGACTGCCGACAACATGGCGATCCTCGGCACGCTCTCCGCCAGCGATCAAACGGTGGTCCTCAAGCAGCAGACGGACGGCACGCTCATTGATCTCGGTGGAGCCGACGCGGCGGGAACGCTCGGGCTGACCGTTGCGGAACTCGACAACATCACCGCCAGCCGCCTCGACATTGGCAACTCGTTTAGCGGTGCGATCAAGGTCAGCGATGCGATTACGCGAGCCTCATCGACCGATGTGAACCTGACGACGGGCGACGACATCGTGTTTGGTGCGGCGGGGTCGATCGACACCGATGGTGGGGACGCAACGCTGACCGCCGCGGGTGGCGCGATCGAAGGTGACGCGGCGTCTCTCACCAACATCACGGCCGTGAACATGACTCTGACGGCAAAGCACGGAATCGGCTCTGCGAACGCCCTGGAGACGGCCGTGGCCACCGTGATCTTCCAGAACACCGTCGATGGCCAGACGAACATCAGTGACATCGACGATCTGACCATCGGCACGGTGGGGGCCATCGCTTCGGCTCAGGCAACCGGTGGCGGCGTGATCTATGCGGGTGGTTCGCTGAGCGTGAACGCGGACATTGCCTTCACCGGCGATTTCTCGCTGGTCGATGCCGGCTTCGGCGTCTTCACGAAGACGGTCACGATCAATGCCAACGTTACGGGAGACGGTTCGGGTGTGCTGTCGATCATCTCCTCCGACAACATCGCCCTGCAATCGGGGACGATCTCGAACGTCGGCAACGAGGTTCATCTGCTGGCGGACCAGGCCACTTCCTATACAACCTCCAATGGGACCGGCGGCATCTCGCAAACCGGTGGCCAGATCCTCGCCGACAGATTGCTCGTTCAATCGAGTGAGTCGGTGTCGCTGTCGAGTGCCACGAACGATGTCGATGTCCTCGCCGGATCGGTGACGGCCAGTGAAGCAGCGTTCCTGTTCGTCGATGCCGATGACCTGTCGGCTGGAACGGTCAACGGCGTGGTCGGCCTGACAACCAGCGATGGCAATGTCACGCTGACGGCTGCCACGGGAGACCTCACGCTCGTTCAAGCCATCAACGCCGGAACGGGAGCGGTGTCGCTGAGTGCGGCGGCGGGCAGCATTCTCGATGGCAACGACGGTTTTACGACGATCACGGCTGGCGATCTGTCGCTGTCCGCGCAGAACAAGATTGGCACAATCACGGACTTCGCGGCAGGAACGGGCGAGGCGATTGATGTCAGCCTCAGCGGGCGGTTGCTTCAGGCACAGGTGACAGCGGCCGGGGGTGAGATCTTCCTGAACTTCTTCGGCAACGTGCGGGCGGCGGCGGGTTCGATCGACGTGGGTGGGGCGAACGCCGCATCGGCAATCATTCGCGCGACGGGCGGCAACATCGACGTGGGAACGCTCGGCCAGGCGTTCGTGCTGTCGAGCGGAGACAACCTCGGCCTGGAGGCACTGAGCGTTTCAGGAGTCGGCGGGACGCTGACTTTGCCCGACGCAGGGCTGGATGTCGGCACCGGCGATCTGCGATTGCGCGGTGACTTCGATGTGAAGGATGCGGGAGCCGGTGCCGCATCGCGCGTGCTCGGGCTGTTGCTGGCCGATGTTCTCAGCTTCACCAGCGGAGCCAATGGCGGCGCGACGACTCTGACCACGACGATCAATACGCTGACGGCTCAAATCACCGGCAGCGGCGCGGCGTTGACCGTGAACGAAACAGACTCGCTCACGCTGACCGAGATCGTCACGACGAACGGCAACTTGACGGTCAACGCGGCGGGCGACATCACGGTGCTGGATGTGAATGCAGGGATGGCGCGCGTCACGCTCGATGCGACTTCGGGGGGGGGAGCGATCATTGATGGTGACGCGGTGGACAGCGCGACCACCGCCGACATCACTGCCGCCGAGATCGACCTGCGTGCCGCGACGGGGATCGCGAATGGGGCGAAGCTCGAAGTCGCCGCGACCCGTTTCGCGGCCACCACGGTCACGGGCGACATCAACGTGCGCGACGTTTCGGGCGACCTGATGATTGCCGATTTCAGCGCGACCGGCGGGACGACCGGCGTTTCAATCACCAGCGGCGTGGCGGGGGACAACATCTGCATCAGCACGGTTGGCACGCTGACGGTTGATGCGGTCGTGACAAATTCAGGAGCAGGCAATCGAGCCATCCTTCTCGCTGCCGATGGGGATTCAGACACCGATGTGGGTCATGTGAATCATTTGATCGTCAACGCGAACGTGACCACGGTTGGCGGCAACTCATCCATCACGCTGTTGGCCGGAGGAACAGTGTCGTTCGGCAGCGCGACCACGACTGGGGCGGCGGGGACGGGAGCGGTGGTCGTCACGGCGGGCACTCAGTTCAACAATGGCGGTGTTTTGTTGAGCGGGTCGGCCGACGGCGACATCGAAATGGCCGACGGTTCGGTCATTCAGTCGGATGACGGCCACATCACGCTTGCCGCGCCGAACGATGTTCGACTGAGCCGGATCAATGCGAACGCAAACGGCGACGCGACGCTCGGCAACATCGTCGTCACGGCCAACGCGGATGCCAGTGGTGCGGGCGCGATCTCGGACGTGTTGACAGGCGAGGCCGCGAATCTCATCGGCGATTCGGCGACGTTGTCGGCCGCGACGGGGATCGGCCACGCGGACGACCTCGACACTCAGTTGGCATCGGTCTCGGCGTCGAACTCGACGAGCGGCAATCTCTCGCTGGATGAGTTCGACGCGGTGGATGTCGTGTCACTCGCGCAGACCGGTTCGTCCGGCAACATCCTGCTCAAAGCGGGCGGTGCGGTGACGGTTGCTTCCACAGGCTCGGGCATCACGACGGCGGCGGGCAACGGCGACATCGAGGTTTGTTCGATGGGAGCCAACGTCGGTGGAGATTCGGTCGTCCTCGATGCGGCTGTCGCTGCGGGAACCGGAACGGTGCGCATCAGCGCGGCGGGCAATGTCATTCAATCGGCGACGGGCCTCATCACGGCCGGTTCACTCGGTGTGACGACGACGCTCGGCCACATCACGCTCACCGAAGACAACGATGTCGGCACGTTCGCGGCCCTCAACACCAACGACGGCGGAACGATTCAGTTCCATGACGTGAATGACCTGTCGATCGGAACGGTCACGGCGGGAGACTGCTTTGTGGGGGCGACGGGCCTGGCGACGGGCGACACCGGGTTGATGAAAGAAGGTGGTGACATCACGATCACGGCGGATGGCGAACTGACGGTCGATGAGTCGGTCACCACAATCGGCGGAGCGGGGGGAACGATCACCGCCTCGAACGTGATCCTGAATGCGACCGTCACGGCCGGACAAGGCCATGTCTCGCTGAGCGGCGGTGAGGTTGATTTGATCATCAACGCGAATCTCTCCAGCAGCTCGACGCTCATTCTGTCGGCCAACCGCGACATCATTGTCGGTGCGACGGTCAGTACGCTGACCGCCGGGGACGACATCACGCTGACCGCCGATCTGGACGGCGACGGTTCCGGCGGCCTACGGATTCTGGCGGCGGGCCAAGTCAATTCAGCGGGCGATGTCACGATCAGTGGCTCGGATCTGTACGCCACGTCCACGGGTGAACCCGACAGCGTGCGTGTCGATGCGGACGGCACGAACGATCAGATTCTGGCGGCGGGCGACATCACGATTTTTACAACCGTGGATCCGGATGTTCCTGCCGGTGCCGACGTGATTCTCGACGGCCGGATTCACTCAACGGGAACGGTGGCTGGCGGTGGAGACATCTCGATCACGGCACTCGATGCGATCAAGACCGGCTCCGTCGTCACGGCCGACAACGGCGCGATCGACTTCCACACGCAAGTGATCCTGACCGGCAACCAGCAGGTGGTCGCTTCGGACAACGTCACGTTTGATGCGACGGTGAACGCGCTCGTGGCCGGTGGCCAATCGCTGGTGGTGAACTCGGCCGGAACGACGCGATTCAACGCGGCAGTCGGGAACAGCGCGGCACTGGCCAGCCTTTCGACCGATGTGGTCGGAACGACGGAACTGAATGGCAACGTGACGACGACGGGTGAGCAGGTCTATGGCGACGCGGTGACTCTCACCTCGAACGCGACGCTGACAGCCGTCGATACCGATGCGGATGGCGAAGGGATCGACTTCGGTTCCACTGTGGCGGGCGGTGCGTACGACTTGACGGTGGTGGGTGGAGCGGGCTTCGCGGCGGCGGTGTCCGGCGTGACCAACCTGCTGGCGGATCACATCGACAGCGAATCGACGATCTCAGTGGGGACGGTCCACGTCACGGGAACGAGCGATCTCGGCGGCAACGTGACGACGGCGGGAACGCAGCTTTACGACGGCGCGGTAGTTCTCACATCCAATGTGACGTTGGCCAGCAGCGGAGCGGGAGCTGAGGGGAACGTCACGCTCGGTTCAACGGTGAATGCCGATCTCGCAACGAACGCACGCACGCTGACCGTGAGCACGGCGGGGGCGGTCGATTTTCAGAGTGATGTCGGTGGGATTCAGGCCGTGCAGTCGCTGACGGTGGCGAGTGCCTCCAGTGTCGATGTGCAGAACGTGACGACGCGCGATGGTGGGCTGTCACTAACGGCAACCACGATCAATCTCGAAGGAACGACACTCCGCACGGATGGCAATACAACAACGAACGTCGCCGGGGTGGTAACCTTCACCGGCGCGGTCGTGCTGAAGAACAACGTCGCCATCGACACCGTCGCCTCGACGACGGACGGCAACGTCACGTTCACGAGTACCATCAACAGCGATGCGACTCCGCGTTCGCTCAGCCTCACGGCGGGGACGGCTGACGTTTCGGTGGCCGGGGCCGTCGGTGCCACGTCGGTGCTCAGTTCGATCACCGTCGCTTCGGCGCACGATCTGACGTTCTCCGGCACGCTGCGCACGACGGGGAACGTCTCGCAGACGGCGGGGACCGGGACGACGAGATTGAGCGGGACGAGCGGCACCGGGATCGGTGGCCTGCTGACTCTGAACACGAACAATGTCGTGCTGAACACCGCCGACATCGTGACGGTCGGCGCGGTTTCGGTCACAGCACAGAACGCGATCGCCCTCAATGCAGGTGGCGGAATCGACGCGGGTGCCTCGACGATCACGCTCTTGGCCAATCAGGACGGGGCGGGAGTGCAGGGCTTCACTCAGAACACGTCCGCAGTGATCCAAACGACGAACGACACGACCACTGCCGTGGCGGTCTCGGTCGGTGGAAGCGGGGACGCGGCGATCGGTCGCATCGTCGCGGGAATAACGAATGGGACGGTCACGATCATCTCGGCGGGCGGAGCTATCACAGACAACCGCACGGGTGAGGGAGCCGGGAACGAAAATATTGTCGCTGGCCGCGCGGTCGTCTCTGCCGTGAAGGGGATCGGCTCAACGGACGACATCGACACGAGCATCGACAACCTGGCATTCGCCAATTCGGTCAGCGGGCAGACCAACATCACCAACACCGGCAGCGTGACGCTGACGGCATTCGGCGCGGTGGCCGCGCTGAACTCGGTGGCTGGGGGCACGATCACGGCGGGACATGCCCTGACTGTGGTGAGTGCCGTCACCTACGGTGGCGACCTGACACTGATCGCCCAGGACACCGCTTCGACGGGCGATACACTGACGGTCAACGCGAGCATCACGGGTGGCGGCAGCGGCACTCTGACGCTGCAAGCGGGCGACGACATTGCGCTGGCCGCCAGCCTCACGGACGACACCGTTTGCCTGATGGCCGACCACGAAGGAGCGGTGGACGCGGATCGTGGCGGAGTGGTTCAGAGCGGCGGCGTGATCACCGCGACCTCGCTGGCAGTCACCGCCTACGACAGTGTGAACCTGGGTCAGGGCGGCAACCAGTTCGCGACCGTCGCGGCATCCGTCACGGGCATGGGCAGTTCGTTGATGTTGGTGGAAGACAATGGCTTCACCGTCGGAACCGTGTGCGGTGTGGTGGGACTGACGACGGCGAACGGCAACATTGGCATCGCGACGGGCGGCGGCACGTTCGGAACCGGCTTGGTCATCGGTGCCGGGGCGGGCGAGGACATTTCCGCCGGAACCGGTCGCGTGACAATCCATGCGCCGGGTGTCACCGAAGCGGCTGGCTCCATCATCACCGCCGGCGAACTGCATCTGTCGGGAACGGGCACGTTTTTGCTGAGCGAGCAAAACGACATCGGCACCGTCGCGGCGGACATCCTTGGTTCACTGACTTTGGTCGATGCGAACAGCCTCATCGTCGGGACGGTCTCCGCGACAATCGGGATCAGCACGACCGGCAATCTGGCGCTCACGACGACCGGCCTGCTGACCATCGCGTCCAACTCGACCAGCGGCGGCACGACGACGCTCACCACCAACGACACCGCGTCCACGAACACCGAAAACATTGTGGTCTCGGCCAACGTGACACTGTCGTCAGTCGGCAGCGTCACGTTGCTGGCTGGAGACCGCATCAGTTTGGGGGCTGGCTCAACTGTCAGGTCCACTGCGGCGAACGTGACGCTGTCGTCCGGGTTTGCCGACAGCGACAACGACGGCTCGCAGATCTTGGACGGAGCGATCTCGGCCGCCAACCGCGTGACGATCAACCTGAACGCGGAAGCGGGTTCGGCAACCGAAGGCTCGACCGGTTCGATCACCGCTCCAAACCTGCTGCTGCTCAGCACGGGAACGGGATCGGGATCGTTCGCATTGGACGCCAGCACAACGAACAACGTGAGTACGCTGGCCGCGAATACCGACGGCGCGGTCGCCTATCGCGACGCGAATGCCCTGACCATCGGTTCGGTGGGTGCCACCAGCGGGCTCACCACGACCAACGACGACGTGACCCTGACGACGGGCGGCAACATCGTCGTGGATGACGACATCAACGTCGGCTCCGGCAACCTGCTGCTGAACGTGACGGGGAACGTCAGTCAGAATGCGGACGACACGATCGTGGCGAACGGGCTGGCGCTGCTGGTCACCGGGGCGATGACGCTGACCGAAGCGAATGACATCAACGTTCTCGCCTTCAGCAACGGCGGAGCGGTTCAGTTCACCGATGCGGACAACGTGACGATTGGCTCGCTGACGGTTCACGGGATGACGGTGACGGGGATCACGACGACGGACGACAGCGTAACGCTGAAGGCGGGCGGCGCGGTGGTCATCGACGATGCGGTGAACGTCGGAGCGGGAACGGTGCGGATCGCGACTTCGACCGGCGGGATTACTCAGAACTCGGGAGACACGATCACGGCGGCCGCACTCGGACTGCGGAACGCGGGCGCAGGAAACATCGCGCTGACCGAGGCCAACGATGTCGATGTGTTCGCGGCGTTCAACGCGGTCTCGGGTGCGACGGTCAAGTTCCTTGATGTCGATGGAGTGACACTGGGAACTGTCACGGCTGACGGGACGCTGTTCTCGCAGACGATTGGAGTCGGCACGACGAACGGCCACTTCACGCTGCACGCGGGCGGAACGGTGCTGATCGACGATGATGTTTCCGTCGGGACCGCGACCGTGCGGATTGAGACCTCAACCGGCGGCATTACTCAGAACGTGGGCGATGTCATCACGGCGGCGGTCCTTGGGCTGAGGAACTCCGGTGCGGGAGACATCACGCTCAATGAGAACAACGACGTGAACACGGTCGCGATCGTGAACACGGCGGCGGGGAATGTCTCGTTCCACGATGTCGATGATTTGGTGATCGGGTCGGTCACGGTGGACGGTGTGTTGTTCGGGGCAATCGGCGGCGTTGTGACGGGTGACGGGACTCACACCGGCGGCAACATTCTGATTGACGCCGATGGACTGTTGACGGTCAATCAACCGGTGACGACGACCGGCGGTTCGGGCGGATTGATCTCGGTCGATGGGACCGTGCTGAATGCGACTCTGACTGCGGGAGCCGGGAACATCACGCTCGATGGCGGCGGGCCGGACCTCATCATCAACGTCGATCAGACGACCAACACCACGCTGACCTATACCGCCGATCGTGACATCATCATCCGTTCGACGATCACGGTGAACGGCGCGGCCAGTGACCTGATCCTGACCGCCGACAACGATGGCGAGGGGATCGGCGGCTTCTGGCTCGACGAAGCCGGTTCGGCGCAGAACGCCCGGTTGACGGCGGGCCGCGATGTGACGATCACCGGTTCGGATGTCTTCGCGACGACGCTGGCTTCGTTGCCAGTCGGTTCGTTGACGGGGATCGACAGTGTGCGGATCGACAGCGACGAAGCATTGACGCAGGTGCAGGCCGGGCGGAATATTTTGGTTACCAGCCAGACGTTTGCAGGGACACCCTCCTCGGCCGACATCGTGATCGACGGTGTGATGGTCGCGACGGCAGGGACCATCGACGCGAACGCCCTCGACCGGATTTACCTCTGCGCAAACCAGACGGCCGGGACCAACATCCTGTTCCGCGACGACGTGCAACTCACGAGCGATCTGCTGCTCACGGCCGGTCAAGATGTGACGTTCTTCGAGAAGCTCGACGATGACGGAGTGAACGCGACCGGCTCGGACCTGACGATCACCGCGGGCCGCGACCTGCGGTTCGTCGGAGCGGTCGGCTCGAATGCGGGAGACGTGTTGGAATCGTTGACCGTGACCGACGCCGAGTCGATTCGGTTCCAAAGTACGGTCGTGATGAACGGCAACATCGACCTGATGACGACGCTGAACGGCGGCGGCTCGGCGGGGGCGGTGCAGTTCGATGGCACCGTCACGACGACGGATGGCGGCTCGGTCGAAGTGACCAACGCGGGCAAGCTGACGATCCTGAACAACGCCCACTTCACGCTCGACGGTTCGTTCACGCAGAACGGTGCGGCAGCGACAGACCTCGGGGCGGACATCAGCACGACCGGCGATGCGGTTTCGTTCCTGAGAGCCGTCACGTTGACCGAAGACGCGATCGTGATCGACGCTCGCACGGGCGGGGCTTCCACCGGCAACGTCACGTTCAGCAGCACGGTCGATAGCCAAGCGGCCGAAGCCAATTCGCTGACGATCAACACGGGAGCCGTTACGCGGTTCAACGCGAATGTCGGCACGACGACGGCGTTGAAGAGCCTCACCACGGATGTCGGTGGGACGACGAGTCTCAACGGAAACGTGACGACGACCACAACGCAGCTCTTCAACGACGCAGTCGTGCTGACCAACAACGTGCTGTTGACAAGTACCGGAACCGGGGCGAGCGGCAACGTGACGTTTGCGAATACGGTGAACGATGCCACCGTCGGGACGCATTCACTCATCGTGAACACGGCGGGGACGACGCGGTTCAACGCGAACGTCGGCAACTCGGGTGCGCTGGCGTCGGTGACGACGGACGGCCCCGGATTGGTCAGCCTCAACGGCAACGCGACGACGACCGGCAACCAGACCTTCGGCGACGCGACGGTCCTCACCAACAACGTCATCCTGACCAGCACCGCCTCCGGCAACATCACGTTCCAGAACACCGTGAACGACAGTGCGGCGGGTACTCACGACCTGACGGTGAATACGGCGGGAACGACTCGGTTCAACGCGACGATTGGGAACTCGGCGGCGTTGAAGACGGTCAAGACTGACGGGCCGGGGACGACCCAACTGAACGGCAACGTCACGACGACGAATGCTCAGACTTATGGCGACGACGTGGTGTTGACGAGCAGCGTGATCCTCGACGCGGGGTCATCGGCTCTGAGCGACATCACGTTCGCCAAGTCGGTCAACGCGAGCGGGCACAACCTGACGCTCGATGCCGGGTCGCTCGGCGACCTCGACGCGGTTGGAGCCATCTTCAGCGGCGGGGCACTCCACGTCATCGACGCCGCGACGCAAGAGTTCGCTGCGATCACCGTCGGCTCGATCACCATTGACGATGCCACGACCAGCGTCACGTTCCACGGTGCCGTCACCACGACGGGCAACGTGTCGGTGACGAGCGGCGGCACGATCACCCAGGAATCGACGCTGAACGGCGGCGATGACGTGACGTATCTGGCGACGGGAGCGATCCTCGTCTCGAACAACCTGACCGCCGCGAGCGATGTGACGCTGACCTCGACCGCATCGAGCATCGACACCGACGGCGTTATCACGGCCACGGCGGGGAACGTGGTGTTCGATGCCGTGACTAACATCGACGCCACGAAGGCGTTGATGGCCGGAGCGAACGTGACCCTCACCTCGGGCGGAAATACCACGCTGGATGATCCTGTCACAGCGACGAACGGAAACATCACGGCAACCGTCGGCGGAAATTACTCGTCCACCGACACGCTCACGGCGGGCATGAACATCCTCATCAGTGCAACGGTCAGCTTGAATTCCTCGGGTGCGATCACGGGGGCGAACAACGTCACGCTGACTTCGACCGGGGCCAACATCACTCTGACGGCTCCCGTGACGGCGACGAACGGAAACATCACGGCGGACGCTCACACGACGTTCAATGCGACTCAGGCGTTGACGGCCGGGACCGATGTGACGGTGACGAGTGTCGGTGCGATAACGATCAGCGGTGCGGTGACGGCGGGCGATGATATTTCGTTCACTTCGACTGCGGGCGGCATCGCGACGACGAACACGCTGAATGCGACCGACGACATCACGATCACAGCGGCGACGACATTCTCGGCAACGCAGACAATCACGGCGGGCGACTCGATTCACATCGCGACGACGAACGGCACGACGCTCACCGCGACAGCCGATGTCTGTGCGGGAGCGGGGGGCGTGCTGGTCGATGGGGTGTTGGCGACGGCGGCCGACATCCTCACGACGAGTGGTCCGATCACGTTCAACGCTGCCGTCACACTGACGGGCGATGTGCTGATCGACAGTGACCGGCTGAATGTTGGTCCCGGTGCGAACATCACCTTCAACGGCACCGTCTCCACGGGCGGGAACGACCTCACGCTGGATGCCGGAACGGGCGGGAACATCGATGTCAACGGAGCGATCTCCGGTGGCGGAGCGCTGGTGATCGAACAGGGGAACAACCAGAACTACGTTGCGATCACGGTCGATTCGCTGACGATCCAGTCGGCGACGACGAGCGTCACGTTCGAGGGGCCGGTCAACACGACGGGCAACGTTTCTGTGACGAGCAGCGGGACGATCACGCAGCAGACGACTTTGGTCAGCGGCAACGATGTCACGTACACGGCGACGGGGGCGATCCTCGTCTCGGGCAATCTGACGGCGGCGAGCGACGTGACGCTGACCTCGACCTTGGGCAGCATCACGACGAACGCACCGGTGGCGGCATCGAGCGGCAACGTGTCGCTCGATGCCAAGACGACGCTGACGGCGACGAAGTCGATCACGGCGGGAACCGCTGTGACACTCACGTCGGGCGGTAACACGTCACTGAGCGATCCGGTCACGGCCACGGCGGGAGACGTGACGGCCACTGCCGGAGGAACGTTCACCTCGACCGACACGCTGACGGCGGGAGACGACATCGCGGTGACAGCGGTGGGCAACCTGAGTTCCTCGGGAACCGTGCTGGCCGGTAGCGGCGTGACGTTCGTTTCGACAGCGGGCAGTATCACGACGAATGCCGATGTCACGGCGACGGCTGGCAACATCGTCCTGACGGCGGCGACTTCGATTACCTCCACGCAGGCTCTGCTGGCCGGGACTGACATCACGCTGACGGGTGGCGGAGCGGTCGTGGTCTCCGCCACGATGACTGCCGGTGACGCTGTGACGGTGACATCGACCGGTTCGCTGATCGCCATCAGTGCGGCGGTCGATGCGGCGGATGACGTGACGCTGAACTCGGCGACATCGACTTCGCTGACGGCGACGGTCGATGCGGGAGACGATCTCAGCATCACCGCCGGAACGACGATCAACGCGACGCGCGCTCTGACGGCCGGTTCGGACATCGCCCTCGTTTCGGGTGGCAACACGACGTTGAGCGACCCGGTCACGACGACGCTCGGGAACATCACGGCCAACGTGGGAGGAGCATTCACCGCGACCGACACGCTGACGGCGGGGACCGACATCCTCGTGACGAGCGTTGGCAACTTGAGCACTTCGGCCAACGTGACGGCGGGGCGAGATGTCTCACTCGTTTCGACCACGGCTGACATCGACATCACGGCTCCGGTGGATGCGGGTCGGAATGTGAATCTCAACGTGGCGACGAACATCGACGCCAGCGCGACGCTGCACGCCGACAACGAGATGACGATTACCTCGGGCGGCGTGACGACGCTGACTGCCGCCGCCGACATCTCGACGGGAGCCGGTGGCGTGACGATGGTCGTCGGTCAACTGACGACGGCGGCGGACATCACAACCAATAGCGGAGCCATCTCGATCACCGGGCCGGTCGTGCTGACGAACAGCATCACTTGGAAGACCGATGCGTCGGGCAGCGGTAGTCACATCACCGTGACCGGCACGATCGACGGGACGACCGATCAAGCCGAAGACCTGACGCTGACGACTGGAAGCGGAGACATCTCCGTCACGGGGAACGTGGGGGCGACGACGAAGCTGGGCGATGTGCTCATCACGCAGGCGGACGACACGACGTTCGGCGGCTCGTTTGCGGCGGAAAGTTTTTCTATGCAACTGGCGGGCGGCGTGACGACGTTCTTCGGTGCGGTGGTGACGTGCGGGACGGTCGGGGCTACCGGGACGGACGGCTTCCAGTTCACCGGCAACTCGCTCCAGTTTGTGGGCGGTTCGGCGTCGCTCGACACGATGGGGCACGACATCACGATCACGACCGACGCCCTCACGCTGCCGACGACGTTCGTCAACGCGACTGGCAAGACGGTCACGATCCAGACGCTGAGCGATGCCACGAGCATCGGGCTCAATGATGCGACGCAGGACATGCACTTCACCGATACGCAGCTCGACGTGATTCACGCCGACAACGTCGTGATCGGAACGGCCACCAACACGGGCGGCATCAAAATCGGCGCCGACGGCGCGGTGACGCAGGATGAGAATTATTTGTTGCTGACGGCGGGGACGGTGCAGGTCAACGGCGTGTTCGCACTCGACACCGATCACACGCTGACGGCCACGATTGGAACGGACCTCGATGTCACATCGGGTGGCGTCATGCAGACCGATGCGGGAGACATGACGCTCGACATCGCCGGTGACTTCACGTCGGCGGGCGATCTCATCACGAACTCGGGCGACATGACGGTGACGGTCGGTGACGACCTGACCACAACGGCAACGGCTCTGTTCCAATCGATGTCGGGCGTCATGAACATCACCGTCGCGGACGACGCTTCGCTGGCGGGAGACATCTCGACGGGAAGCGGCGATCTGACCGTGGACGTGGCGGACAACACGACGCTCGCCGGAACGGTCCTCATTCAATCCGTGACCGGAGACGTGACGCTGACGACCGGCACCGATTGCGTCGGGGCGTTCACGATGCTCGACGGTGCGATCGTCAACGCGGGCAGCGGTCGAGTCACGATCACGTCCGAACGGGACATCACGGTTGGCCGGATCGTCACCACGAACGGAACGGCCGACGCGATCCGGATCACGTCGAATGCGGGAGCCATCATCGACGGCGGTGACTCGACCGGCGAGAACCTCGTCGCGGAAGCGGCCGGTTCGATCGTGACACTTCGGGCCGTGACGGGGATTGGCTCAGCCGCAGGCTTTGGTGGCGACGCCGATCTCGAAACGAGCATTCGCGAACTCGTCGCGGTCATCGCGCCGGATGTCGATTGCGGGATCGCGGCCTCGGGTGACATCCGGATTGATGAGACGAACAACCTCAACATTCGCGGCATCGACCAACAGGGGGCGGGAGTGATTTCGGTCATCGCCGACGGCACGATCGTCGTCACGGCGGCGACTGCTGGCGGGACCGGCGTTCATTCGCGAGCCGGCTCGATCCTGTTGTCGGCCGAGTTGAACACGTCGGACCTCGACATCCGCCACACGGTGGAAACGACGGGCGGAGCGATCACGCTGCGGGCGGACAACGATGTCATTCTTGGCCAGATCGGGAACGGGGCGACGGGGCGAGTCACGTCGCACGGCGGCAACATCGTGGTGCTGGCCGACGATGATGCGAACGCCGACGCGGGAACTGGCGGCGAACTGTTTATGCGAGACGGCTCGGTCATCAACGCGACTCGCAACGCCACGACGGGCGGCATGATCGAGCTGCGGGCTGATGAGAACATCACGCTCGGGACCGTGACGACGACGAACAACACCGCCTCGGCGCTGACACTCATCAGTCGCAGCGGTGGCTTGGTCGATGGCGGCGATCTGGGCCTGTACGACCTCGAAGCGAACTCGGTCGGTGCGGTGACGACGATCCAAACGGCAACGGGCATCGGTTCGGATCGCGGGTTCGGTGCCGACGCTCATCTGGAGACGCGGCTGTACGAGGTGAACATCGTCAATGGAGCGGCAGTTGCGCCGGCACTGCGGTTCGGGGCTGCGGCGTTTGCTCCTGCGGCGACTTCAAACAACATCTTTATTAAGGAAGCGGACGGCCTGCGGATTCAGCAGGTTGACCAGAACAACGCGGGTGTGGTGAGTATTTCAGCGACGGGCGACATCAACCTGTTGGCGGGATTCGGTGGCGTGACTTCGACCCGTGGCGACGTGACGCTGACGGCTCTTGGGATGAACGCGGATGTGGTGATCGACTCGCAGGTGACGACGACCGGCGGCAATGTGACCGTGAATGCGGACCACGACATTCGGATGGGGCCTGTGGCGCGAGTCGCTTCGTCCGGCGGCATCATTCAGATGACGGCCGGTGCGGACGGTTTGGTCTCGAACAATCAGGGTGAGTTCTTCATGGCCGACGGCGCGGTCATCGACGGTGCTGGCGGTGAGATTCGACTGACGGCCGATCAGGCGGTGACGCTCGGCCACGTCGTCAGTCACAACGATTGCAACACGCTGGTGGCGATCACGTCGCAGCGCGGCAGCATCGTGGATGGCGGATCGTCGGGTGTCACCGATGTGACGGCGGGGACGTTGGTCCTCCGAGCGGCCACGGGAGTCGGCACCGGCAACGCGCTCGATCTCGACGCCTGCAAACTGGCGATCATCAACGCGGGGGCGGGCAATATCGAGATCAACAGCATCTCGGGCGAGTTGCTTGAAATCGTCAGTGCCGACGGCGTGAACGGCATCACGAATGCCGGGCCGGGCCAAGGCCACATCCAACTGACCAACAACGGCTCGGTTTCGGTCAACGCCGGTATCACGAATCGAAGCGGTGGCGACATCAACGTCACGACGACGGGTGCCGGTTCGGACATCGACGTTCACGCGCACGTCGTCGATGAGAATGGCGGATCGGTGCGGTTGATGTCGGCGCACGACATCCATCTCTTCGACGCGGGGATCACAGCCGAAGTGCGGGTTGAGGGTGGCGGCAGCATCATTCTGGACGCGGGCAACGATGTGAAGTTCGATGCCAACGTGATGGTCCAATCGGGTACGGGCAGCATCACGGATGTCACGCCGTACATCTTCAATGTCGAGACTCCGCAAATCACGGCGCTGGGTGAAGCCGTGATCAAGGGGAACTTCGGCCGACCGGGTGAGCACAACTTTGCCATCACGGTGGACTGGGGTGATGGCACGATCGAAACGTACTACTTCGACCAGCCGGGGGCCTTCGAGTTCCACCACACCTATCAGGGCAATCCAAACGCGGCCGACCCCTCGGCCCCGATCGAGATCAAGCTGGTGATCCAACAGGATCCCGACGCTCCCCAGAAACCTGGGATCGCCCACAATCCCAACACGCTGCGCGCCCCCAACATCCAGGTTGCCGAGGCGACGATCACGAGAAACGTCACGCCGGCCGCGTCCAAAGCGGGGACACCGGGTGAAGGACTCGCGTCGTTCGTGTTCGATGTCACGCCGCCGGTGGTGTTGCTCACCCTGCCGGAAGCCGCGAAGTTCCTCGACGTGTTGCAGCAGTCGAGCGTGCAGTTGGCCGAAGGCTCGTCGATTCGGATTGAGGCGAGCGGACTCGAAGCGGGTGTCGCCTCGGAACGCCTGGTGAATCTCGAAATTCTGTCGCCGGACGGCAGCGTTCGTCAGCGTGTCTCGCTCTCGGAATCGGTTTTGGATGACATGCTCGATGTCATCGGCAAGCTGCCTGATGGCAAGTATCGGTTCCAGTTGCAGGAGCCGGGCGAAGATCGTCAGCGGATGCTGCTCGAATTTGAAGTCCGTCAAGGAAAGATCGCCGACGCGCAGGACACCGGCGATCGGCCCCCCACGTCCACGAAGACACGGGTGATTGAGGACGGACCGGCCGACGCCGAGAATGTCGATAATCCAACAAGTAGTGACGATGCCGCGCAACGGGTGCTGCCTCCCGCCGAGGAGTTGAATGCGGGCAATCGCGATGAGAGTGGCGAGTTGAAGACTCAGGTGAGTCATGTCGAGGGAGAGTCGCGTGCGTTGTGGAACGGCTGGTCGTCGGTGGCGGCAAGACGCGCGTGGACGAGAGGTGGGCGTGTCGCCGAAGACTTGTCGGGATGGAATTCGCCGCTCACGAGTGAAATGGTCGAGGCGGAGGAGACGGTTGTTCGTGGCGAATCGAGTGGTGAGACGATCGTCTCGGCCGCCGGTGGCGAAGGCCCGTCGGTGGCGGGTGGCTCGATCCTCATGGTGGGCGCGGCGATGGCTCTTGTCGGTGCGACCGCAGCGGCGACGGATCTCCGTCAAACAGTGCAGCAGGCGTCAGCCCGATTGAGCCGGGCGGCTCGGCTGTTCCGCAAATACAGCGACAGCCAAAAATGAGAGTTGGGCTGGCGAATGTAGTGCCTCACGGGGCAGAGGCCGACACTAACCCGAAGCGTAAGCGAGGAACGCCACGCACATCCTCGTTGACACTTCGGGTTAGTGTGTTGCGGTTGGGTGGCCGGGGCTGGACTGAGGCTTTGCGAAGGAAGCCCCGGGGTTTCGCGAAGACGCTCCAACCCCGGCCAACCAGCCGGAACGCACCGATTCGAGATCATGAGTTCGACGAGGGGGCGTTCCGAAGACTCCAGCGAGGGCTGCGCCTCAGACCGACGAAGGAAGGCGATTGCAAATTGATAATTGCTAATTTCTAAATGCAAATTGAAAGCGAAAGTCTCGCTGCGAGCGCCACCTCAATTATCAATTTGCAATTACCAATTAGCACTTTGCAATCTCTTCCAAAACTTGACTCAAAGAGTCGTGTTTGGAACTCGAAGGAGTCCACGCACCCTACGGCGACAGATTCGGTGATGACTGTCCGGTTCGATTAGCCGCGAGGATTGAACGCGAGCTTCATAAGTGTCGATGAGTGCGGTCAGACTTGGGATGAGTCGGAACCGCACGGAGAGTAGCAGCCATGTTGAAGTGTCCAGCGTGTCAAAAGCGGGTTCTGGGGCAAGACCTAGTCACGGGTGTTTGCTCGCATTGCGGCAAGAATCTCGGCGGCAGCGGCGATTCGTCGCTGACGTTCGAGCCTCGCACGGGTGATCCCACGTCCGACACCATCGATCCGTTCACGGTCAGCGGCGCAGCGGAGTCGGCCAGTGGATCACAGATCGTTTTGTCTCAAGGCTCACACTCGGACGCGGCGAACAAGTTGCGATCGGCAGGACAGCTCTCGAGTTCCGAACAGACGTTCCTCTCAGACGAAGTCCCCGAAGAGGCACGCGAGTCATTGTTGGAAGCCGCCCGGCAACAAGTGCGAGAGCAGGGAGTCGCCTCCGGGTCCGAACAAACGTTCCTTTCGGACTTCGCGCCGGAAGACTCCGTTTCCGAATCTCATTTAGCTCCCGCACCGGGCACCGGGTCCGGTTCCGAGCAGACGTTTCTGTCGGATGACTTCGTCGATTCCAGCATCGACTCGGCGGTGGAGTCCCCCTTTGCTACGGCGTCTTCGTCGCATCAGGCACAAGCCCCCGACACCGGCGCTGACAGCGGCCAGATGCCCGATGACGGCGGCAGTGCGCAGACGTTCGTGTCGGACGATTTCAGCGACGACATCGCCGCGACGATGGCTTCGGACAGCGGCCCCGAAGGCGACGAAAACGACTCCGACGGAACGGTCGCCTCCGACACGTTCCCGCACGTCAGTGAATTCGGCTCGGACAAGACGTTCGTGTCCGACGAATTCGCCTCAGCCGACGAAGCTGCCGGAAATATGCAGACCTACGTGGGCGACACGGGCGAGAGCGCTGAGGAGGAAGGCGGTGCCGAACAAACGTTCGTCTCGGATGAGTCTCCCGAAGCGTTGCTGAAGACGGTTGAATCGGTTTGGGGGAGTGAGAGCGAACAACAGGGTGCCAAGCCCCACATGACGCTCAAGGCGAAGGAGGTCCGCCACGCGAATAACGCCAAACAGACACTGGTCATCAAGACGAAGTCGCTGGTCGAATCGAAGGACATGGCCGCCGTGGCCTTTCGTGGTGATGAGGCCGAGTACGAACTGTTGAAAGTGCTGGGTGAGGGCGGGATGGGGATCGTGTACGACGCCCGTCAAACGTCGATCGACCGCAACGTGGCCCTCAAAATGATTAAGGGGGCGGCGGCGACGAACGACAAGCAGAAGGCCAAGTTCCTGGCGGAAGCGGTCGTCACCGGCGATCTCGATCACCCGAACATCGTGCCGATCTACGATGTGGGTGCGAACGCGCAGGGCAACCTGTTCTATTCGATGAAGAAAGTTGGCGGGACGCCGTGGCTGAAAGTCGTCCAGAAGAAGTCGCTGGCCGAGAACATCGACATCCTGATGCGGACGGCCGACGCGATCGGGTTCGCCCACGCGCGCGGCATCGTGCACCGCGATCTCAAACCCGAAAACATCATGCTGGGCGAGTTCGGTGAAGTCCTCGTGATGGACTGGGGGCTGGCTCACCCGCTGAAGAGCTTCCGCAAGTCACGCAGCATCACCGATACCCAGTCGATGGGTGGTACGCCCGCGTACATGGCACCAGAAATGGCGACCGGCCCGATCGGCAAGATCGGTCCGGCCAGCGACATCTATTTGCTCGGCGCGATCTTGTACGAGTTCATCACCGGCCACCCACCGCATCTCGCCAAGAACGCGATGAAGTGCCTGATGGCGGCGGCGCGGAATGAAATCGCACCAACCGACAAGAAGGGTGAGCTGGTCGATATCGCGATGAAGGCGATGGCCACCGAACCGAAAAACCGCTACCAGGACGTGAAGGAGTTCCAAGCGGCGATCCGCGACTACCAATCGCACTTAGAGAGTATTTTGCTCTCGACGCGCGCCGAAGACGATTTGAAGGAAGCCCGGCAGACCGACGATTACCAACACTACTCGCGCGCCCTGTTCGGCTTCCAGGAGGCTCACGATCTATGGCAGGGCAACAAACGCGCGGTGGCTGGAATCTCGGAAGCCAAGCTGGCCTATGCGGGAAGCGCGAAGAACAAGGGCGACTTCGACCTCGGTCTGTCGTTGCTCGATGAAGCCGATGCCAATCACACGACGCTGCGGCGCAAGTTGATCGAAGCTCAAGATGATCGCGTGGCTCGCCAGAGGCGGCTGGTATTTTTGAAGCGTGCCGCGATGGGAATGGCTGCGGCCGTCTTCATCATCGTGACGGGAGCCTCGATTTGGATTCGCACCGAACAACAGAAGGCCGTTGCCGAAGCGACGCGCGCGAATCTCGCCGAGAAGGATGCCCTCAAGCAACGCGACATCGCTCAGGACGAACGCGACAAGGCGACCGAGGCGACTAAGCAGGAGATCATTGCGAAGACGGCGGCGGAGAAGAGCGAGAAGGACGCGGTGATCGCTAGGGACGATGCGGTGATGGCCAAGAACGCCGCGGTCGCGTCGGAAAAGAAAGCCATTGCGGCCAGGGAAGCGGCTGTCGCGGCCGAGAAGGTTGCTGTTGCCGAACGAATGAAATCTGAAGCGGCCAAGGTCAAGGAGGAACAAGCCAAGCTGGCCGCGATCGAATCTGAGAAGGCGGCTGTGACTGCTGAAAAGGTGGCTGTGGCCGAACGAAAGAAGGCCGAAGAGGCGAAGGTCAAAGAAGAGTACGAGTCGTACATCTCGAAGATCGGATTGGCCGCGTCGCAGATCGACAAGAACGCGTTCGATGCCGCTCGCGAAGTTCTTTCGACCTGCAAGCCTGAACTGCGGAACTGGGAGTGGGGGCGACTCATGCACCTCTGTTCGCAGAGTACGCGGTCGTTCGATGCGAAGGCCCCACTGGACGGACTGGCCATCGACAAGAGTGGCCAACGTTTCGCGACCGGTGGCTGGGACGGGACCGCGCGCGTGTGGAACCGCGAGTCGGGGCAAGTCCTCGCGACGATGAAGCACGGTGGCGATTACGTCTATTGCGTGGCGTTCTCTCCTGACGGCCGGTTCCTCGCGACCGGGAGCAACGACGCGGCGGGCTTCGTTCAAATTTGGGATGTCCTGAGTGGCAAGCGGCTCAAGTCGATCCAGGGTCACGAAGACGCGGTCCTCAGCATCGCGTTCTCTAAAGATGGGACTCGGTTGCTGACCAGTTCGTATGACAAGACCGCTCGCCTATGGGACGCCTCCAGCGGCAAGGAGCTGCACAAATTCGCCGGTCACACTTGGTGGGTCAATTCGGCGGCGTTTTCGGCGGACGAGGCGCGTGTGGTCACGGCCGGTCAGGACGGGACGGCCATCGTGTGGGAGGTTGCCTCCGACAAGCGTTCGCCCGCGTTCACGGGACATCGCGGCCCGGTCAACTCGGCCGCGTTTTCGCCCGATGGCAAGCAGGTCGTGACGGCCGGTTACGACCGTCGCCTGCTGGCTTGGAACCCGCAAGAAGTGAAACCGTTCGATTTCAAGAACATCACGGAAGGCTCGATCGTTCCGTCTGCTGACTTCCGCGCGTTTGAAGGTCACATCGACGCCGTGCGTGCCGCGAGCTTCTCGCCCGATGGTTCGCTGCTGCTCAGCACCAGCCAGGACAACACCGTGCGTGTCTGGGATTTCGCGGCAGGGCAGGCTCTCAAAACGTTTCGTGGTCACGGGGGTCGAGTGCAAGCGGCGACGTTTCTGGCGGACGGCAGGCGAATCTTGTCGGCCGCGCACGACAACACGGTGCGCGAGTGGAGCATCGCCGGTTACGAGGAGATTCGCACGCTGCAAGGCCGTGTGCTGGACGGTCACTCGGATGCAGTCCTCGCGGCGGCCTACTCGAACGATCAGAAGCAGGTCGTCACGGCGAGTCGCGATCGGACGGCGCGGACGTGGAATGCTCAGACGGGCGAAGCGGGACTGACTCTCGCCGAAGGTCATGCGTACCTCGCTTCGACAGCGACATTCTTCCCGGATGGACACAAGCTGCTGACGGCCGCCGTCGATAACACGGCCCGCATTTGGGATGTCGGCACGGGCGGACAACTGCTGCGACTCGACCGGAGTGGTCGTGCGGCGGCAGCGGCGTTGTCGCACCATGCCAAGTGGATCGTGACTGGCAGCGACGACAAGGCGGCTCAGTTGTGGGATGCCTCGACCGGGAAGAGGCTGAAAAAACTGGAGGCCCACACGACCGAAGTGACGGCCGTCGTCTTCTCGCCTGACGACCGGTTGCTGGCGACGGGCGACGCGAAAGGACACGTCATGTTGTGGAGCGTGGACGAAGGTCGAGTCACCTTGAAGCTCGATGGGCACTCGCGCCGGATCGCGGCGATCACGTTCACGGCGGATGGCTCGCGCGTGCTGACGGCGAGCGGTGACAACACCGTCGGTCAGTGGGATGTTGCCTCTGGACAAGAGCTGTCGAAGCTGATCCTCAAACATCCCGACAGCATCCTCACGATGCAGTCGATCCCCGGCGGCGATGCGGTCGTGACGAGTTGTGCCGACCGCAAGCTGCGCGTGTGGAACACGACCGACGCGACGGTCACGCAGACGCTCGGGCCGTTCGAGGGAGATGTCTTCTCGTTGAATGTCTCGGCGGACGGCAAGCGGCTGATCGCCGCAAACTCGCAAGAGAAGACCGTCCGCTTGTGGGACTTGGAGTCCGGACGCGAAGTCCAGTCGCCACAACCCGGCGGCAAGTTGGGTCCGCTCGTCGATCTCAATCTGCACGGCGGATTACTCTGGTCCACGGCCTTTCTCCCCGGCACCGACGATGTGCTGACGGTCGGTGGCAGCGACGCGCGGCTGTGGGATGCGAAGTCCGGTCGCGAGAAGATGAGCTTCAGCCGGCACGATGCCGTCGCGTCGGCCCACTTCTCACCGCAGGGCGATCTGATCGTGACGGGAAGCTGGGACGGCTCGGCCAAAATTTGGAACGCCACGACCGGAAAGGTCGTTCGCAAACTGGAAGGGGGCCACACGAGCTTCGTCAACACGGCGGTCTTCTCGCCCGACGGTCAGTTCATTCTGACCGCGAGCGATGATGGCACGGCCAAGCTGTGGAACGTGGCCACGGGTGAAGTCACGAAGTCGTTGGATGGTCACAAGGATCGAGTCCGTTCGGCGACGTTCTCAACCGACGGCCGGTTCATCGTCACGACATCGAGTGACGAAACGGCGCGCCTGTGGGACGCGGACTCGGGCAAGTTTGTTCGCGAATTCAAAGGGCACAAGTACGCGGTTCTCTGCGCTGACTTCTCAAAGGACGGCCAGTGGCTCGTGACGGGAGGTGAAGACAACTCGGCCCGCGTCTGGAACGTCGAGACCGCCGTGAGCCTGCTCACGCTGTCCGGTCACACGGCCAGCGTCACGTCGGTCGCGTTCTCGCCCGACATCGCGCGCATCATCAGCGGCAGTCAAGATCAGGTGGCCAAGCTGTGGGACTCGAAGACGGGCAAGGAAATCCTCACGCTGAGCCGCCACACCGAAGACGTGACCAGCGTGACGTTCTCACCCGACGGTCGCCAAATCTTGACCGGCAGCCGCGACGGCACCGCCGTGATCTGGCTGTCACAGGACTGGGCTGACAAGAAGGTCTTGGCCGCCGAACGCGAAGAGCCTGCGTTGAAGAAGCCGCTCGCACGGTGAAGCGAATCTTGTGAAGCGTCTTCGTTAGGCGAGCGGCAGAAGTTGTCATACCCGCCATTGAAGCCTGACGCGCAAGCGAAGGTTCGGATGTCGAACGACCTTCGCTTGCGCGTTAGGCTTCGATAGGTACGCTTTTTCTTGCCGCTCGCCTTACCGAGCCGCCAAGACCTCGAACAGATGCCGAATCTCATCGTCGATCTCGTCGGGCGTGGCGACCGTGTGGGCGATCTCGTCGCGCAGGAGTTGGCGGTAGCGTTTGCGAAGGCGATGCGCGGCAACGCGTAGGGCGGCTTCGGTCGAGTTCAGTTGTTGAGCGGCCCGCGCGTAGTTGGCCGTATCCCGCGCGAGTGACAGGAATGGTTGCAGCGTCTCGAACTGCGAAAGCTTTCCCGCAGCGATGTGTTCGTCGCGCAGTCGGTTCAGCACTCGTTCGAGCAGCGCGAGTGCCCACTGTCTTTCAAAGAGACGTTCGGCGGTGAGGTCGTGTGACGGGTCGGTGAGGTAACGTGACTCGCCCGACTCCCAATCGAATGCGGCGGCGGCGAGTGATCCGATGTGATGCCTGCCGCCACGTTTGGCGGCCCGTTCACGGTCGATCTCGTTCGCGATGAAGTGCTTGATCGCGGCGAGCAGGAACGCCCGAAAGCGGCCTCGCTCGGGAGCGACCTCGTTCAAGAAGTCCTTCTCCAACAGCCGGGCGAAGAATCCCTGCGTCCGGTCCTGCGCTTCGTGCCCGTCGCGCGACCGCTTCCGGACGAAAGCGTAGAGCGGATACCAGTAGGCTTGGCACAGATCGGCCAACGCCGCCATGCCGTTGGGTTCCGCCTGGTCTCGGGCCTGAAGCACGAGACTCCAGCGCGTGGTGACAAAGCGCGGGGAAGCCTTGAGCGGCGCGGCGGGAAGTGGGGTCATCTCAATTTCCATCGGAGACCAATCCGAACATCCGGGGCAAGGGATTTCTCTTGTTCATAGAGCGGGGGGCCGCCTGTGCCTGCCACACAACGGGATCGCATCTGGCCTTCACCATTTTGCCTGCACATCATGCTGTGATTGGAAAGACAGAATGATGCGCAGGCAAAATGATGAAGCCCTACAGACAGCGAAGCACGAGGTCCGGGTCATCGCCAGCCCTTCGCTTTCAGCAGCCGGTCGGCCCATGCGGCTTGAGCGGACGTGAACGGCGTCGAGGGATCGGCTTTGTAATTGAGGACCAGATCGAACCCCGCCTTGTCGTAGATCGCGTGCCAGGTGGCGTTCAGATCGAGCGTCGCGTCGGCGTCTCCCTCGGACAGCGGGATCGGAATCGAAGGCAACGGTTGCGGAAGTTTGATGCGCCACAAGTCGCTTCCTTCATGACATTCCTCGGCACGCGAGACGTGGACCGTGTAGTCACAGGCACCGCGCAAGTCGTCACTGAAAAACGGCCGACCGCCTCGTAGCAGATCGATCTCGACGAGACTGGTCATCGACCGCATCACCCGCTCGCGCTTCCATTTGTACTTCTGCCTTCCGCGCGATCCCGCGACCTTGTTCGTCGGGCTGAGCACTTCGATGATCGTGACGATCTTGCGGTTGCTCGTGTCGATGATTTCCAGATACGGCTCACGCATTCGCAGCGTGGTGAACCGGAGGCGAATCGGCTCGATGGCCATCGCCACGCCACCGTCTGACCCCTCCGGGGCCGACTCGCCAAACTCACCCAACGACGCCACGGGGGAGCGAAGGGGAGTCGCATCACCGGGATACCGCGTCATGACGACGTGACTATCGGGAATGATCGTCTTCCACGCGGGATCGGTGTTGCTCGTGATGTAAGCGCGCTCTTCCATCCCGACGAAATAGCGGGGACGAAGCTGCTCTGTCAGCCGGTCACTGATCTCGCCAATCAATCTGGAATGGACGTTCGTCCAGTGTTCGGCGGCTTCTAGGTACGGGTCCATTCCGGGAAAGGGCGATCGCATGATTTAGTCTCGCGCGGGACTTGCTGAAGGTTCGAGACGACGGTCGTTTGCACCTGCCAAAGTCGTCGCAGCCATCTTAGCCGCCGACTCCAGATTTCGTGTAACGTTCTCGGCGAGAAACTTCTCTTGTTCGTAGCACGGGCGGCTCGCCTGTGCCTGCCACAAAATCAGACCGCTTCTGGTCTTCATCATTTTGCCTTCACATCATTCTGTGATTGCCAAGACAGAATGATGTGAAGGCAAAATGATGAAGATGTGCAGACAGTGAAGTACGAGGAGCCGGATCATGACTGAGTCCACGAAATGCCCGCAGTGTTCCGGTGAGATGCCCGCGAACTTTCCGCCGGGAGTCTGTCCGGCCTGCTTGCTTCAGCAGGGGATGTCTCCGAGCACGTTGACCGGTGCGGCGGGTGAAGAGAGTGACTTCGGCGCGCACGCGAGCGGGCCGGAACGCAGGCACAGTTGGACGCCGCCGACGCCTGCGGAATTGACCCCCAAGTTTCCTCAACTTGAGATCGCCGAGTTGCTCGGACAGGGAGGCATGGGCGCGGTCTACAAGGTTCGCCAGAAGGAACTCGATCGTTGGGCCGCCCTCAAGATTCTGCCGGGTGAAGTGGCGAGCGACCCGAACTTTGCCGAGCGGTTTCAGCGCGAGGCCCGGGCGCTGGCACAGCTCAGCCATCAACACATCGTCACCGTGTACGAGTTCGGCCAGCGCGACGGCGTCTTCTTTTTGCTGATGGAGTTCGTCGATGGCGTCACGCTGCGACAGGCGGGCCGCGCGGGGCAAGTCACGGCGAAAGACGCACTCGGCATCGTCACGCAGTTGTGCGACGCGCTCCAGTTCGCTCACGAGGAAGGGATCGTCCACCGCGACATTAAGCCGGAAAACATCCTGATCGACAAACGGGGCCGGGTAAAAATAGCGGACTTTGGTCTCGCGAAGCTGCTTGGAAAGCAGGCCAGCTTCCCGTCTCTGACCGGCACGCATCAGATCATGGGCACGCCGGTCTACATGGCTCCCGAACAGATGGAGGGCACGAAGGGAGTCGATCATCGCGCCGACATCTTTTCGTTGGGCGTCGTCTTCTACGAACTCCTCACGGGCGAGCTGCCACTCGGCCGCTTCGCCCCGCCATCACAGAAGTATTCGCTCGACGTGCGACTCGACGAGGTCGTCCTGCGCACACTCGAAAAGAATCCCGACCGCCGCTACCAGCAGGCCAGCGATGTGCGGTGCGATGTCGAGATGATCCGCAGCCAGCCGATCGCGGCGGCAGTCGGTGTCGCAACGAAAGGTAGAAATCACGTTCGGACGACGTGGCGCAGCCACTTGAAGAACCCTGTCGTTCTGTTATCGCTGGGTTGTCTCCCCGTACTTTGCATTCTTATGCCCGCGATGTTTTACGGGACCTACTTGAATTTTCGTTTCGCGCTGCAAGACACTTCTGCCGATGCTGCTCGCTCTCGAGCCGCGATGAAGCAGTACGCGGCTCAGGTTGGAATGTTGCAACAGGAACAAGAGCAGCAGGCTCGCGAAGCTGATGGGCGAGCGAAGCTCGATGCGGCGCGAGACCCGTTTGAAGCGAACGCCATCGTGCAGTTCACGGCCGACGGAGTGAAGTTGCATACGAACTTTGGAGTCGGTGAACTCGATGCCGCTCAGCGTCAGGCCATCGAACGGATCATGCGTCAAATGCACAAGCATTACCTCGTCTATGAAAGCCGTGTCTCAAAGCACGAGACTGCCGCAGACGGCTCTCAAGTCGTGACGATTGAAAAGATTGATTCGGAGACTTCCACGCTCGAACACGATTTCTGGACGGTCATCGATTCGGCGGTCCCCGTCGCCCAACAGAAGTTCCTGCGCCAACACTTGCCGCTGTATGCCGATGCCGGCCGCAATCGTGTCATGGGTATGAGTCGTCCTCATCCGTTCCTGATGGAATCCGGAGCGAACATGCTGGCTGGTGGAGGTTTCGGCGGTGGAGCGAGTCCGTCTTCCGGAATGATGTCCATGGCAGGTGGCCTTGAGGGAGGTTCGTCCGCCTTCCCCGGCGCGGTTCGCTATCCGCAACTCTTCGGATGGAAGCCACACCAGCTTCCTCTCCGCGTGACGATCCGTCGGCGCGGCAAATGGTTCCGCTGGGAGATCGAGGAACTCAAACCAGCCGTGCTCGACCGATCCGCGTTCGACGAACGTGTCCACAACCTTTACGTGAGTGGACAAATGCTCGACTCCGGCGAAGCCCCCGAACTGCCTTCCGGGCTGAAGCGATTCTGGCGTGAAGCTGGTTCCGATGGGGCCGTTTCAAGCGGCAGTGACTCAGCGTTCGGCCCGCCCAAGTATCCGAACGACACCCCCGAAGCTGCGTTCCAGCGGGCGAAGCAGGCGTATGCGGCCTGTGAGTGGCAGACGTTTGCGGACTGTTTCACCGATGAGGCTCGCGATGAATGGGCTTTCGAGCAACTTTCGTCTGTGACGGTGCCCAACGACGGGGATGTATTCGCGCTCAGCGGTGGAACCAAATTCAAGCAGTTCGTTCAGTCGATGGAGAAGACGTACCCGAAGGTCCGCCTGCAGTCGCCCGAGACCGAAGCGAAAATATTCGCGATCCATGTGAAGTTGAGAAAAAACCGCTACTCACGCACCGAGCGACGGGCCATCGCCGCGCAGTTCGTCCGCGAATTGTTCGGCAATCAGCCGCGAGACTTCTTCATCCACGTGACTGAGTTTTTTCATTCCGCCTTCCCCGATCGCGGCGGGTTCGAGGACTTGATGCTTCAACCGACGGAGGGACTTGATCAGCAAACCTCCGCGTTCGGAACTTACGCTGCCAAGGGAGCGGTAGTGCGTCTGCCGATCTGGTTCAATCGAAAAGACCCCGGCAGCGGCTGGGCGATCGACGGTCTCGTTGATTTCAGTTTTCTCAAGCAGTCGGACGTGTCTGATGCGCAAACGAGGACATTCGCGCCTGAACCGAAGCCGCCATCCAATCCCTCAGCAGCAACGGATGACAACCTCGATGCAAAGTTGCTCCAGATGGACAAGCTGCGAGCCGCCGACCAGACGCCGTGGGACGAAGTGGAGAAGCTCGCGAATGAGTTGCTCGCGAAGTACACCGCGCCCGCCGACAAAGGGCGGATTCATTGGATGGCGGCTCACGTGTACGGGCAGAGCGACATTCGCGGGCACGCGGCCGACGTGATCCGTCATGCGCAGGAGGCCCTCAGGTATGAACGCGATCCGGTGCAGCGGGGCTGGCTGTTCATGTACCTGGGTGATGCGTCGGGATTGATTGCGCGGCGGGATGAGGCCACTCGTTGGTATCTGAAGGGCTATCTCGAACTGCTGCCGTTCAACCTGCCGGACAAAGCTCCCGAGCTACCGCCGGTCGGCAAGTTTGGTGGCGACTTGCGAGACAGCTCGGACGGTGAAGTCGATCCCGAACTCATCGCCATCGAAGTGAAACGGGCTGCTGAGATGAAGGCTCGCCAAGATGCCGAGTTCACGCGCGAACTGGTCTCCCGCCGGGACATCTACATTCGCCAGTTGGCGGACTTGGATGCGCGAGGCAACCCGCTCGATGGCAAAGATGTCAAACCCGAAAGCCAACTGCGCGCGATTGCCTCCGAGGTCCTGCGCGATCAAACTGCCATCGAACAGTTGCTGAAGCGAGTGGCGTTGTCGAAGCCGATCTTGGGCGAGAAGCCGCCCGATTGATGGGCCGAGCGTGAGCAGACCCCATCCCGCTGGTCGGGATGGTGAATGAGACGGTGGGCTAACGGGAGTGTTTCTATCGGGACGACCCCATCCGCCTCGTGCGGATGGTGAAGCAGATTGTTCGGCGCGGACGACCCATCGCGGCCGAACAATCTGCTTCACCATCCCGTCCAGCGGGAGGGGGTCGATGGGAACTTGAGCAACGGTTCGGTTAGCCCGCCATCTCGCTCACCATCCGCACGAGGCGGATGGGGTCTACACAACTCCAGACGCATCGCCACTCCAACCGTGTTTATTGTGTCCCTCTTCATCCGTGCCCCGGCTTTGCCATCCGTGCTAGTTCGAGTTTTTCAAGACAAGGTCTTTAGCACGGATGGCAAAGCCGGGGCACGGATGAAGAGCAGAAGCCAGAACCGAGTACATCACCAGAGGATGTCGTCTCTGAGTTGTGTAGAGTCCAATGACACGAAGCGGATGAGGTCGAAGAGGGTGGGGCTGCAATCCGCGTGGGGCGTGAGAATTACTCGGCTGACTTGTGACGTGACAGAAAGCTCAACGATGAAGAAGCGATGGCTGGTGGTGGTGATGCTGGTGATGGGCGGCCTGATTGTTGCGGTTCTGTCGCAGTTGAAAGACCCGCCATCGCACGAGGCGACGTTGAGCGACGGGACCGTCGTGCGGTTGGTGAAGGTGGGCATCGGGATCATCCCGTATGACTCGTTCCCGCCGTTGAAGGCACTGGTGGCGGACTACGTGCCGAATCGGTTTCAAAGCCGGTTGGGGACGCGCATCAAGACGACGCTCACTTGCCAGCCGCACAAGATCGGCTTGGTCTTTCTCCTGCGGACGAAAGACGATCAGCCGAAGACGGTCTCGCAGCAGTTCTTGTCGCGCATGGAGTTCAGCGACTCGAAGGGCTTCGTCTTCAACGTGGGTGTCGGCGGCTACCGTTCCTCATCTGGCGTGATGCTGATCGACGAGGGGCCGTTTCCGCGCCGCGATCCCACGCTGCACATGCGGTTGTTTGAGTTGCTGACCGATCGGCTGTTGTTTGATCTCCATATTCCGAATCCGGGTTACAAGCCGTCGTTCGACGAATGGATTGCCGAGCCGATTCCCGCCACGCAAACGGTGGCACCGCTGACCGCCACGTTGAAACGCGGGCCTGCGGACATCCCCGTAAAATATCTGCGCGACGAAGACATCGAGGTCACCTCGACCGATCCCCGTTGGACGGCCACGCGGCCTCAACGCCATGTCTGGTTGACCGATGCCACAGGGAGCCGGGCGTACGATTTCTCGGGCCTCTCCCCGCATGAGCCAGCCTGGAAACTGCACGTCCGCGTGCGACGTAACGCAGCGGCCGAGTTTAGTCCGGACGAAGTTTGGCAAACCAAACTGATCAAGCTGCCCGCCGCCTTAACAGCCGAGCGACTGAAGCTGGGTGGAGTGGCGGGCGGCTTAGAGTTCTCGACGAACTATGTGACATCGGCCGGTGAGGTTCACGATGACGGAACGGATTTGACCGTCACACCGGCGTCCGGAGGAAACAGCAGCAGTAGCGGTAACCTGAACGGAAAGGCGTACACGACTGTGGATTCACCATTACCGTTCTTCCAGCTCAGCCACTCGATGCTCGATGAGGAAACCGAGTTGGTCATCGTCGTCAAAGACCAAGCCGGGAGAACGCTGACGAATGACAGAAGCAACAGCGTGATTTACCACACAAGTGGAATCTCGTCGCAAAGGATCCAATTTCAGCCAGCCCCCGACACGATCGAGGTCCAACTGGAAGTCATCGTGAACCGGGGCCGGACGTTTGAGTTCCTCGTCGCGCCGCAGACGCCGGACGCCGCGAAAGCCACGCCGTGACGAACTTGTAGGATGGGCACTCCTGCCCGTCCGGCTTTGTGATCGGCGCACCAATCACTGTCGTGGAATCTGTAGTCCGAAGGCCCTCGTCCGGACGAAGGCGTCCGGACTACATCAATCCAATCCCAGCAGTGATTGATGTGCCGATCCGTCGTGGCAGAAGAGCGGACGGACGAGGGCGTCCATCCTACGGGGCATCGTCGAACCGTGTGTTGCCGCTGGCGTCGAACTCGATGCGGCGTGGGGACCACTCCAGCGGCGAGAGACTTCGTGGCGAGATGTTCGCATCCTTCAACAAGTTCGCACCGTGCAGCCAGCGTGCGGCGAGGTTGCTCGCGCTGAGCCTTCGATAGCCGACGTAAGAGGTTGTCAGACGGGGGTTGATCTCGACAATCAGCGGTCGCGTCGGATCGGCATCGGGGAGCAATAGGTCGAAGCCGATGTGACCGTTCAGGCCGGGGATCGTCGCGCAGGCGCGACGGACCAGTTCTTGAACGGCGGTCGCGGTACTCGCGGGGAGTGAGGCAGGGATCGACCCGCCCAAGTACTCGAAGTCGCGTGACAGCCGCTGCTGCCCGATGGGAAAGACCTCGACCTCGCCATCGTGTTGGCAGTGACATCCGACCGACAACGGTAGCCCCTCGATGAACGGCTGAATGAGGGCCTTGTGGGCCACGCCCGCTGCGGCATAGGCCATTGCCGCGCGTTGCCACTCTTCGGGCGAATCAGTTCGCACACGCAACGTCAGCCACGAACCGGCTCCGTCACGCGGCTTGATGACCCACGCAGGACTTGAGTTGAAGCCATCTTCCCGATTCTCGAAACGTGTGGCTGGGGTCAGCGCTTCGCCGCCCCCAGCGGAGAGCGTGTTCAAATTCTCTGGGGTCGGCGCTTCGCCGACCCCAGCTACAGGGCGTGAGAGACTCCAATCCACGATTTGCGTCGGCAGCGTTACGAGTGAGTGATCTTCAAAGTGCCGGGCGAGTCGCAGTTTGTCGCCGCACAACTCGATGGCTTCCGGCGAGCAGTTCAAGGACTTCACACCGAATGACAGGACACGGCGAACTCGGTCTGCAAGCTGGCCATCCGTTTCCGGAGCGATGACGAGGACCGCGTCGCTCGTTGCAGCCAACTCGTGGAACTGACGCTGTTCCGCTTCAGCGCTGGCGACGATCTCGATCCGGCAGCGCGACGAGTCGGGCAATGGAACTTCTTGAGTGAGTCGCGCATCGAGCGTCGTCGAGACACGGCAGTCCGAGATTTGAAGCAGGTCATCCACAACGGCCCACAACATCGCGCGGCCTTCGCGCTGAAGGGAGTCGGGTAACTGTTCGCCCGACAAGCCGCCGCCGCAGATGAACTCAGAAACGAAGACACGCATGGGACTCACTGACGGGTGAGATTATGGGATGCGCCTCGACGCGCTGCGCCGGGGCAAGGTCGGCCCGCGCCATCAGAAGTGATCCGAATCGAGATCACAACGGGGCGGGCATTTTTCCGGCAGCGGCCTTGAGCTGCGTCATCTGGCGGGCAGACAATTCGGTCAGCGACTCACAGCCAATGCAGTGCTGACCGGATGCGTCTGCCTCGGACCAGACAACTTCCACGGTGACGTTGCAGACCGTGCGAACCGAGTCGCGGACTTCGATGAGCAGCTTTTCGCCCGTCGGAACAGATTGTTCCAGCATCAGCCTCAGGCCGGTTGTTGAGACATCCTCCAAGCGGCCGGGCCAGACGGTTGTTGGTGACGCGGCGCTCAGAAACCGGATCTCGCGAAACAGCGTCTCTCGCGCGGACTGGCGGCGATCCGAGCGGCGGCGGTTGTCGAGTTGGCGACGTTCTGGCATTGAGGCTCACCTTGGATATCACGGCGCGGCTTCACTTCGTTCAGCCGCAACCAAAGTGTGATTCTTGGGCGTTAGCCCTCTTTGTCTGTTTCTGAGCGGGGTGGCGTCAGCCCCCCGGTTCTGGAAGTTCCCAGCCACCGAAGAAGGGCTCACGCCCGAAGAACCGGGGGGCTGACGCCACCCCGCTCAGAGATTCCTCAGAAATCGGACGCCCAAACATCGCCACCACAAATCTTCGCGGCACGCGAAGAAACAAAACGTGAGTAGTACGGCAGGGCCACGTCACGGCAGCGCGAGAAAGCAGACTCGCCAACTCCACGCAGCAGATCGACGTTGCGCACCAACCCCCTCCAGTGAGAACCTAGTTCGCGGATTGCCTCTCGTCCAATCGCCCGGATCGGTGTTTCCTGCCTAATGACGCCGTTCCTGTGTCACTGGGCAGGAAGGCGTGAAACAGCGGCGCGGCGGATTGCGGACCCAGCCACACCAGTGAGAATCGGAATTGTCACTCGTTGTCGTAGTCGTCTTCAAAGTCGCCGTTGTCGAAGGTTTCGTCTTCGGAGTCGCCCACTTCATCGTCATCGAAATGCCCGGCCTCGACGCGCTGCCCGCGCGCTTCTTCCCGTTCGGCCTGATCGGGGTCGGAATCTTTCGAGCGGAAGTAGAGCTTGATGGGGACTTCTTTGAAGGGAAGTTCCTCGCGCAGAACGCCGAGCAGGTAACGCTTGTAGTCCTCGTCGAACAGTTCCTTGGCGTTGCACTTCAGCACGATGGTCGGCGGTTCGGTGGAGACCTGCACGGCGAACAGGATGCGCGGGATGCGGTTCATTCGCAGCGGTGGCGACCAGTTCTTGACCGCTGCCCGCACGACGCGGTTCAGCACGCCGGTGGACACTCGCAGTCGCGCCTGCTTCTGAATGGCCTGTGCGAGGTTGATGAGCTTCTTCACGTTCTTGCCCGTCTTCGCCGTGATGATGGCGATCGGGACGTGGCGCATGTGCGCGAAGTGTTTGAAGACGTACTCGGACCAATCTTCCGTTGAGCGATTCGTCGAGAGATCCCACTTGTTGGTGACGAAGATGCACGGCTTGCACTCTTCGTGAATCTCTGACACGAGCTGCTTGTCCACGCGGGAAATGGTTTCCATGCAGTCGAAGAACATGAGTACCACGTCCGCGCGGCGGATGCTTCGTTTGGCGCGGGCCAGCCCGTACCACTCGACATCGTTGGCGAGGCTCTTCCGTTTGCGAACGCCCGGTGTGTCGATGGCGATGAACGCTTTGCCATCCATTTGAAATCGCACGTCGATGCTGTCGCGCGTCGTGCCGGGGATCTCGCTGACGATGACGCGATCGGTCTCGGCCAGTTGGTTGATGAACGTGCTCTTGCCGACATTGCGTCGCCCGACGATCGCCACCTTCAACTCGGGGACTTCGTCCAAGTCTTCGCCTTGTTCCGCTTCGACATCATCGGCGGGAGGCAGATTGCGCAGGATGGCTTGCAGCAAGTCCTCTTGGTTGCGGTTCCCCTTCACACTGACGGTGACCAGTTCGATGTGCGAATCGCCCAAGCCATGAAACGTCGAGACTTCGCGGTCGAGTTTGGGTGAGTCGCACTTGTTGATGACGATGATCTTGGGCGTGTCGATCCGACGCAGCCGGCGCGATACTTCCTGGTCGAGTGCCGTGATTCCCGCCGAGCCTTCCACCACGAACAGAATCAGGTCGGCCTGTTCCATTGCGATGCGAATCTGTGTATCGACTTCATCGGTCAGCTCGCCCACATCGACGATGCCGACTCCGCCGGTGTCGATCAGTTCAAAGTAACGATCGCCGACGTGCATGAGGTATGTGACGCGGTCGCGCGTGACTCCCGCCATCGGATCGACGACCGAGACTCGCTTGTGCGCGAGCCAGTTCATGATCGAACTCTTGCCGACATTCGGCCGGCCAACAATGGCCACTTTCGGAACGGACATGGCGAAATTCTTGCTCAACAGGATGCTAAAGGCAGAAGCACCCCGCCTGCCGTAGAAGCAGGCGGGGTGCCGGGATCAGGCCCGAATCTCGAAGTCCGGCTTTTCTGAAAGCCGGACTTCTTTCTTGAGAGGATGCACACTTCCAAAAAGAAGTCCGGCTGACAAAGCTAAGCCGGACTTCGGGCACAGAGACTTCAGATTTGGAAAAATGGACAACGTCTCAACGAACCGGGGTCATGATAGCCGCCGATCCCTCGACACTGGAGTCACGGAGCCAAGATTGTTCGCCACCGACCTGCAACGCTACGGCCCCGAGGCCATTCTCAACGCAGTTCCGCCGGATCGGGCGGCGGCGGAAGCTTATTGCCGCCAGCTTGCGACTTCGCACTACGAGAACTTTCCAATCGTCTCGTGGCTACTGCCAAAGGGGCTGCACCAGCACTTTTACAATGTTTATGCTTACTGCCGTTGGGCGGATGATCTGGGCGATGAAGTGGGCGATCCCGTGAAGTCCCTCGAATTGCTCGCGTGGTGGCGCGGCGAGTTAGTGGCCTGTTGCTCGGGGCACGCGCGGCATCCGGTCTTTGTCGCGCTGCGACCGACAATGTACGAGTTCGCCATTCCCCCCGAACCGTTCCTCGATTTGATCTCGGCGTTCGAGCAAGACCAGACGGTGCTGGAGTACGACACGTTCGAGCAGCTTCGAGACTACTGTCGCCGCAGCGCTGATCCCGTCGGACGACTCGTGCTTTACCTCTGTCGATCACACACTGATCAGAACGTCTGTTGGTCAGACTCGATCTGCACCGGCCTGCAACTGGCCAACTTCTGGCAGGACGTGGCGCGCGACTTCGCCATCGGCCGAATCTATCTACCGCGCGAAGACTACGAACGTCATGGCTACCGACGTGAAGATTTCGATGCGCACGTCACCAATCCCGCGTTTCTCGAACTGATGAAGTTTGAGGTCTCCCGCGCCCGCACGTTCCTCAACGACGGCCTGCCGCTGGTGGAACATCTGCCCGGCCGGTTGCAGGTGGACATCGACCTCTTCGCCCGCGGTGGTCTCCGGATCTTGGAGCGGATCGAAGCGATCGGTTTTCGAGTCTGGGAGACGCGTCCCAAAGTCACCAAGTGGGACGCGATCAAGCTGCTGTGCGGATCACTCTGGCGGCGAGCGCGGTCGAGGCGGAGGTAAGTCTCACCGCCGGACGCACCGCTTGAAGTCCGGCTTAGCTTTGTTAGCTGGACTTCCCTCCGCAAGCACGCTCCGTGGAGAAGCATGCTCCCCAGAGAGAAGTCCGGCTTTAAGAAAAGCCGGACTTCGAGAGCGTAGAAGAAAAGCCGGACTTCGAGAACGTGACGACACGTTCTCCGCGTGAGCTTCAATGTCCCAGTGGCCGTCACTAGAATCTGCCCGCTCGATGATGTTCGCGGCTCGGTGAGCGGCGACTCAATGGAATTCCGCATTCAAATTGAAGGAGAACTGGCATGGATCGTCGCGAATGGTTGTTCTTGGTGACGTGGGCGGCACTGCTCGGATGTGGTTCGGGGCCAAACGTAAATGGAGAGCCTCCCGTGGCGAAGGCTCCCGCAATTGCCCAAGCGGAGACGAAAGGGGCTGGGCCCAAAGAGGCTGGCGGCGACGGGTTCCATGTGAAGTTTGAAACGACCGCAGGTAATTTCGTCGTGAAGGTCCATCCTGAATGGGCACCCAATGGCGCGGAGCGGTTCCGCGAATTGATTAAGAACGGTTTTTATGACGACACCAAATTTTTCCGCGTCGTTCCCAACTTCATGGTTCAGTGGGGGATCAACGGCGACCCCAAGGTTCAAGCCGACTGGCGCGATGCCAAGATCAAGGACGATCCCGTCAAGAAGTCGAACAAGAAGGGCTACATGACCTTCGCGACCTCGGGACCAAACTCGCGCACCACTCAAGTCTTCATCAACTTCAAGGCCAACACGTCCCTTGATGATCAAGGCTTCGCGCCCTTCGCGGAAGTCGTCGATGGGATGGATGTCGTCGAAAAAATCTACAGCGGCTACGGCGAGCGTCCCAATCAAGGCTCGATCCAAAGCAAGGGCAACCAGTACTTGAACTCCGACTTCCCTAAGCTCGACGGCATTAAAAAGGCGTCGATTGTCGTGTTGAAGTGACGCGGTGAATCGGCACTCGCTTTTAACTCACACCGTAGGACGGGCACTCTGGCCCGTCCTACTTTTTTGGCCAGTGCCCTGTCAGGTCTTAGAGGCGGTGCATTTTTAAGTTCCGAGAGTTTTTGGGAGCAATCACCGAGGTTAGAAACGCAGAGAACGCGGAGATTTGACGTTCATCGGGACGGTGCTCCTCGCTTTCTCTGCGATCTCAGCGCCCTCTGCGTTTCTAACGTCTGGTGCATTTTTTACTTCCGAGAGTCTGTGAAAGTGATCGTGTCGTCCCACGTAGAAATCTCGGAATTCAATCCTGCACAGCCCCTTAATTTGGGGGTTGATGCTGGGTGGCCGGGGTTGGAGCGTCTTCGCGAAACCCCGGGGCTTCCTTCGCAAAGCCTCAGTCCAGCCCCGGCCACCCAACCCCGAAATTAAGGCATGACAAGGCACTCGCAGCCGACGTTCGTCGAGGCCGCGAGGACCGCACTCGGTTGTTCCGATCGCCATGACTTGGACGACCGTTGCCGTTGCGCGAACCGCTACAACCGCGATGGTCCCTTTTGCGAAGTCACGTTGGCCGAGGATTCTCAATTTCCCCGTGACGTGACGCGGGAGCAGGCGCTAGTCTTGTGGTGTCTGACGTTGACGCCTGACCACATCGGCGATGTCAGAATTCCTCCGACTGATTTCTGATGCATCGTCTGCCGGTCGTGGCCGTCCTTGCCGCAGAGGCTGCGTTGGGTGGTGAGTGTTGTTGCCAGAGGGCATTTCAAAACCTGTTTCTGTGTTGAAAAACTAGCCCGACGCGCAAGCGAGGGCTGGACATTCGATGACGATGAAGCCCTCGCTTGCGCGTCGGGCTAGTTTTGAAATGCGCTCTAACGTTGTCCGTGCCCCTAGCGCTGCGAAAAAAACTCCCCGTTTGGCAGGTGATTTGATGAGCGGAACTCTGGTTGAACCCCCATCGACGGACGAGGAAGAACTCGCGTCGGAGGCGTCTCATGGACCCGACTTGTCGGTGCTGGAAGATCACACGCCCCTGTATTTGCGGAGTCCGCGCGCGATGGCGGGACTGACGCTGGCGGTTGGGCTGGTCTTTCTCTTCTTCTGCTTCCGACCACTCTGGCACACCGATGTGTGGGGGCATCTCGCGTATGGCCGCTTGATTTGGCAAACGCAATCGATCCCGATCCATGAGCCGCTCATGCCGCTGGCAAAGGGGATGCGATTCGTCGATACCGCATGGCTCAGCCAGTTGATTGGCTTGGGAGCGATCAGCCGCTTCGGAGTCCCTGGATTGCAGGGACTCTACGCGCTGTCGGTCTCACTCTGCGCGGGACTGCTGGCATGGCGTGCTTATCGGACGAGCCGCAATGGTTGGTTTGGACTGGCTGCGGTGGCCGTATTTCTGTTGGTTGGCTGGAGCCAGTTGATGGTGCAGCGGCCGCAGTTGGCGGGCTTGGTCTGCTTTGTCGCGATGTTGGCGATCTGCACGAGTCGGCATCCGCGACCGATCGAATGGTTCTTGGTCCCGGTGTTGTTCGCCGCGTGGGCCAACTTACACGCTTCATTCTTGATGGGCTTGGCGTTGCTTGCGTGTTGTGTGGTTGGTCGAGCGGTCGATCTTCTGCGTCGTACCAGTTCGATTCAACTAGTCCTGCGCGACGATCGAGTTCGTCGGAGTTTCCTCTTGCTGGAGCTTGCGGCCGTTGCCGTGTTGCTCAATCCGTATGGGATCGAACTCTACGTCGAAGCGCTTCGGTTCTCATCGAATGAGAACCTGCAAGAGCTGACCGAGTGGAGTCCGCTCAGTTTGCGAGAGGGTCAGGGGCAGATGTTCGCTGCCGGGGCCGTGCTGCTGGCGATGCTCTACCGCTGGACACCGCGTCGCGTTCAAACGTGGGAAGTGTTGGCGCTGGTCGTCTTCGGCGCGGGAGCCTTGTGGAGTAACCGCCTGCTGATTTGGTGGGCACCGGTGGCGGCGAGCCTCGTCGCGTTGCATGGGTACTCGACGTGGAGGGCTGTGTGCCGCCAGCCGCTCGTTCCTGCAGCGGCTCCGCGAGCAGGCAAGTGGTCGGTCGTGACGGTCGGCTTGGTGTTCATCTGCTTTGGCTTCAGCCCGCTGGGCGTGAAGGTTATGCACGGAAAGAATCCGGCACTCAAGAAAGCCGTCTCGACGTACACGCCGATCGCGGCGGTCGAATACCTCAAGGAAAACCCGCCTCAAGGTCTGGTCTTTAACATCTACGAATGGGGCGACTTCCTCCAATGGAGCGGCCCGCCGGGAATGAAAGTCTTCGTCAACTCGCACGCCCACCTCGTGCCGCGCGACATCTGGCAGGCGTACATGCAGGTGATCGAACAGCGGGCCGGATGGGAAGAAATCTTCGACCGCTATGGAGTGAACACGATCGTCCTCGACAAGGACTTCCGTGAGCCGCTCATCAAGAAGATGAAGGAAGATGACAAGTGGAAAGTGGGCTTGGAGCGCGACGGGCAGGTGGTGTTCGTTCGCAAGAAACCGATTTGACTCGTTTAACCGCCTGTTGAAAAAGTGGCGTGGGGTGGGACCAGCGGCGCTTCGCCGCGCCGGCCCACCATGACGCAGAGCGACTTTTGATGGTGGGCCGGTGCTCGAAGCGAGCTGGTCCCATTCGACAGGTCAACGCCCCTAAGGTTTTCGGAGCTACAAAACAGGGCCAATCGAACGCAGCAGAAGTCGTAAGGCTTCTGGAGAGCAATCGAGTCGTCAGAATTCTTACGAATTCTGCGACAGAAATCCTTAACGGCGTTGCCCACGCGGTTCAACGACGAGTACCCGGCCGAAAGACATCGAACTGATTCGAGATTGAGAGAACAAGATGAAGACCGGACGAGTCTCCCGACAACAAATGATCGCCGTGCAAGCCCTGGCCTTCGTGGCGTTGGTCGCTTCGTGGGCGGTCGGTTCGCCCGTGGCGCGGCAGCGCGTGCTGGATGAAATCGGTGTGCAGCGCGCCGTGCAAACGGTGATCATTCCGCGCACGAAGCCGCTCACCGTCGAGCCGCTTTACGACGATGCTGAAGTCGTCAGCGATGAGGAACTGGCCGCAGTCCTCGCGAAAATCCGACCGAAGTTTGCGAAGGAGAAGCTCAAGTCGAACTACGTCGAACATGCCATCCGGGCTTGGTGGCTCAACGCGAAGTTTCGTGATCCGAAGGTCATGTCGGGTGAGGCTCTGAAAGATCATCTCGTCGATCACGGACAGTTTCTCGCCTCGTGGGGCAAGGAGATCGCTCCACTTTTGCAGGATCGCCCGGACGGCGTGGCGATTCGCTGGGGCAAGGAAGAGTGTGCCTCGGTCCATCACGATCACTGGCTGGCGTGTCTGACCGAGGCGGGTGTCGATCTGCACGAGCCGATCTTCACGCCGAATCGTCGCCGTGAAGTGGCTGATGTTCTGCAAGAGGCTCTGCGCGACTTCCGGCTCGACGAAGTGGAAGTCGAATGGTCGGCCCTCGCGTTCGGATTGTGGATCGCACCGCAGAAAACGTGGACCACACGCCACGGTCGCGAACTCTCATTCGATCTGCTGGCCGAGCGGCTGATGCGCGGGCACAAGCGGTTTGGAGTTTGTAGCGGCACGCATCGGCTGTACTCACTGATGGTCCTCGTGCGGTTGGACGATGATCACGACATTCTTTCCGACGCCATGCGGTCCCAAATTATGGAGCATCTCAAATCGGTGCGAGACCTGATCGTGACCTGCCAGTTCCCCGACGGCCACTGGCCCTCGAACTGGGCTGAAGGAGCCGACGCACTCAAGAAGCCGATCGACGACGAACTCTACAAGAAGGTCATTGCAACAGGCCATCACTTGGAATGGCTGGCGATCGCTCCCGAGGAACTCCATCCGCCGCGTGAGTTCATCTTCAAAGCGGCCGATTGGGTGATTCAGACGACGGCCGATCAGTCGGAAAGCGACATCTTGGGCAAGTACACGTTCTTCAGTCACGTCGGTAACGCACTGGCTCTGTGGCGAAAGACGCACCCGGCCGACTTTTGGATGAAGTGGGAGGCGACGCATCCGCCCGTTGTGGAAGAACTCGCTCCACCGCCAAAGACCGACAAGGCGGAACCGGCCGGGCATTGAGAACCACATCAACCCGAAGCGTGAGCGAGGACGGGCAATTCGAGAACCGTTGAATTCAATGACGATCCGGTGAAACGCTCGTCCTCGCTCACGCTTCGGGTTGGTGTGATGAGCCTGCCACTGTCGGGCCGGCATACAGCCAGCCGAGGAGCGGTGAGGTCATCAGCGTCGTGGCGACCGCCATCACGACGAGGATCGCGAACAACTGCGGCGTGATGAGGCCCCGTTCGAGTCCGATGTTGATGATGATCAGTTCCATCAGACCGCGCGCGTTCATCAGCGTGCCGATGGCGAGTGACGTGCGCGGATCGACTCCGCTCAGACGAGCTGCCCCCCAGCAGCCGACTCCCTTGCCAAGGCACGCCGCGAGCAACACGACCAGTGCGACCAGCCACAGTTGCGGCGTCGTCACCAAGTCGAGTCGCGTGTTCAAACCCGAGTACGTGAAGAAGACCGGGACGAGGAGACTCGTCGCCATCGGTTCGATTTGCCGAGTCAACTCGCGCGAGAAGACTCCGCGCGGCATCGCGCAGCCGAGCATGAACGCACCGAAGATCGCATAGATGCCGATCGAGTCCGTGATCCACGATCCGAACATCGTGAGCATCAGCGCGACGGAGAGCATCGCGTGAGTGACCTTTCCTTCCCGCTCGGCCATCCGTCCCAAAGGCATCAGCGCCCAGCGACCGACGGTCAGCACGAACACGCCGTAAGCCAAGCCCCCACCAATCGCGAGTGCGGCGATCGACGGATTGGACTCGGAACTGGAGAGGACGATCGCGAGCAGGCACCACGCCGCCGCATCGTCCATCGCACCTGCGGCCAATGTCAGTGTGCCAAGCGTCGTCCCCGAAAGGCCGCGTTCGACAATGATCCGCGCCAGCATCGGGAACGCCGTGATACACATCGCCGCACCGAGGAACAGCCCCGCTTCCCAAGACTTCACCTTGGGCATGAAGAACTCGCCCGGCGACAACACCAGCCACGCAGCCACCGCGAATCCCAGCAGGAACGGCACGACCATACCCGTCACCGAGATCGCCGCCGCCGACCTGAATCTCGCGACAACCAAGTCGGTCCGAAACTCAACTCCGACCAAAAACATGTAGAGCGCAATCCCGACCTGCGCCACCGTGAACAGGATCGCCGTCGAGTCCTTTGGGAAAATCAGTCGCTGCCACTCGGGAGCCACCAGCCCAAACAAGGACGGCCCCAGCAGCACCCCCGCCACCATCTCAGCCACGACTTGAGGCTGTCCCAATCGGCGCGCGACCAACCCGACGACGCGACACGCGGCGAGGATCACGGCGAGTTGAAGAAAGAACAGGACCGAGAGATCGAACGGAGACATACAGATGGCTGCCAGACAAATTGAACATCAAATCGTTTAACCGCAAGCCGAAAGCGTGCGCGGCGGCGAACACGCTGCCTGAACCGTGTCGTCTCGCCGCGCACGCCTTCGGCTTGCAGTTAAACGAGAGGCGATTCGACCTACTTCGCGTAGTCCGCTGGTTTTCTCTCTTTCACGAAGCTGCCGAAGCCGAACTTGGTTGGCTTGTATTCACCAACCAGATCGACGTTCGACTTGTTGGCGATCTGGGCTTCCATACCGATGGCCCAGTACGCCGCGTTGACGATCAAACGGCGAGTTCCTTCCGCTTCCAAGTCAGTTGCCGCACCCATCGTCGTCGTGAAGACGCGAGCCACTTTGCCCGACTCGCTCTTGTAAGATTTCGTCCATGCGACGGGCATCATCGGATCGTTCTTCGGCCCTTCCAGCGGGGCATCATCGAACTTCATTCCCGTCAAAATCTGCCCCATCACGAGCGGCTGGCTGTCTCCCGGCAGCGGCAGCGTCACGCCGTACACGTCCGACGGTCCCCAGATGTCACCGTCCTTGATGCCCCTCAGAATCGCATGCCCTTCCTGCCCCTGCGCGATCAGGCCGCGCGTGCTTTGCGAACCGTGCTGCCCGTGGTGGCTGATCCAAGTCTCGCCCAGCACCTGCTTGCCGAAGCCTTTTTCGTAGTCCTTGCCACCGTAAGTCCACGTGTATTTCTCGAACTTGCTTCCTTTGGGAATGTGGAACGAGTGCGTCGAAGTGCGCGTCCCGATGATCGGCTTGCCGGCTTCCACATAATCGACGAAGTGCTGCATTTGCTCGTCAGGCAGATTGCGGAATCGCAGTCCAAGGATCGCGAGATCGGCTGTCTTGAGGGCCTCAATGCCCGGAGTGTGATCGGGCGACTTGTCGTCATGGTTCGGCTTGATGAAGCCGGTCTGAGTGTCGATCGAAAACAGCACTGTGCATTTGAAGCCGTGATGCTTCGAGAGAATTTTTGCTAACTGAGGGAGCGCTTCTTCCGAGCGGTACTCGTCATCACCGCTGATCAGCACGATGTGCTTTCCCTTGCCGGGACCATCGCCCCCTTCAAACACGAGCCAAGGGTCATCGGCCCACAGCGAACTCGTCGAGAACCCGGCCATCGCCGCCAACGCCCAAACACACAGCCGCATTGCCAATCGTCCTGTCATCAGTGAAACCCCTTCTGCTGCATCCGTTGGTGAGAATCTCGCCGAAACAAGGCGACAGAGTACCAGTGACCCCGCGAGGTTTGAAGCGGCTCGGTGCTACTGTAGTCCCGCCGCTCCGTCGGTGGGACGTGCTGCAACGAGCGTCCCTGTTTGCGAGAAGCCGTCCCGGCGGCGGAGCGACGGTAGCAAGCAAGAAGCCCGGCTTGTCTTCAAGCCGGGCCTCGGGAGATGCAGGCAACACGAGCGGAAGGCGACTCAACAAACCCACCGTTGAACGCCGTCCGAATGAGACACTTCGAGCTGAGGTCGAAGTGATCCGGCGATGAGTCGGAATTGAAGTGGAACGACATTGCTGATGAGGAAGCTCCCATCCGCAGCGGTGGCCGTTCCCACTGAGACCAGCTCACCCGACTGCAAGCGGAACAGCTCGATCTGCCACGGATCACGATCCAAGATCAACAGTTCTCGCGTCCCGACGCTGGCGTAAAAAGCACGCTTGCGCCGGGAACGGTCTCCGTCACTCACGACTTCGATGGCGAGATCGGGGCCACCCAGAAAATGAGTCTGCCGGTCCTCGGCCGAGTTCCCCTTTAGGAAGACCGCCACATCGGGAACGCGGTAGTTTTGGTCCAGTCATCTTCACGATCAGTGACATTGCAGCCCGCGTACACCTCGCCCTGATTCGTCATCGTCACGATGATTTGCAGGATGGTGGCCAGCATGGTGGCGATGCGCTGATGTTCGTTATCAGGGTCGGGCATGACGATGTACCTTCCGTTCCAAACTTCATCTTTGTGATCCAGCCCGAGTCGCCGTCGTCGTCTGATGATGCGCCGGATCGTCGAGCGTTCGGTCAGCACGAGTTCCATGGGAGAAGTCTTTCTGGGGCAGAGGCTCAGTTCAGCGGGACATTCTTCCGTTCCCCGTCGGGCGTGTCGAGCGCGAAGTGGTCAAGTACTGGACCTCATGCGGCACATGCTGACACTAACCCGAAGCGTAAGCGAGGAGTGGGACTCGCCTCCCCGCTTACGCTTCCTCGCTTACGCTTCGGGTTAGTGTGACATCCACCATCAAAACTTACTTGCGGTATCACGGCCACTCAAAACAAGAAGCCCGGCTTGAAGACAAGCCGGGCTTCGGTATTTGAGCGTCGTGTGACGAACCCACTCACGCGGTTTTCATCGCCGCGCCGAGAATCTGGCTCGTGCTGGGACGCATCACGCGGGGATCGACTTGCTCGGCCTTGAGCAGCGTGGCGCGGATGTCCTTGCCCGAGATCGAGACCGGCTTTTCGTCCTTGTGACGTTCGCAGAGGTCCACGCGACCGCACGAATCGTAGTACGCGGCGAAGCCGACCTTGAGCGGCTTGATCTGCAAGTCGCCGCCGAGGTTGTCGAAGATCTGGTGTGCATCGAAGTCGCCCCAGATGTTCTCGCCGTTGGCGTACGGTGCGTCGGCGTGCTTGCGGCCGATGATGATGTGCGTGTAGCCCATGTTCTGACGGTAGATGGCGTGCATCACCGCTTCCTTCGGGCCTCCATAGAACATCTTGATGTCGAGGCCCAGCAGGACGACTCGATCAGGGACGGCTTCGTTGCGCGGCCCCCACAAGCTCTGGTCGCTGTCGCCATCGCCGAGTTGTCGCTGAGCGATGAGCGCCTCGTAGGTCTCCATCCGAATCTCGGCGTTCACGTCGTCGCCCTTGGTCTCACCGATCAGCGGGTTGAGGACCGCGAGTGCGTTCTTCCCTTCGCGGATCAATGTCTCCAAGCCGTAGACGAGAGCGTACTCGTGAGCACGGTGGAGCGGGTTGCGTGTCTGGAACGCGACCGCCGCATCGCAACCTCGTTCGGCCAGCAGCTTGCGAACTTCGCGCGGCGTGAGGACGTACTTGCCGAACTTGGCGTTCTTCGGTTGAGGCAACACACGAATCTCACCACCGATGAGGTGCGAGTTCGCAGCGTCACCGGTCAGGACCATGTTGGCACCGGGATGATCGGCGCGATCCGACAGATAGACGCTCTTCAAATACTTGAGCTTCGGCCAAGCATAGACATCGGTGATGTCGAGCGTCGCGACCACGTCACCCGCGGGATTGGTGAGAGCGACCTTCTGTCCGGCCTTGAGAGTCTTGGCCATATCACCGGTGACGGGGAACGCCAGCGGGATCGTCCACGCATACTGCTTGCCGTTGGACTCGATGCAGCATTCGTCCAGCACCTTGTTGTAGACGGCGCTGGTCATCGGGCCAGTCAAAGGGCTGAGAGTTCCGTCGCCAAGACGGTAGACGGTGGACAAGTCGGCGGTGGAGACGGGCACCTTCGCCAAACCAGCGGCTTCCGCCTTGAAAGCATCCATTTCACCAGCAGAAACAGTGCGACAGACGGGTTCGGAGAGTCCGCCGTGGGGAACGATCAAATCAGCCATCACAGTCCTCGTTCAAGTTGTCAAAGGAATCAGACTTTGCCGGTAAATTCGGTTAGTCGGGGCCGCGACGTTAGAGAAAAGGTGTTGAAAGTTCAAGCAGCCGGTTTGGCTCTGCGAGGCCATCGCGTGGATCACACTCCGATGCGGGCGACCGCCCGAAGTCCGGCTTTTCCTAAAGCCGGACTTCTTTCCGGGCGAGTCGCTCCGGATGGAAGTCCGGCTAACAAAGCTAAGCCGGACTTCAGCCCCTGAGTCGTCCCACGTCGTCAAACGGCATCAACGAGTGTGTCTGTTTGTCACCGACTCACGTTACCCGGCGCAACATGCCTGTGCCGCTGGAACTCCACTGGAAACGAGGCAGCAAAACTCGCGACGCCCGGGCAAATCCGTTTGCACATCCTCAAATCTGAGATAGGCATTCATTCTGACGATTCCAACAAAAGTCGAAATCAGGTGAGCCGGGCGGCGTCAGCCCTCGGACTCTGAGCTGCAATCACAAGAGTCCGAGGGCTGACGCCCAATGGCACTCACTTTGTCATTCTGTGAGCCGGTGTATTTCCAAGTGAGATACCGGCGGCTAGCGCCGTGCCGCTCAGGACTTTGACCCAAAGTGAGTGCCATTGAGCTGACGCCGCCCGGCTCACCACTTCTGTTTCTGTTGGAAACGTCATGCTGACGGTTTCCTGTTTCGATGGTCGTTTACTTCCGGAGGATGTCTCCCATGCCGACAAGCCTGCTTCGATCTATGTTCCAATCTTGTGGAGTCGCCATGCGGCGCGAGTGGCTCGTCCGTCATGGTGTTGCAGCCGGACTGGCCTGTCTGGTGGGACTCAGTCATTCGGGATTGGTTGATCCGAGGTTAACTGGCGAACGGCACATTCACAGTGAATGCCGATCGGGAGTCTGTGCGATTCCCATGGTCGATCACAGGCGGGCCGCTCTGTCGGGACTGCAATACGCACCGCGGGTCGCCGAGCGGGCTTTGTCGGATACGTTCCTGCTGCACAGCCGTCCGTCCGCGACGAAGACCATCTACTTGGACTTCGATGGTCATGTGACGACGGGCACATACTGGAACAGCGATGTCGGCGGCGCGGACATCACCACGTCGGTCTATTCGTTCGAGGGAGACAACTCGTTTTCCAGTGCCGAGCTAACACAGATTCAGGAAATCTGGTCGCGCGTGGCCGAGTGCTACGCTCCGTTTGACGTGGATGTCACGACACAGCCTCCACCGGTCTCAGACTTGATCAACTCGGGCGCGTCGGACACTCGCTGGGGAGTTCGTGTGGCGATCGGCGAAACGAATCCGTCACCCGCACCGGGAGCCGGTGGCGTCGCTTACATCGGCAGCTTCAGTTGGAACACGGACACGCCGACGTACGTCTTCATGGTCGGGTCAGGTGAGTTCGGCAAGTACATCGCCGACGCCACCGTACACGAGGTCGGCCACACACTCGGGCTGAATCACGACGGTCGTCTCTCTCCATCCGAGGGTTATTACACGGGACACGGATCTGGACCAACGGGCTGGGCACCTCACATGGGTGTTGGCTACTACAAGAATCTCGTTCAGTGGAGCCGAGGCGAATATGCCTCCGCGAACAACACCGAAGACGACTTGGCCCTCATCACCACGCAAAACGGCTTCGGCTATCGTGCGGACGATTTTCCGAGCAGTCTGAGTGACGCGGCGGCCATTGACGGTACGCCGACGGGTGGGCTGTTCAATGTGTCACAAGCAGGGGTGATCGAGCAGCGCGGCGACACAGACTGGTTCAAGATCACGGCCTCCGCCGGAATGCTGACTCTGGACGCGGCTGGCGGTCCCACTAATTCGATGCTCGACCTGCAATTGGAACTATTGGACTCGAGCGGAACACCACTCGCGGCCAACAATCCCGTGGACGATGTGACGGCGCGAATCAGCCTGAACGTGTCGGCGGGCACGTACTACGTGAAGGTCGATGGTGTTGGCGTCGGGGCACCGCCGGTGTCAGGTTACACCGACTACAGCAGTCTCGGGCAGTACCGATTAACCGGATCGTTTGTGATCTCGGGTGGCGGGTCCACCAACAATGTTCTCTCGGTTTACAACCCACAAACCAAAATCTTGACGCTGACCGGAGACGCCGGATCGAACTCGGTCACGGTGACGCGCGATTCGTCGGGGCGAGTGACCGTGACGGGAACGGCCGGGACCACGATCAACTCGTTGAGCGACCACGCTCTGCCCGTCTTGCCGAAAATTGCACTGGTGGTCCGGATGAACGACGGCGACGATTCGTTGGTCGTCACGGGAATGTACATCACGACGTTGGACGCGCTGCTGGGCGGTGGGGCGGACAACCTACGACTGACACTCTGCAACATCGGCTGGCTGAAGCTGGATGGCGGGACCGGGACGGATGCCTACACGCGACTGACCACGCCGATCAAACGAGTCACCGTGACGAACGTCCCGTGATGCTGGTCTTGGATTGAGCGACGATTCACCGAACGAAGCAGGGCAGGCTGTTAGCCTGCCCTGCTTCCATTTCTCACGCGGCCACAGTGGCTTTCCCAAAAACTCCGGCGAGCGGGGCGGAGTCAACCCCCTGAGCGGCAAGGCGCTAGCCGCCGGTTCTTTGCTTGAAAACTCAACTCCCTCACACCGGCGGCTAGCGCCTTGCC
>JAYTGQ010000546.1:0-12699 GCA_043733345.1 Schlesneria sp.
GGACGGGCAAGAGTGCCCATCCTACAAGTCAATTTCTTCGCGCCGCTCGCCCGACTCGATTGGCTGCGACGGCACCGGACGGCAAATTCCTCATCAACCTGCGGTTGACACGCGACTCTTGCCGATCAGATAACTAGCATCGGGCGTTCTCGATGCCCGCCGCCCCGTTTGCTTTCCCACCTTCGATTGAATGTAGAAGTGACTCCATGAACATTCCCCCTCGTCGTTGTGCTGGTCCCGTCAGGCGTCGTGAATTCTTGGCGGCGGGAGCGTTGGGATTAGGGGGCCTCAGCCTGCCCGACCTGTTCCGTTGTCAGGAGGCTGCTGCAGCGGCAGGGAAGTCTGTGGATGAAGAGACTGCGGTGATCTTCGTTTGGATGCCGGGCGGGCCGCCGCACATGGACATGTACGACATGAAGCCGAACGCCCCGATCGACTATCGCGGCGCGTTCCATCCCATTCGGACCAACGTCCCCGGCATGGACGTGTGCGAGCTGATGCCGCGTCACGCGGCCATCGCGGACAAGTACGCCATCGTCCGGTCGGTCGCTCATCAGTTCGCCGATCATGGCGGCGGACACAAACGGTTGATGACGGGACGCGTCCCCGTGACTCCCGTCGATACCGTCAACGACGCTCCCGCCACCGGCTCGATCGTGGCGAAGTGCCGCGAAGGGCGCGACTGCGGCATCCCCAATTATGTCTCGATGAATCCCGGCGGGCGGATCAACGATGTCTTCGCGCAGGGAGCCGCGTATCTCGGCCAGTCGTACATGCCCTTCAACGTCGAGGGCGATCCAAGTCTGCCGAACTTCTCGGTCCCGAACATCGCACCGTCGGAAGCGGTGACGGGGCGCATCGGCGACCGGATGTCGCTGCTCAAGGGGTTGGATCGGATCAACCGCGAGATCGACGGGCACCGCATGGTCGAATCGACCGACCGCTTCCAAGAGCGAGCCGTCGGGATGCTAACGAGCAACCGGGCGAAGCGCGCCTTCGATCTGTCCCTCGAATCGCCGCTGACACGCGACCGTTACGGTCGTCATTGCTGGGGCCAGCGTGCCCTGATGGCGCGGCGCTTGGTCGAAGCGGGCGTCAGCTTCGTGACGCTGGTGATGGAGAACCCGTATCAGTCGGGCGTCGAGTCGCTCAAACAGGGCGTCTACAACTGGGACTCGCACGCCGTGAACTGCCACATCTGGGACGACCTCAAAGTCCGCCTGCCGATCTACGACCAAGCCGTCACCGCCCTGATCGAGGACGTGCATCAACGCGGCTTGGACAAACGGACACTCATCCTCGTCACCGGCGAATTCGGGCGAACGCCGCGATTGGAAAACTCCATCGGTTCTCAAACGGGAGTGATGCAGCCCGGTCGCGACCATTGGCCTCAAGCCATGTCGTTCATCATGGCGGGAGGCGGCATGCGCACGGGCCAGATCATCGGCTCGACGAACTCGAAGGGCGAACACCCCGCCGACCGACCTCTCACCCCGAACGACCTCTGGGCCACCGTCTATCGCCACCTCGGCATCGACTACACCGAGTCCTTCCCCGACCGCCGCGGCCGCCCCATGCCGATCCTCCCCTTCGGCGAACCGATCGCCGAACTCCTGCGAGCGTGATGGATCGCCGTTAAAGGCACGTCTGCCCCCAAGACCACCGCCGGTTCCCATGTCGGATGGGCACTCCTGCCCGTCCGGTTTTCGTTGTGTCTTGAGGCAGGGAACGAATGGCGAAAGCGAAGAGCGGACCGGCAGGAGTGCCCATCCGACAAAACATCGACCCCTGCTTGAGGGTGGCCCGGCTTGCTTCAAGCCGGGTGCGTCAGCACAAGAAACTTTGAGTTCACGTTCTGTGGAGTGGAACGTTCGTTCTTGTTTAACGCTCGTACTGAAGCTTCTTGTGCTACGCACCCAGCTTGAAGCAAGCTGGGCCACCCCGCGAAGTCGGGATTTCAGCTTCGAGAACAGGAGTTCAATGGGGTTCAGATCGGGGCTGTACGGAGGCAGGTAGGCCAGAGTGCAACCGGCGGCCTCGATGGCTTCGCGGATGCCGGCGCGGTGATGGCTGCTGAGATTGTCCATCACCACGATGTCGCCGGGCGTCAGCGTCGGGACCAGTTGCTGTTGGACGTATGCCAGGAACAACTCGCCGTTCATCGCACCGTCGATCACCAGCGGAGCGGTCAGGCCGGTCGTCCGCAACGCGCCCACGAAGGTCGTCGTCTGCCAATGGCCGTGAGGGACCGAGGAGACCACCCGCTCGGACTTCGGCCCCCAGCCGTATCGTCGAGCCATCTTCGTGTTGGCTCCCGTTTCATCGAGGAACACGTAGCGATCCAACGGGTGACGCCTCATCAGAATGTCCCACCAGCGACGCTGCTCGACGACATCAGGCCGTTGTTGTTCCGCGGCCCTCAGGACTTTTTTTTCAGCACGATGCCCCACGTCCGCAACGCCAGCCACAATGTTGCCACGCAGGCGGGCAGTTGCAGCGTCTCACGCAGGTCGTTCAACGTGATCGCCGAGTCTTCCCGCACCGCCGCCAGAATCCGTTCGCGATGTTCCGCCAACTTCGGCTTCGGCCCCGTCTTGCCCCCACGCGGCTGCATCGCCCCCGTCTCGCGCCGCAACGCCTTCCAGTGATAAATCGTCCGAGCCGACACGGAGTATTTCTTTCCCGCCTTCTCCGCCGACATTCCCGCATCCACATCCGCCATCACCCGCATCCGCAAATCACCCGCCAACGCTGCCGCCATCGTCTTCCTCCTCCTTGAGTCCGAACAACTCAGGAAGAATACTCCAAACTCGCAGATGACCTGACGACCAATCGCGTAAATGCTCTAGAAGTCGAGTGAGACCACTCGTCCGTCGTTGCGATCGCCAAGCCTACTATAGACAGTGCTGTCGATTGATTGTGACAAGACACGGACTGAACCATCGGCGAACAGAAACTGAGCGATCCCGGGATGCATGCTCAATGCACAACCATTCCCTTGGGCATTCATCCAAAACCGTCCGGAAAATGACGGAACACAGTTGATCGGAAAACGTGTTTCAAAATAGTTCTCGTAGGCGTAATTAAAAAACCCCAGCCAAATTGGAAACACTTGGCCGGATCGACCGGGGTAAGAGGCCTCTCCCACTGCGATCGTACTGCTGGTCCCATCGGTCGCGTCGGCAAATCGAACGGGTGGTTTGTCCCACACAAACATGCCGTTAGTAAACATGCCGCCGTTTGAACCTTTATAGTCTGTCGCCGCATAACCTCGAACATGGCGGGAGAGCGTACCTGGCCCGACATCCGTCGCCCGCGCAGGAAGTATCGAAGAAGGGCATCGAAACAAGGCGAGTTGCGTTTCACCGCCGGGAATGATGACCCCATATTGTTGATAGTATCGGCTGATAACTCGCGGTTCCCCATGTGGATTCAGTTTGAAATACAACGGTTGCTGCTCCAAGTACGGAAGCAGTGCGACTTCCCAGCCCCAATAGCCCGATACGCCGGGCATCGGTGTTGATTGTGTGTGAATGCTCGCGAGTGGGATGCAGTTGTGGATGTCGTGATAGTTGTGAATCGCCAGTCCAATCTGCTTCAGATTGTTTCGACAGACCGCACGCCGGGCTGCCTCGCGCGCCTGCTGGATCGCGGGCAGCAGGAGTGCCAAGAGCACGCCGATCACCGCCAGCACGACGATCAACTCCACCAATGTGAATCCTTTGCGCTTCCGCATCTGTCAGTCCTCGATCCGAGGTCAGTTGTCACAACACTTCGTCCGTACCGTAATCAGCAACATTACGGTACGGACGGCATCACAACGATGCTTTCCACCAAATCGGGGCGGGACGAATACTGCTGCTATCGCGTTTTTCCGACCAGTGTTGACAACTGCAATAACGACGAGGCCGCCTTCGTCTATTCTCTTCTTATCCTTCTTGTTATTCCGTATTTTGACAACCGTCAGAACATTCGATGTCTAACTCAATCCCGCGCGTGAGTGAACCCGTGCAGGTTACCCAACCGAAACCGGTGCCGGAATAGCAAATGACTGTGCAAACCGTAAGCGAATCCAACTCATCTATTTTCTTGTATTTCCGGGTTGTTTCCGTGCCTTGTAGCTCATCTTGACCCGTATCGGTTGTACCACGGAAATGACAAGTTCCGGTGCCACGCCGCTTGAATAGCTCTCCATTATCTTCTGAGCTAGCACTTTTTTTGTCCGTCCACGCCTCAAACTCAAAGCATTTCTCACTGCAGTTCGCATCGGCCTGCCTCCCCCCGAGCCATCCACCAACAGCAACGGCAACCAACAGGGCACTCCAATTCCACAATTGAGACATCGTACACCTTTCCAACAGAAGGTACATACAGCAACCCAATGACAACCACTGGGGTCAACCACATCCGTGAACTTGCCAAGGCACCAGCCGTCATCGCGCTAATCCTACCGCGAAAACATTGTTCGCCTGGAAAACAGCGCCCCACCCACGTGCGATCAATGGGTTCAATAACGATTTAAATAAGCGGTTGTCGCCTGCGATAGCGGTAATAAAAAACACACGATGCCATCACGATGCCGGCCATGACACACCACGCCATGAATGTCATTGACCATCGCCGATTTGGCTCCCTGGCCTCGGGGAGAGGATCCGTTTTCATGAGAGTTTCGGGGCTGATGCCCGCAGCAAGTTCTCCGGCAGTAACCGGCCTGAGTGAACCGTCGTCGCGGGCGATGGCAAAATTGTCGGAGTCTTCGTAATTGACGATGGCGCCCCGGGGGAATTCGTATTGAAATTCCGCCTCGTCAACGGGGACGTTGGTCTGCAACTTTGTAGTTTTGGAGGCACTCATCTCTCTGGGAACATCGCCCGACGATCGCATCACATATGTCCACTGATTGCAGTTCCCTTTAGAGTCCGGTTCGTAGCTCAGTGTCAGTTCCTCGGCGGGACGCTCAGCCCTTCCCAACTGCCGTCGGAGAATGCGAAAGTCCCCCTCTTGGGCGAGCCAGAGACGATCTACACCGCTGCCACCATGCGGGCGTTCCAAGACATGGCACGCGATGCCGTCAACAGAACCCCGTAGCTCGGAAACTTTGAACGTCGCCAAGTCGATCCCGCCCAATTCAGTTCGCAAGGGACGAAACGACAGCACCACCGGTTGAATGCCCAAGTACGAGCCGTCGTCAAAGAATGGAATCTTGTTGAGAAATCCGCCAGGATGGTCCTTCTTGTATTCCCCGAAAAATAGTTCGCGTCGCTCGCGGCCGTCAAACACACGCACGAACTGCTTATCAATAATCTCCCTTTTAGACACGTCATACTGTTGGCCGCTTCGGTCGAGACGTAGCCGGTTGCCCGACCCGACCATTCGATGTCGAATCGTATAGACCGCGTCTTGTGGTGGAAGCCCTTTCCCCTGCTTGTCCTTGCCGGCCATTCCCTTCGGAATCGCCACTTGCTCATCCCATTCGACGACGAAAGTACGGGCCGCTTTCTCGCGCTCCTGCCATGCGCTGCGTATCCGATCGATCAATGACGCGTCCGCAGCGGCGTCTGAAGCGACCAAGCACAGGGCCACAACAACCAACGCGACACTCACATGTTGAAGTCGTAAGCACATGTTGCTTCCCCCGGCAAGACGATGCGGATCAGTTCAAATCTCGATGATCACGGCAAGAAGGGCTCGCCGTGAGGTTGGATGAGGAGCGGCTGAACGATTACTGGAATTGATATCTTCCATTCGTGACGAGATCGGTCCCGCACGCGGACGAGAACCGTCCCGGCGGTCCTCGTTGCGGTTTCCTTGGTCATGGTGAGCGTGAGCAATCCGCTCGGATCATTTTTAGAATCCTCCGCAAGGGAGGCAGTTGCATGAACGAACTCGGGGACAGCTATCACTTCCAAAGTGGAGAGCGGTTCATCAGACCGGAGCCAGAACACTACGTCCTCACGCGGAGCAATGCCCGAATCGATCTGCACTAAAGTCACGTCTTCAGGCGACCAAGTGATATCCGCTGTCACGCGGCCGGAAACCCGAACGGGATGAGGACCAAACACCCGACCATCGGACGATGTCGCTCGAATCTGAATATCGAAGGCAAATTTCCCCGGCGACCGTGCTGGATGTGGCGTGAGTTCAAACGTGACAGCGTCAGCCGTGGCAGCACCGGGAATCTCCACCAGAGTCGCTTCCGATGGATCAACGGTCACGTCGAGCTCTTTCGTCATCGAATCCTTCCACACGGTGAAGCGTTCGGCTACCGGAGCTTCGCCGTCCGCGATTTCTCGCTGGATTCGTATTGCCGAGGGAGCAGCGAAGGGCGACGCGATCTCACCGGAGAGTTTCACCGATTGCGAACCTCCACCTTTGAACATGAACTCGAATGACGGGCTCAACCGCATTCGCGTCCGACCCAGTGCTGGACCATGAGTTCGGGCAAGATCAATGGTCGCGTCAACGTCCTGCGAAGCGCCGGGAGCCAATTCAAATGTTCCCGGTGTTACCTGCGTGCAACTACAATCCGCAGAGATTCGCTTGACGGTAATCGGTCGGGATGTGGCATTCGTGACCACCATCGACTGACGCAATATCTGATCGGACCAAACCGTACCGACGCTCAATGCATTCGGATCGCCCCGGAGATACACACTCGATGACAAGACGCCTTCGGTCAGCGTCGTCCGTGGTGAAAAGTACCGAAAGCAGATTGCTCCGGAGAACGCTACAAAGAATGCCCCACAGCAGATGCGGAACCACCTTGACCGTTGACTGGGGATCGGGGATCGGGGATCGGGGATCGGGGATCGGGGATCATATCTGCGAATCACATTCTTGACGAGAAAACGAAATGCCCCCGCAGGATGCAGCGAGGTTGCCTGCCCATCGATCTGTTTTTTAAAGCAAGATGTGTCGAGTACTAGGCGGCGAGCAGAAAAGGGGATAAGTCCAATAAGCGGGTCCGGAATATTGGACTCATCCCCACATCCCCTTTTCCCCATCCCCTTTTCCCTCATGGATGGAGCTGGGAGCTGGGAGCTGGGAGCTGGGTTGCGCTGTCATGTTGATCCCATTCCAAATAGCGGAAGAGCAGGGACAACCGGGCTGGCGATCACGCCGAAGGGTTACGGTGGCCAGTTCCTTGGCAACCAAGACACAGTCGCAAGATCAATGCGACGAATCAGCAAATATATGATAGAGAGCATTCAGCATCGAATCGCTGAATGCAGCACGCAGCGAAGAAAGGCGGCATGTATCTGAAGCGGGCGGTACGTTAGCGAGGACGTATTCATTTCGTCAATCCGCCGCCAACACAATGTTTCATCAATGTGCAAGGTGTTTTTTATCTTGGTCCGTTTCAATTCGTCTGTGTGCAATCTGGACTACGGGTTGTTTGTCGAACCGGGGCCGAATTGTTGCTCGAACCGCGTTTTGAAGGGGTTCTCGGCGGGACCGATGGCGGCTTCGTTCACGAGCTGCGGTTGGATTGAGTCCCACCAGGCGTCGTAGGAGTTTTCGAGTTCATTCACGACCGTTGCGTGTTGCGTGGCGAGGTCGCTCTGCTCACCGGGATCGTTGGTGAGGTCGAACAATTGCCAGTGCTTCTCGCCGAGTTTGGCATCGCTGACCAGGTGCCAGCGCGGGGTGCGGACGCTGCACTGGCTGAACTTGGACTTGTGCGGGTCGTCTCCCTTGGGCCAGCGGCCGAGATGCGTGAAGAGCGTGCGGTCGGGCCACGCGGCGTGCGGGTCTTGCAGCAGCGGCACGAGGCTGCGGCCTTCGACTTGAGACTGAACTGTTCGAGCCATTGCCGCATCCGACGGCTTGGCTCCGGCGAGTTCGACCAGCGTGGGAAAGAAGTCGATGTGAGCGGTGAGGCGGCTGACATCATTTGGCGCGAGCGTTCCCGGCCAGCGCCAGAGGGAACTGGCGCGAGTCCCTCCGAGCCACGCGGTCCCTTTGCTGCCGCGCATCCCCGCGTTGTGAACCGGCACTCCTGCCGTGCCGCCGTTGTCGTTCATGAAGATCACCAGCGTGTCGCGTTCGAGGCCCCAGTCGTTCAATTTGGCGAGCAACCGGCCCACGTTGTCGTCGATGTTGGCGATCATCCCAAAAAACTTGGCGACATCCTGCGGGCGGTCTTTCTTCGTCGCGCCCCCTGCCCGTTCGGGAACCTTTCCCGTGTAGCGGGCTTCGTCCTCCGGTCGCACCTGTAATGGACCGTGCGGCGCGTTGGTGGCGATGTGCGCGTAGAACGGCTGTCGTCCTTTCGTCGCCTCAATCCACCGCGTGGCCTGATTGAAAAAGACATCCGTGCAATAGCCCTGCGTCTTGACGAACTTCCCGTTGTGCAGGATCGCGGGATCGAAGTACGTGTTGCCGGGCGCGTCGCCGCAACTGCCGGGGTACGACTGCCCGATCCCTCCCGCGCCGTGAATGAAGACTTCATCGAAGCCGCGTCGGTTGGGCTGGTACTCGGCCTCGTCACCGAGATGCCACTTGCCGAAGATTCCTGTGGCGTAGCCCGCCGATTTCAAGACCTCGGGCAGCGTGACGGCCTTCAATGTTAAACGTTCTCGTTCGAGGATCGTGTGCGTCACACCATTGCGGAACTCGTGCCGCCCCGTCAGCAACGCCGAGCGCGTGGGCGAACAAGTCGGGCTGACATGAAAGTCCGTGAACCGCACACCCTCGGCGTGCAGCCGGTCAATGTGTGGCGTCTTGAGAATCGGATTACCGTGGCACGACAGGTCTCCGTAACCCTGATCGTCCGTCAGAATAAAAATGATGTTCGGCCGCCGTCCCGCGAGGGACTCGGCGGCAGTTGCGGTGGCCTCAGCCACGACGGCAACCGCAGTGAAGGCGAGAGTGACGAGCAGGAGTTTGGGGACGCAGATTGGCATCGGATTCACCTTGTCATGAGCAGACAACGGACGACAGTCGTGGCGACGTTATACCGCTCGCGGGTGAGGATGGCGCATTCCACACTAACCCGAAGCGTAAGCGAGGACGTGCTTTGCATCCTCGCTTACGCTTCGGGTTAGTGTCAGCTTCTCCCGCGAGCGGTATACCAATCGCCGATCACTCCGACGACTGTCGCTCGCGTTATTCGGCAGGCCCGAGCGCGAACCATGTTCCGATCGTGAATGAGGCGAGGACCACGCCCAGTGCGGTTGCGGACCAGAAGCTCAGTCCCAGGCGTTCGGCGAATGCCAGCGGCAGGAAGAACGGTAGACCGAGCGGCACCAGAACCAGTGTCTCCCGCGCCAGACGTGAGATCGCGGGGAGGTCGTGTTGCTGCTGCCAACTCATGATAAAGGCCAAGATGCTGATGAGGGGCAGCGTGAGCAGTAACGCCCCCAGCCGAGGGAAGCGCTGGGAAAGCTCGGCCACGGCCACGATGACCGCCGCCGAGATCGCTGCTTTCACGAGTGTCCACCACATGGATTCTGGTCCTTGAAGTCTGACTGGTCAGGGCGTGGGTCTCAGCAGCCGCAATGCATTGAGGATGACGATGAGCGTGACGCCCATATCGGCGGCGATCGCCATCCACAACGTGGCCTGGCCGAAAAACGTCAGGAGGACAAACACGAATTTCACCGCGAGAGAAGCGGCAATGTTTTGACGCACGATCCGCAGTGTGCGGTGGGAGTGTTTGACCAGCCAGGCGACGCGGGACAGGTCATCGCTCATGAGGGCGATGTCGGCCGTTTCGAGTGCGGTGTCGGTTCCCACTGCTCCCATCGCGATTCCAAGAGTGGCTCGGGCCATCGCGGGAGCGTCATTGACTCCGTCGCCGATCATGCCGACTTGGCCATGCTCGGCGACCAGTTGCTCGATGGCGGCCACCTTGTCCTCGGGAAGCAGCTCGGCGCGAACATCGTCCACGCCCACGGCGATGGCAACTGAGGCGGCAGCGGACGGATTGTCACCCGTCAACATGACGATGCGCTTGATGCCCGCGCGATGCAGCGCGGCCAGAGCATCTTTTGCGTTGGCTCTCACCGTGTCACCCAAGGCGATCAGTCCACAGACGTACTCGTCATTGGCAATCACCACGACGCTGTGGCCGCGAGCGGCGAGTTGTTCCAGCCGATCGTGCATCTCGGGCGTTTCCTGTCCGCGTTCCTCGAAGGCGCGGTGCGAGCCGATCCAATAGCGCTGGCCTGCAAGCGTGGCCGTCGCGCCTTTGCCGGAGATGGCTTGGAAATCGTCGGCCGGTTTCGGGCGCAGGCCGAGCGATTCGGCATGCCGCACGATGGCCGCGGCCAAAGGATGTTGCGAACGGGCTTCGATGGCGGCTGCGATGTCGAGCAGTTCGTTGTCCGTGTGACCGCTTAAAGCGACGACTTCTTTGACTTCGGGGCGGCCCTCGGTGAGCGTACCGGTCTTGTCGAGTGCGATGGCCTTCAGGTGTGCCGCCAGTTCCAGAAAGCTGGCCCCTTTGACGAGCACGCCCTGATTCGCGGCGGAGGCCAGCGCGGCGACCATGCTCACGGGTGTCGAGATCACCAACGCACACGGGCAGGCAATCACGAGTAGCACCAAACCCTGATAGAACCAGCCGACCCAACTTCCTCCCGCGACGAGCGGTGGCAGCAACATCACCGCGACAGCCAACCCCATCACGGCGGGCGTGTAGTAACGGGCGAAGGTCTCGACCCACTGTTCGGCTTGCGAACGCTTGCTCTGAGCGTCGGTGACGAGGCGTGTAATCCGCGCGAGCGTCGAATCGTCGGCGGGCTTTGTGGTCACGATCTCGATCGCGCCGTCCTCGTTGATCGTTCCGGCGAACACGTCGTCGCCCGGTCGCTTGGCCACGGGAACCGACTCCCCCGTGATGGGGGCTTGGTTGACGCTTGTCTCGCCACGTTGGACTCGACCGTCAAGAGGGAACTTCTCGCCCGGTCGCACAACGAGTGTGGCCCCCACGGGAACTTCGCCGGGCGGAACGATGGTCTCGGTTCCATCGGGACGCAGCATGCAAGCGGTCTCGGGGGCCAACTCCATCAGCGCCTCGACGGCCCGGCGCGCCCGGCCGACGCTCCACGCTTCCAGCGCCAGCGAGACCGCGAACAGGAACGAGACGGTTGCGGCCTCGGCGAACTGGCCGATGACAATCGCGCCCGTGACGGCGATGACCATCAGGACGTTGATCTCCAACCGACCCCGCCGCACGGCCGCCCACGCCTTCGGCAGAACGATCAAGCTGCCCAGCAATGCGGCGATCACATACAGCATGCTCGCGGTGAGAACCTGACCGGACTCGCCCCCGCCGAATGCGCCGCGCCAACCCAGCGTCCACCAGTCAACGGCGAAAGCCAAAGCGAGACAGCAACCGCTTGCGATTGTCAGGGCCGACCGCCGCCAGCGGCCATCGTCCGACTGAGCCACCATCTTGAGAGCGTCGTCCCGCCAGACCTCCGCCCGCATCCCTGCCGCAGCCACGGCCTCCATCAGGCGCGAGCGAGACGCCACCGATTCATCGTGATCGACAATCATCACACCGCGCAGATAGTCAAACGACAGTTCGCGGACACCCGCCAGCGATCCGACGGTCTGCCGAAGTTCGGCGGCCTCATCGGCGCAGTCCAAGCCCTGAACTCGAAATTTTGAAGTGGTCATTTGATCGGAGTCCTTTTCGTCTGCTCACGTCGCCGGAACGAAAATGGGGTGAGAACGGACATCGCCAGTTCTCACGCCTCGGCAGATTCGTGCTTGCGAGGCTGGTTGTTTTCGTTACTCGACATGATGAGCGAACTTCTTCGGCACGAAGTTCTACCACCGGCCGCATGAACGATGAATTAGGCTTCATCAATGCGGACGCGCAGCAGCTTGACGGAGTTCAAAAACACCAACACGTCCGGCCCCAAGTGAAGAATGGCCGCCTGAATAGGGCCGATCCAGCCCAACAAGGCCGCTGTAATGCCGCACAGGTGAACCACTCCGACGCCGACGAAAAGATTCTCTTGAATCGTCCGGTAAGCCCGTCGCGCGATGGCGCGGGCCGTGACGATTTTGGCCAGGTCGTCGGTCATCAAGGCGATATCGGCGGCTTCGAGCGCCGCTTGCGTGCCACCGCCGCCCATCGCGATGCCGACATCGGCGCGAGCCAGCGCGGGCGCGTCGTTGATACCGTCGCCAACCATCGCCACGCGGTGTCCCTGCTGTTGAAGCTCGGCGATGGCCGCGACTTTGTCTTCGGGCATCAAGTCCGCGCGGACTTCGTCCACGCCCAAAGCGGACGCGACTGCTTGGGCCGTCGCCGCATTATCTCCGGTCAGCATCACGATCCGCTTCACACCGGTGGCTTTCAATTTTGCCAGCGCCTCTCGTGCGCCAGGTCGCAGCGGATCGGCAATGAAAATGACGCCCGCCAATTGTCCGTCCACGGCGACATGAACCGGCGTTTCGCCGCCGGATTCCCCGGCCTCGGAAAGAACCACTCCATTTTCTCGCAACAGCGCCGGGTTCCCGACCAGCACGGATTTTCCGGAGACGGTGGCCTTCACGCCTCGCCCTCGCAGTTGTTCGTAGGCGTCCGGCTCTGGCACGGTCACATTTTGCTGGGTTGCATAATCCACCACAGCCTTGGCCAGAGGATGTGCCGAACGCCGGTCGGCGGCGGCGGCCAGACGCACCAATTCCTTTTCGGAAAACGTCGGATCGCGCGACTCGACGCGCACGACTTCCGGC
>JAYTGQ010000547.1:0-4890 GCA_043733345.1 Schlesneria sp.
TCCACGGAGCGCCATTGAGGGGAGGGCGGTTGGCGGGGTCGAGCCACCAATAAACGAATCGGCCGTCTCCGGAGATTTTCTGATAATAGTTCTTCTGATCCAAAAACGGCAAAAGAGCGACCAACGGACCCACATGCTGGCGCGACATGCCTGCCGGGAGCACGCCGAACGCATCGGCATAGTTGTGGGCCGCCAAAGCAATTTGCCGCAGGTTATTCTTACACGACATACGCCTGGCGGCTTCCCGCACCTGTTGGACTGCGGGCAGTAGCAACGCGACCAGCATGCCAATGATCGCGATCACGACCAGCAACTCGATCAACGTGAAGGCTCGACGGAGCGCGGGCCGTGATTCCGATGTTCCAAACGAATCCCAAAGCATGATCGACTCCTCTTCAAAGAACAGAACGATTGGTAACGTTGTGCCAGACTTGGGACGCAGTTTACGGATGTTTGTGAACCGTTGATTTGAGTCTCGTGAATCTTCTGACAGCGAGCGGAATCCCAATGGGACTGCGCGAGTCGAAACACGGGCTTCGGGGTGTCGGGCCGTTTTATACGACACGCCGAGTGTGCCAAACCGTGACGTGTCCTGCAAATGTTCTCGTCGGACGGAGGTGTTCGTTGAGAGCTGCTGCAAGGTCTCAGGAACGCAACGCTGCGTGTGAAGCGAAGTCCTCATCGGACTTTTCACGGAATGCGAATCCGTGCTCGAAGGGTTCGCCAGTCATCGGTTGCAATTGCCCGTCCATTGGCCGAGAGTCTGGCCTCGTCAACGAGCGGCTCTTGATGCTCTCGACTCCGCCGTTGCCTTCTCATCCTCGACCGCATCGCTAGGAAACGCCACTGTGGACCTGAAAGAGTTCATCCGAAATGTCCCCGACTTCCCGAAGCCCGGCATTCTGTTTCGGGACATCACGCCGCTGCTTTCCGAACCGCTCGCGTTTGGTCAAGCCATTCGCCAGTTCGCCGATCACTTTCGTGACGCGAAGCCGACGGCGATCTTGGCGGCGGAATCGCGCGGGTTCATCTTCGGTGCGCCGCTCGCGCTGGAATTGGGCGCGGCCTTCGTACCGATCCGCAAACCGGGCAAGTTGCCGCATGAGAAGCATCGTTTCGAGTATGACCTCGAATACGGCAGCGATGCGTTGGAGATGCATGTCGATGCCATTCATGCGGGAAGCCGAGTCCTCTTGATCGACGACTTGCTCGCCACGGGAGGAACCATTGAGGCCTGCGTGAAGCTGGTCGAACGGTGCCAGGCGACGATCGTCGGCTGCGGGTTTCTCGTCGAACTGACGTTTCTCAACGGCCGCAAGCGGCTCGCCAACTACGACGTGTGCAGTCTGATCCAGTACCACGACGAAACGTGACGCTGGAACACGTAGGGCGTGCCCGCTGGCCGTGGTAGCCTCAGCCGTGCTATTCCCACTGGCTCACATGTACTGCCTCGGGCGTACAGACAATCGACGACATGCCGACGTGATCGTCGTCTTCGGGTGCTTGGTTCGCGCCCACGGGACTCCCTCAATTGGCGTTGGCTGATCGCGTCCGGACGGGCCGGTCTGGCGAAGCCGTTCCTGCTATCGGGAGGACTATAGGGCAAGGAGCAACTCACGAGACCGAAGCCATGCACGTGCTGGCCATTCAGCTCGGCGTCCCTTCGTCGCACATTGAAGTCAATCTGGATGGATTCAAAACCCAGCCGACGGTGAGCAATCCTGATTCGTCGTGATTGGAACGGTCACCCACCGCATGTCTTGGCGGTGAGTCATTTCTATCACCTGCCTCGCATCAAACTCTGTTTCCGGAGGGCCGGGTGGAACGTGATGACCGTCCCGGCGAATGAGTCGCGCGAACTTGTGCATTTGCCGCCTTGTGGTGCTACTACCTTGGTGCGGTGTGTGATGATTTCAGGCTGATGCTGGACTCGAATGGCGATCAGAACAGCGACGAGTCAACGCAGTTTCTGCAATTGCTTCATAACCAGCAAAGTTCCCATCTTCGTGCTGGACACCAGTTGTTACCAGTCTTACTATCCTGCCCATGTGGCGCATTCGGATGTTTCGTTACGGTTCATTTTTGAAGTGCCAAATTGTCCTTGGGGGGTCCAAGGAAAGGTAAGTTGTGTTGCGAGGGGGGGAATTGTATGGCAAATCGTTGGGGTCTGTTTTTGATGGCGTTGTCCGTGCTGGGGACGGCGTCGGTCTCTGAGGCTGGACATGGGCGCCGTTCGCGCTGCTGTCAGCCGGTAGCGGCGTGTTGTGCGCCTGCTCCGAGCTGTTCGGCAATGCCGCACGCATGTGCTCCAGCCGCCGCGCCAGCGTGCGGTCCCGCCATGGTCGAACAGACCGTGATGGAGCCGGTGATGGTCACCGAAACCCGCAAGGTTCAAGTGACCGAGTACAAGCAAGAGTCGCGGGAACGCAAGTACACGGTGAGCCGGCAGGTGCCGCGTACCGAAGCCCGTACTCGCACGGTGGCGTACAGCGAGAACGAAGCTCGGACTCGTGAAGAGAAGTACGTCGTTCATAACCAAGTCACCGATATGGTCGATCAGGCATACACGGTGAACGTCCCTTACACCGAAACGCGCAAGGCGACTCGCACGATTCACACGCCGGTGACGCGCAATGTTGAATCGACCTACATGGTCAACGTACCTTACACCGAGACCCGCAAGGCGACGCGCACGGTCCACACGCCGGTCACTCGGAATGTGGAACAGTCCTACACGGTCAACGTGCCTTACACCGAGACCCGCAAGGCGACCCGTACGATTCACACTCCGGTCACCCGGAACGTGGAACAGACTTACACGGTCAACGTGCCGTACTCCGAGACCCGCAAGGCGACTCGCACTGTGATGACCCCGGTCATGCGGAATGTCGAGCAGTCTTACACGGTCAACGTGCCGTACACCGAGACCCGCAAGGCCACACGCACGATCCATACTCCGGTCACTCGGAATTTGGAGCAGTCGTACACGGTCAATGTTCCCTACACCGAGCCGCGCACTGGCACTCGCACGGTCTGGGAATGCGTTCCCGTCGTGCAGACACGCACGGTCTGCGAAGACAACGGCCACTGGGAACAGCGCGCTGTTCCCGTCGCAAACGGTTGCCAGTCGTATGGCGTTGTCGCTCACTGCTGTCAGCCTCGCCGTCACCACGCCTGTGGTGGCTGGAATGCCTGCGGCAACGGGTGTGGAAATGGTTGCGGACACGCTGCGGTCGCCGCTCCTTGCGGTGGTTGCACCGCCATGCAAAACGTATGGTGTCCGAGCGTTGTGCAGCGTGAAGTTCAGTACACAACCAACGTGCAACAGGCTAGGCAGGTTCCTTACACCTACAACGTCACGCTCTGCCGTCCGGAAACCCGGACTCGCACCGTGCAGGTCTGTGAGACCGTCGCTTCACAGCAAGAGTACGACTACCAAGTTCAACTCTGCCGCCAAGAGGCTCGTTCACGCACCGTCCAAGTCTGTGATATGGTCGCGTCACAGCAAGAGTACGACTACCAAGTTCAACTCTGTCGCCAAGAAGCACGCTCACGGACCGTACAGGTCTGTGACATGGTCGCTTCACAGCAAGAGTACGAATACCCGGTTCAACTCTGCCGCCAGGAAGCTCGTACTCGCACCATCCAGGTTTGCGAGACCGTCGCTTCACAGCAAGAGTACGACTACCAAGTCCAACTCTGTCGCCAAGAAGCGCGCACTCGCACGACTCAGGTCTGCGAGACCGTTGCTTCTCAGCAAGAGTACGACTACCAAGTTCAACTCTGCCGTCAGGAAAATCGCACCCGCCAAGTGGCAGTCTGCAAGATTGTTCCTGAAGAGAAGACTCGGGTCGTGAACTTCACGGTCTGCGTCCCGAAGACCCGCGAAGAGCAATACCAGGTCACCGTCTGCGACACCGTGAACGAAGACAAGACCGAGACCTACTCGGTCTGCGTTCCCGTCTGTGTCGAGAAGGAAGTCCAAGTCCAAGTGTGCCAGATGGTCGCTAAGAAGATCATGGTTCCAGCCTGCGGTGGCTGCGCACCAGCCGCTCCCTGCTGCCGTTGAATTTGATCGGCAACGATCAGGCTAACGCAGTGAGTGAATGTGATTCCCAAGACGCCTCGTGTTGAAAGACACGAGGCGTTTTTTGTTTTGTGCGGCGAAACCGGTTTTGGGCATGATTCAAATCGTGGTGGTTTTAGGTGCCAGAAACGAATGGCACTGCCGTGTGGTTTTTAATTGGGATCGGCGCGGAGGCGTAAGGACGCACGCGCGGGGGCATGTGTTGGATTGAGGGCGGGGCGAGAATGTGAGGGCGGAGCGAGGGGTTGGGCTTGGTGATGAGACCGGCTTGGCCTCTCTTCCGCCTTCGATGAGACCCTTCTTGGACGCGGCGGACAAGCTGGACTAGGGAGGGACTCAGGTCTTTACACCGCAAGGGGCTTGTCTACCGCAGGCCGCTTTGAAGCCGCCGGGTGTTTTGAGGCCGCCGCGTCGCAGTCCGGATCGGTCGTTTGCGCTTGTCCGGCAGTCGCTGTGGCAGAGCGACGATGTGCCGTTCCAAGACGCGCTGACGGCCGAGCAGATGCGGCGGGCGTTTGAGGCCGAGGGCGTTTCGTTTGGCGAGGCCGAGGATTCGGCGGACTCCAACGCTCACGTCGGCTCGAACCCGCAGCCGGTCTTTACGGGGGGCGTCACGTTGTGGGCGATGCTGTCGCAGGCGTTGTTCACGGATGTGCAGCGCACGGCCCCGGGGTGGCCCAGCTTGCTTCAAGCTGGGTGCGAAGCACAAGAAACTTCAGCACGGACGTTGATCAAGATCGAGCGTTCCACTCCACATCGTCAACTCAAAGTTTCTTGGGCCTACGGCCCCCGGCTTGAAGCAA
>JAYTGQ010000548.1:0-12616 GCA_043733345.1 Schlesneria sp.
TTCAAAATTTCCCGGCAAGCGCGCGGGATGTCAGTAAACCGAAGCGAACCTTCCAAGAACCGTTGCACGGCGACTTCATTCGCCGCATTGAGTACCGCACCGCTGGCTCCGCCCCGTCGAGCCACTTCAAAACCGAGTGCCAACGCAGGGAAGGCGTCGAGGTCCGGCGGTGCGAAGTCGAACTGATGCGTCGCCGACCAGTCTAACGTCGGGCTGATCCCCGCCCACCGCTCGGGATACGTCAAAGCGTACTGAATCGGCAGCTTCATGTCGGGAGGTGATAGCTGCGCGAGGACCGAACCGTCCACGAACTCGACAAACGAATGGACGATCGACTGCGGATGAACGACGACCGAGATTTGATCGGCGTCGAGTCCGAACAGCCAACGGGCCTCGATGATTTCGAGAGCCTTGTTCATCATCGTGGCCGAGTCGATCGTGATCTTCGGTCCCATCTGCCATGTCGGGTGAGCCAACGCCCGTTCGATGGTCGCTTCCGATTCGAGACGACTCTTCGACCAACCTCGAAACGGCCCGCCGCTCGCCGTCAGCACGATCCGCTTCACGTCCGAACGGCGTCCCGACTGGAGGCACTGATAGATCGCACTGTGTTCGCTATCGACCGGGATCAGTTCGGCACCGGTCTTCGCGGCGAGCTGCATCACCAGTGGCCCGGCGACGACGAGTGTCTCTTTGTTGGCGATGGCGACGCGCTTGCCACTCTCGACCGCCGCCCACGCACCGCGCAAGCCCGCTGCTCCCACGATCCCGCAGACAACCGTATCGACATCCGGGTGCGAGGCCAGTCGCTCCACGGCATCTGGTCCGACCAGCAACTCGGTCTCACTCGGCCACTGCGATGCCGCATTGAGGCCCTTTGAGTTTGCCACCGCCGAGACCGCCGCACGTTGCCCTTCATCCGACAAAACGGCCCAGCGCGGCTGGAACGTTCGGCACTGCTCGGCCAGCAGTTCCCAACGGCGATGCGCAGTGACACCGACCAGTTCGAGACGTTCCGGATTGGCGGCGATGACATCGAGACAACTCGTGCCGATCGAACCGGTGGACCCGAGAACGGCGATTCGCATCCGTGACTGGTGTTCGGCAGAGGCCAAGAGAAAAGCTCGTGTCAGACGCGGCGCTGAGAGTTGTTGCCGCAACGATCCACGGCCAGAAGTTCGGCACGCTCCCTCATGCCGGGCCAGATTCTAGGAGTCCCCCCAAAGAGCGACAAGAGAGTTTGGCTGATGATGAATCGGCCCCACTTTCAGCGAGGGCTAGACAATCACACCCCGGTTCGCCACTTTGCACTAATCACTTTTCACTTTGCACTGACTTCACGTCGCACCGAGCCAACCCTGCCAACATGACCGAACTCACCGTCCTACCCGACTCACCCGCCGTCACCGCTTCCCCGCACAAGCCGCGCGTGTATGAACTCGGTTCCATCCAGCTCGCCGAGTGGTGCGAGGCTCGCGGGTTTCCGAAGTATCGCGCCGAGCAGATTCGTCGCTGGATCTTCGGTCGCCGCGCCAACGACTTCGCCGAGATGCACGACATTCCGAACGCGCTGCGGCTCACGCTGGCGGCTGACTTCTCGCTCCTGCCCGCTCGCGTCGCGAAGCATCAGGTGGGGAGCGACCGCACCGAAAAAATGCTGCTCGAACTGCACGACGGCCAGTTCATCGAATGTGTCCTGATGCGCGAACAGGTCTCGGCACGAGACACCGAGAGTGGCCGCGAAGTCTCGCGCCGCACGGTCTGCATCTCGACGCAGGTCGGCTGCGCGATGGGCTGCGTCTTCTGCGCGAGCGGTCTGCTGGGCCTCAAACGCAACCTGACGACCGGCGAGATACTCGAACAGGTGCTGCGCATGGACCGCCTGCTGCCGAAGGGCGAGCAGATCACGAACGTCGTCGTGATGGGGATCGGCGAACCGCTGGCCAATCTCAAGGCGCTGATCCCTGCGCTCGACAGCCTCAACGAAAAAGGGGGCTTCGGCCTGGGAGCGCGCCGCATCACGGTCTCGACCGTCGGCCTGCCGGACAAAATTCGCGAACTGGCTCAGCTCGGCAAGCAGTACAACCTCGCCGTGTCACTGCACGCGCCGAACGATGCGATCCGCGACCGGCTCGTCCCGGTGAATGACAAGATCGGCATGGCGGCGATCCTCGCAGCGGCAGACGATTTCTTCCAAGTTACCGGCCGCCGCGTCACGTATGAATACGTCCTCCTCTCGGGAGTGAACGACGAGCCGCAACACGCTCGCGAACTGGCCCACCTCCTCCAATCGCGCGTCGCTCACGTCAACCTGATCCCCATGAACGGCGTCACCGAACTCGACTTCGTCGAACCAACCGCCCCGCGCACACAAGAGTTCGTGACCATCCTCGAATCGTTCGGCATCCCGGCCACGGTGCGCAAGCGCAAGGGAGCCGACATCGACGCCGCTTGCGGACAACTGCGATTGAAGGCGACGCAGTAGGCGGAAATCTCGGGCTGCGAAGGGGTGACTCGTTCGGCTATGCTCTGCCCGCCGATCACTGTCACGAGGAGCGAACTGCCATGCGATGCCCTTTTCCCGGAATGGACCCGTATCTCCAGAAGTACCAGTTTTGGAGTGACTTCACGCCCCGGTTGTTGGCGGGAATCAGCAACACGCTGAACGCGCGTCTGCTACCGCGCTACGAAACGCGGATCGAGGAGTACGTCGTCGTCGTCACACACGAAGACGTTCGACTTCACCGCCTTCGGCCCGATGTGACGATCAGCGCCACTCCCGACTGGTCGATGGAGCCATCGTCGAGCGCTGGTGCCGCGCTGATCGATGTGGCCGTGGCTGAGTTGGAGTACCCCGATCTCGACCCGCTGACGCAGCGGCGCATCAAAGTCATTGAACGCAAGAACCGGCGCGTGGTGACGGTGATGGAGGTTCTCTCCCCCTCCAACAAACAGCCGGGCGAAGATGGCATAGAAACGTATCTGACGAAGCGGGCCGAGTACCTAGCCAGCGACGCACACCTCGTCGAGATCGACTTGCTGCGCGGAGGCGAACGTCTGCCGATGCGACGCGATCTGCCCCCCGGTGACTACACCGTCTATGTCGGTCGGCAAGGCCGCAGCCCGCGCGGGCAAGTTTTCAGTTGGAACTGGAAAACGCGATTGCCCACGATTCCGATCCCGCTGCTCCCGCAAGACCCCGAGATCGACTTGAACCTTCAAGATGTCTTCGAGTCCGTCTACGAACCGGCCTGCTACGACCGGATGCTCCCCTACGACGAGCCGGTCGAACCGCCATTGTCACCCGCCGACGAAGCCTGGGTTCGCGAACGTTTGCGTGCGACAGGCCTCGTGAAATGGCCGGTCGATTCACCGATACCGCCTTAGCAAGCGTGACCGTCACTCGCTGCTGTGAGTGCGGCAAACTCTACAAGATCGCCAGCGGGTTCCTTCGTTCTTCGAGTGTCCCGCGTGTGACGCCGACTCGGTTGGAGGCATTGAGCTGCTTCCAAACGGACTCGCCACGGACGTGGCCTGCGAGCAGATCGCTGTAGAGATTGAGGACGCGCTGAATCTCTGAAGGGCGTTCTTCGAGCAACTCGATGCGGAAGTCTCGCACTCCCCGGTCGAGCAGGCTGGCGACGACTTCGGCTCCGCTTTGCGGGACGGCGTTGAACAACGTGTTGCGGCAGCCGACATCGGCGTGCAGCGGATGCTCGCTCCCCACGCGATCGCGAAGCTGGACGAGATGCGTGTCGCACGGGCGGCCGCAGTTGTGCTTGTTTGTTCCCGGCGAGAGGACCGCGCAGAAGACGCAGTGCTCCATGTGAAACATCGGCATGTGCTGGTGGACGACGACCTCAAGCCATTGCGGTGGCACGGCCTCAACCAGTCCGAGCAGTTGATCGCGGTTCATGTCATACGACGCGGTGACGCGCTCGGCCCGCTGCTCGATCAGGAACTGAGCGGTCAGTTCGTTCGTGGCATTCAGCGAGTAATCGGCCACGAACGGCACGCCCTCGTCCGCATAGAACCTCATGCCGGACAGGTTGCGCACGAGAATCCCATCGGCTCCATGCTTGAGCAACGCCCGAAACAAACCCATTTCGTCCGGCTTCTGGATGCGCGGTGTGGCGAGATAGATGAGTACGCCCGCTTCGTGAGCGATGGCGACGGCGTCGCGGTACTCGCGGATGTCAGCGAAATCGGCGTAGAGGAGGGGTTGAGGGGCGAGGGGCGAAGGTTGAGAGGCATGCAAGACGACGGCGCGGAGTTGTTCGAGCGTGCGACAAAGGACGTGCAGTCGCGGCGCGTAGGATGGGCACTCTTGCCCGTCCGGCTTTGGTACTGAAGAGCGGACGGGCAGGAGTGCCCATCCTACAGCCTTGATCGTGGACCGCAGCGCGGTGAGGGCCTCGCCGTCGAACAACCTTCGTTCGCGAGGTTGCTTCGTCGCCTCATCCAATCGCGCGACGAGTTCCTGCCGCAGCTTCGACAGCACGCTGAGCGGGACCATTGGCCCGCCGATGATCTCCGCATCGAGCTGCCGCAGTTCGTAGACCGTGTTGCCGAGCCGCGAGAGTTGTTCCCGCAAGAACTCGGCCGTGATCGCGTGCTTCGTGGCGACGGGGAGCGGTTCACCGGAGGTCACGCGGACCGTGGGGCGGGTTTGTAACCTGCCCGTCAGCCCCAACTCCTCCTCACGTCGCGCGCAGGAAGAAGAGGAAGACACTGACACGGGCAGGTTACAAACCTGCCCCACGATTTCGAGCGGCTCACCCGCGACGCAGCGCACACGCAGATCGAGCGGTCTCTTTCGCAGCGGGTCGGGGCCGGTAAAGGTTTTTCGCAGGCGCGAGGTGAGTTGCGGGTCGTCCGTCTTCCAGATCGACTGGCCTGCTTCGAGGAGACCGAAGTCGATGCCGCCGCGTTGGAATTCGAGCTCAACCACGCCCGACTCGGCCCGTTCGAGTGACTCGCGGCGTGACACGATTCCGAACACGCGGCCTCCCTGTTCGGCGTTTGCTTCGCGGTCTCCCTGGAAGACAACGCCGTCGCCGCGCGCGATCGGGCCGGAGAGACGCACCTCAACGGACGCCTCATAAACTCGAACGATCTCACCGAGCAACACGCCGCGTTTCGAGGAGCTGAAGCCCGGCACGAGCATCTTGTGATCGTCGCCGTTCAGCCAGCCGGGGCTGAATCCGCGCGAGAACGACAGCTCCATCTCACGCACCTCGTCACGAGTGAACTCGACCGGCTCCCCCTTCACGGCCGCGTCGATCGCCGCGCGGTAGTGCTTCGTGATGTTGGCCACGTACTCGGGCGTCTTCAACCGGCCTTCGATCTTGAACGACGAGACACCTGCCACGATGAGGTCCGTCGTCAGGTCATAAGCCGCCAAGTCCTGCGGGCTGAGCAGATATTTTTGCTCCCCCAGATCAACGTCTTTGCCGTCGCAGATCAGGTCATACGGAAGCCGACACGCCTGCGCACACTGCCCGCGATTCGCACTCCGTCCGCCGAGCGACTCACTCGTCAGGCATTGCCCCGAGTAGGCGACACAGAGCGCCCCGTGAACGAACGCCTCCAGCTCGACCGATGTCCCACCTTTTAGTTTCGCGATCTCACGAATCGACAACTCGCGCGGCAGCACGACCCGCTCGATCCCCAATTCTTCGGCCACTCGAATGCACTCGGCACTGGTCAGCGTCATCTGCGTCGAGGCATGAATCGGCAGGTCGGGACAGATCGCGCGGATCAGCCTCACCAAACCAAGGTCTTGCACTAACACGGCGTCCACGTCGGCCAGCGCGATCCGCCGGACCAGCCGTTCCAACTCGGGCAACTCATCCGTGAAGGCCAGCGTGTTGAGCGTCACATACCCCTTCACCCCGCGATGATGGAGTCCCGCCATCACCTCGGCCAGTTCATCCGGCTCGATGTTCGTCGCCCGAGCACGCGCGTTGAACCCGCAGTTGAGCCCGAAATAAACGGCATCCGCCCCGTTCTCGACCGCCGCCCGCAGGCACTCACGATCGCCAGCCGGAGCCAGCAGTTCAGGACGCGGGAGAAAGGGAGAAGGCATCAGGAATTGGCTTTGGTTGTCGGGATGAATCAAGGATTGAGAAACGGGTTGATGATTCGGAGCGAGCTATCGACCAATTGCTGATGCTGCAAGTCTTCGGAATACAGGACGGTCGCCCCCGCTGACAGGGCTGCTGCGACGATCAGGCTGTCCCAATACGAAAAGGAACATGTCCGCCGCAATTCGACAGCACGCAGCATCACGTCCTCGTTCAACGGTGCGACATGATGCCGGGAGTGAAACGCTCGAATGACTTCGGCAATCTCGTCTTCAGATCGCCGTCCTTTTCGGAGCAGGTTGACGCAAACTTCGTTGATCACCTGAACACTGACGATCTGCGGGAGAGCGATGATCCGCGCTGCCAGTTCCGATTTCGCCGGATCCTGCTTCGCGATCAGCGCGTAGAGCCAGATGTTGGAATCGACGAATGCTCGCTGTTCGGCAGGTGAATCAACGCTCATTGGCTTCATCTCTGCTCAACGGGGCGAAGCCGGGAATATCGATCGGCGATTTGACCCAGCGATCCAGAATCGTTTCGTCCGGTGACGCAGTGATCTCTTCGGTCAACGTCACTCGCACTCGATGTTGGAACCGGCCCCGCAGTGACGGGGGAATCTCGATGATTCCATCACGAATCTCGGTTTCAAACTCGGCGGTTTGCACGATGTCTCTCCTGGAACGGTGGGCTGCACGCGCAAAGTGTATCCCACGAGTGGACGGTTTGGCGAACAACGTTGACGGCAACTGGAAGTGAAGTATTGAAGTTGTTCTGATGGCAGGGAAGTCCATGTCCTTGGACACAGTCAGCCACACCCAATTCGGATTCACTTCCATGCGACGCGTATTGACCGGACTGATGGTGCTGCTTCCGTGTGTGGCGGCTCAGGCCGAACTGGTCCGGTTCGAGATCACGGAGCGAGTTCCTTTTGCAGATGGGCACTCGTTTGGCGAGGTCGGTTCCTACGAGAAGATTGTCGGGCGGGCCTACTTCGCACTCGATCCGGCTCTGCGGCAGAACGAGGCGGTGGTGGACCTCGAGCTTGCGCCGAGGAACGCCGCCGGGCGCGTCGAGTTCTGGTCAGACTTTTTCATTCTCGCGCCGGCCGACCCGACGAAGGGGAACGAGGCGCTGTTGTACGACGTGAACAATCGAGGCAACAAACTGGCACTCGGCATGTTCAACTACGGCGGCAACAACAACCCGACGACCTTGGAGCACGCGGGCGATGGCTTTCTGATGCGGCACGGGTTCACCATCGTCTGGAGTGGCTGGGACGGAGAATTGCTGCCGGGCGGCGATCGGCTGAGGCTTACCGCGCCGCCAGTTCGTTCGGGTGAGACGCCCATCACCGGCAGCGTGCGTTGCGAGTTCATCGGCTCGAAGGGGATGACGCGGTCCGTCGTGAATTGGGCCAATCATGGCTCGTATCGTCCAACGGCAGCAACTCTCGAAGACGCCCCTCACCCTAACCCTCTCCCCGCAAAGCCGGGGCGAGGGGACAAGGCGATGACGCTCTCAGTTCGCGAACGGCCGGCGGCGGCGAGAGTCGTCATCCCGCGAGACCAATGGACGCTGCATGTCACCGACGTGTCGAGCGACTCGCCCACGCAGTTGCCGAACGTCGAGGTCGAGCTGACCGGCGGCATGCAGCCCGGTTACATCTACGAGCTGATCTACGAAGCCTCGAACCCGCTGGTCATGGGCGTTTGTTTCACGTCCGTGCGAGACCTGATCGCCGCGTTGAAGCACGGCACCGGCGAAGGCAATCCGCTGTCTCCTCCATCTCTGAGCGGGGGACGTAAGTCCCCTGGCTCTTCGGGCGTCAGCCCTCTGTTCCGCGCCCACGGCTTCGGTGTCTCCCAAAGCGGCCGGTTCCTGCGCGAGTTCCTGCACGCCGGCTTCAACGAGGACGAACTCGGGCAAAAAGTCTTCGACGGCCTGATCCCGCACGTCGCGGGAGGGGGACTCGGTTCGTTCAATCACCGGTTCGCTCAACCGACGCGACACAGCAACCAGCACGATCATCACGACTATCCGCCCGATCGCTTTCCGTTCGCGTACGAGGTCCAACTCGACCCGCTCTCCGGCCGCGAAGACGGCATCATGAAGCGGTCGCTCGCGACAAAGACCGCTCCCCGCGTGATGCACACCCAGTCGGCGGCCGAGTACTGGACGAGAAGTGGCTCGCTGGTCCACACCGATCCGCTCGGCACGCGCGATGCCGCGCCGCCGGAAGGAGTCCGCTTCTACACGTTTGGCGGAACTCAACACGGACCGAGCGGCTTCCCACCGTCGGCCGGTAACGGACAGAACCTCACGAACCCGGGCGACTACAAGCCGTTTCTGCGTTCGCTGCTGTTGGCTTTGGACAAGTGGGCCAAGGACGGAACCGAGCCGCCTCCCAGCATCGTGCCATCCATCTCCGACGGGACTCTCGTCGATTGGCGTCACGCGGGGACCGGCTTTCCGAACATTCCCGGCGTGGCGTATCCCGAGACGATCCAGCAACCGAGCCTGCTCGACTTCGGACCGCGCTGGGAGACCGAGCGAATCATCGATCTCCAACCGCCGCGTTTGCGAGGCGACTATCGCGTCCTCGCCCCGCGCTGCGGAGCCGATGGCAACGAACTGGGTTGTTTGCTGCCCGTCGAAGTCGCGGTTCCCGTCGCCACGTACACCGGTTGGAACCCGCGCAAAGCCGATGTCGGAGCCGAAGGCCAACTCGTTAGTCTGACCGGATCGTACATTCCGTTTCCCGTGACGAAGGCCGACCGCGAGAAAACCGGCGACCCGCGTCCGTCGGTTCAGGAGCGATACGGCTTACTCGACGAGTACACCCGCCAACTCACCGCCGCCGCCGACACGCTCAAAGCGTCCGGCTATCTGCTCGAAGAAGATCACGTTCGTCTGGTGAAACTGCATCGCGAACGAGTCGCCAAGTTGTTCATGAGTCCGCAATAGGAACGTAGTGCATTGGGTACGAACCATGAAGAAACTTTGGCATCTGAAGCTGCGTTACCTGATTACTGCAGTGATCATTCTTGCGGTCTACGTCGGAACCTACTGCCTTCTCAGTTGGAATGGCCGCTATTGGTATCGACCATCCGGTGAAGTCCGCTATGGCAGCGGTCTTGCCGCGTTTGAGTTGGCCCAATGGAGTCCGTATGGGATCACCTTTGAATGTAGGCACGGCGTTGACGGCAAATATATCACTGACGGCGGCGTGTTCGGGTTTATCTATTCTCCGCTGATCTACGTTGATCGGCGTCTTGTCCACAAAACGCGACGGTACATCGAAGTGCCGGAGAACGAATGGGTAGTCAACTGGTGGTGACTTTTCTAGGAGACAAGTCGTGCGTGAACGGTTCTCGATTTGTGGTCAGCATGGCACGGCCCACTTCAGCCGCCGTGAAGTCATTCAGGTTCTCACTGGAGGCGCGGTTGGTATTGGCTGGTCTCGTCGCATATTCGGTCAGCAAGCCAGTTCGGCGGTGCAGGGGCTGATGCCGCTGAATCGCTTTCCGCGCATGATGCAGGAGTCCATCGGGGCGAAGGTGGCGGAGTCGGAAGGGCGGAGCATAGCGCGGCTCGCGGGATTGAAGACGAAGGAGGATGCCGAGGCGCATGTGAAGGCGACTCGGGCGCGGATTGCCGAGTGCTTCGGGACGTTTCCTGAACGGACGCCGCTCAAGCCGCGCGTGACCAAGGTGGTCGAACGCGAGGCGTACAAGATCGAGACCGTGATCTTCGAGAGCCGTCCCGGTTTTCTCGTCACCGCGAACCTGTACGTTCCCAAAGGGAGAAAGTTTCCGTTGCCGGGCGTGGTCGGGTCGTGCGGGCATTCGGTGAATGGGAAGGCGGCGGAGGCTTATCAGTCGTTTGCGCAGGGACTCGCGCGGCAGGGCTATGTCGTGCTGATCTTCGACCCGATCGGGCAGGGCGAGCGGTTGCAGTTCCTCGACGACGATCACAGCAAGTCAGAAGTCGGAGCGGGCGTTCACGAGCATCTGCTGTGCGGCAACCAGCAGTTTCTGGTCGGCGAGTCGTTCGGTGCGTGGCGGTGCTGGGACGGGATGCGGGCACTCGACTATCTGCTCACGCGCGAAGAGGTCGATCCGAAACATGTCGGTCTCACGGGGAATTCGGGCGGTGGCACGATGACGATGTGGCTGTGCGGCGTGGAGCCGCGCTGGACGATGGCCGCGCCGAGTTGTGCGGTGACAACCTTCCGCCGCAACTTCGACAACGAGTTGCCGACCGACACCGAACAGATGCCGCCGCTCGCCCTGAAGCACGGACTGGATCATGGCGACTTCCTGTCGGCGATGGCTCCCAAACCGGTCATCATCCTCGCAGCCGAGAAAGATTTCTTTGACGTGCGCGGTTCGATCGAGACCTACGAACGGCTGCGGCCTCTGTGGCGGTTGCTGGGAGCAGAACAGAACCTGCGACTCTTCATCGGTCCCAACGAACACGGCTACACGCAGCCGAACCGCGAAGCGATGTACGGCTTCTTCAACGAGCAGACGCGAGTCGCGCAGGGCGGCGCTGAACCGACGCTGACCATCGAAAAGGATGAGACGCTCTGGTGTACACCGAAGGGCCAGGTCGAGCCGCTCGGCTCGCGCACTGTGATGTCGTTCACCGAGGCCGCGTCGAAGGAGATGGCTGCGAAGCGGGGCGAACTCAACGCGGCCACGGTCCGGCAGCACGTGTCGGCTCTCATACCGAATCGTCCTGCAACTCCACCCGACGCTCAAATCCTGCGCGTCATCAACGGCAGGCCGTACCCGACGAAATCATCCACGTCCTACGCGGTCGAAACGGAACCGCGCGTGAGGGCGATCGTCACGCGGCTCGACAACACGCCGCGCTACTCGCGCCCACCGCAGAAACCGGGGCGAGTCATCCTGTACGTGTCGCATCATTCGGCGGACGTTGAGCTGCGCGAGGAGCCGCTCATCACGGAGTTGCTCGCGGCGGAGCCTGATGTCGAACTCTACGCGCTCGACGTGCGCGGCATCGGCGATTCGCGGCCCGACACGTGTGGGACGAACACGTACCTCGCGCCGTATGGCAGCGACTACTTCTATGCGGTCCATTCGCTGATGCTCGGCCACTCGATGCTGGCTCAACGAGCCTTCGACGTGCTGCGTGTGATCGACTGGCTGAAGGCGAACGGTCGCACCGAAATTCATCTCGTCGCGCGCGGCTGGGGCACGATCCCGGCGACGCTCGCGGCGGTGGTCTCAGACGACGTGAAGCAGCTCACACTGAAGCACGCCCTGACAAGTTGGTCCTCAGTCGCCGAAGCCGAACATTACAAGTGGCCGCTCTCGTCGTTCGTCCCCGGCGTGTTGAAGAGCTTCGATCTGCCCGACTGCTACCGTGCGCTGTCCGCGAAGAATCTGAAGCAACTCGAACCGTGGGGAGCATCCGGTTCAGTGGAGTCTCCGGGTTTCTATACTCCGCGCGGTCAGAACTGACTCGTTTAACCGCGTGGGCAACGCCCCGCGCGTCGTGCGGCGAAACACGATTCCACGTCACCTGACGCGCGGGGCGTTGCCCACGCGGTTAAACGACGCGGCGTCAATCTTGGCCGCGTGAGGTCTAACCCGGAAGGTTCTCGCCCAGCACAAACCCGTCCAATCGGCCGCGCGACTCAATCGACGAGAACGGAAGTAACGGGAAGCGTGCGTCGGCGCGGGAAGTTCTCGCGCCGAGACGCGTCTGCCGGTTTGACGACTCGAAATGGCCGCTTAAAATCTTTTGCCATGAAGACCCCGATGCAATACTTCAAACGCTTCCGCATGGAGTTCGACCTGACTCGAGCAGCGATGCCACCGGCACTGTTGCCAGAGGGTTATCAGTGGATCGAGTGGGACGAAGCCGATGTCGATCGTCACGCGCTCGTCAAGCTGCGCAGTTTTCGCGATGAGGTGGACGCGGAGGTCTTTTCGAGCCTGGGTGACTTTCACGGTTGCCAACGATTGATGCGTGAGATTTGTCACACGGGCGGGTTTCTCGGTGCGGCGACATGGATGATCGCGTACTGCGGCGACGGTGAGCTTCCCGCGGACTGCGGGACGATTCAGGGACTGAGCCAGTCTCCGCAATTGGCCTCGATCCAAAACGTGGGCGTCGTGCCGGAACATCGTGGAATGGGACTGGGCCGCGCTCTCGTGCTGAAATCGCTGGAAGGTTTTGCGCTGGCGGGACACAGGCGAGTCCTGTTGGAAGTGACCGCCTGCAATCAACCCGCGATCCAGCTCTACCGCAACCTCGGTTTCCAAGTCGTCAAGACGATGTACCGATCAGCGCCTCTGGAAGCGGTGCTGGCGTAGTGAAGCGTCTTGCGCGAAAGCGATCACGCTCATCGAAAGTGGGACGCGGGATCGTTCCTATTTGGAATCGCGACACTGTTTGAGCCCCCGTCCCTAACAGCCTGTTGAAAAAGGGAGGGCGAGGCTCCCGCCGAGCCGTGTGCGTGAGGAAAGTCGCTTGTTTCTCGCGGCTCGGCAGGAGCC
>JAYTGQ010000549.1:0-12614 GCA_043733345.1 Schlesneria sp.
GAGTTCGGGCAAGGGCGGGGTGGGGAAGTCCACCGTCGCCGCCAACATCGCCATCGCCTTGGCGCAGGCGGGACACCGCGTCGGGTTGATGGACGCCGACATCTACGGGCCCAACATCCCGCGGATGTTCGGGGCTCACGCAATCCAATTCTTAGTGATGACAACACACAAGGCGCGGCACAGCCTTTGAAGCGTCGAGGTCTTGAGGCATCGCCGTTGGATCATTTGCCGATGCAGAATTTGCTAAAGACGCGGTCGAGGATGTCGTCCGTGTAGACCGTTCCCAAGATGCGGCCGAGGTGATCGAGTCCCTCACGCAGGTCGATGGCCAACAGTTCGTCGCCTGCGACGTTGGACTGTGCCGTCGCTTCGGCTCGTGCCAGCGATGCGGCAACGGCGGCGAGGCTTTCGCGACACCGAGCCGCTGTCATGCCGAGCCATTGCCGGGTCGAACCGCGCGGTGACGAGAGACGACTTCGCAATAGATCGGCCAGTGCTTCGAGGCCCTCTCCGGTGACGGCGCTGATCGCGGCGTCGAACTCAAGCCGCGACTCGGGTGTTCGAGCAGGAGCGTCACGGTCGAGTTGAGTGAGGACGCGAATTGAACTGCGAGACTGTGCGGTGGCGACTTCGAAGAGCTGCTGGTCAAGCTGTTGTTGTTCCTCATCGAGCGTGCTCGACGAACACCACATCAAGAGATCGGCTGTGTCGAGTTGGCCCGATCGCTGCTCTTGCGCCGCGTGTGCGATGCCCGTGGCCGCGAGTTCCCAACCGGCGGTGTCGATTAAATCCAACGTCAGACCGTGCCAATCTACCGCGGCCGAAAGGAAGTCGCGTGTCGTTCCCTCGTGCGGCGACACGAGCGCCGCATCGCTCCCCACCAACCGGTTGAACAGCGTGCTCTTCCCCGCGTTCGGCAAGCCCGCTAACACGACGGTCGCGCGCGTGCGCGACTGCATTCGGTCGGAGGATTGTTGGAGCAAGTCCTCTACAAACCGACGCGCTTGCGCGATCCGGTCGATTAGTTCGGAACGGCCGACGAATTCGATGTCCTCTTCGATGAAGTCGAGTCCCGCTTCGAGATCGGCCAGCAGTTCGAGCAGGTCATGTCGCAGATCGGCCAGCCGCCCGGAAAGGCCTCCCGCCAACTGCGACAGCGCCATCTGCAACTCGACATGATCGTGTGCGTCGATCACGCCCAGTACCGCTTCAGCCTGCAACAGATCGAGTCTACCGGCGAGAAAGGCTCGCAGCGTGAACTCACCCGGCCGCGCGGGCCGCGCTCCACGGCGATGAGCCTCGGCTAGCACGGCCTCCAACAACGGGGGCGATCCCGGCAGATGCAACTCGACCGTGGGTTGCCCGGTGTAGCTGCGATGGTTCGGCCACAAATGTGCTTCGACTGGGATCGGGACTCGGGCGTGAGGTAGTTTGAGTACGCCAGCATGAACTGCTGCCACGCGCGCGTGCTGCCAAGCGTCACCGTCTTGCGGCTCGAACCATCCCGCCAAGATCTCACGCACGTCGCCGCCTGACAACCGCAGGATTCCGCGCGCGGCGGAACCGGGAGGAGAAGCCAGCGCCGCGATCGGTTCTTCGAGCGAGAGATTCATGGCGGACGACTTCGTGTTGAACTCCGTACGGTCGGCGGCTCGCCTGCCCAAACGGTGGCGGTCCAAGAGGGCAGGCGAGCCGCCGACCCTAGGCCCCCTGAGATGTACCGCTCGCGGGAGCAGCTGACACTAACCCGAAGCGTAAGCGAGGAGGCAACGCACGTCCTCGCTTACGCTTCGGGTTAGTGTGAAATGTGCCATCCTCACCCACGAACGGCATCACGCCGCGTCACCGCTTGTCGCGGTTCTTCTTGTTCTTGCGATTGTTCGGCTTGTCGGTGTTCTCTTGGCCACCACGTTTGAGAGTGGAATCCTTGTCGGCCGCTTGCACCATTTGGTTCCACAAAGCCAACAGCGGTGACGGCTTCTTGGGTTGCGGCGGATTGCCCGGCGCTACGGGGGGAGGATTCGGTGCGGGGTTCAACGCCGCAGCTTTGGCCTTCCGCTCGAAGAGCCAACGTTCCGTCATGCTCCAGATGTTCGTCGCGATGAAGTACAGGCACAGCCCCGAGGGAACGCGATAAAACATCGCGGCCATCAGGATCATCATGAAGCTCATCATCTTTTGTTGAGCGGCCTGCTCTTCGTTCGTCGGCGGCGGCATCGTGAACTTTTGGTGGACATACATCAGCCCCGCCGAAACACACGGCAACAGGTTAAATTCCGTCCAGCCGAGCAGTGGCAGCGCGAACCCGAATTGGAACAGGGCATCAGGCGCGGCGAGGTTCTGGAACCACAGAAACGGTTCCATGCGGAGTTCAATCGAACTGCCGATCGCGCGATACAGCGCGATGAAGATCGGGAGTTGCAGGAACATCGGCAGGCATCCGCCGAGCATCATCTTGGATTGCTCGGCCACCAATTCCTGAGACGCCTTGATGTACTCCTCGGTGTTCTTGCCGTGCTTGGCCTCCAGCTCCTTCTGTCGTGCGGCGACCTTCGGTTGGAGTTCCTTCATCTTGGCCGCGTGCATTGCCTGATGCTTCGACAGCGGAATGAGCACCGTGCGCACCATCACCGTCAGGCAGAGAATTGCGAGGCCATAGCTGAGGCCGATCGCGTGAAACGTATTCAACAGCCAGACCATTCCGCGGCAGATCGAGTCGAACCAACCGTAATCCATTACCGCACCCGCCGAGACCTGCTGAACCAATTCCTTGCGCTTGGGACCGGCGTAGAGTTGGTACTCGTGCTTGATCTCGCCGTTCGCGGGGACGGACAGCGTCGGCGAGATCAGATTGAATGAGATGTCGCTGAAGTTGGCGTTCTTTTTGTTCTCGTCAATGACGACGGCGTCAATCTGCGCGATCGTTCGCTGTTTGAGTTGATCTTCCTGCGGCATCACGAGGGCGGCGAAATACAGCACATCCACGCCGACATACTTCACAGGTCGCCGGGAAATTTCGGGCTTCTTGTTCTTGAACTTCTTGATCGCTTCAGAGACCGACAACTTGCTTTCATCGACGCTTGTACCGTCATCCCGAACGAACCCCATGCGGATGTCGCGGTACTTGTAGGTGTTGTCTTGGTCTTCGAGCGGCACGCCAACGGGACCGCGCAGCGAGTACGCCAATTCGCGCGGTTGTGGAGACAGGTTCTTCAGCGTCACCGACAGCGCCAGTTGGTAACCACCCGCCAACGTGTCTCGCACATTGGGCTGTTTCAGTTCGGCAGCGGTCAGGCGTTTAATTTCGTAGTGCTTCGATAGCTCCCAGCTTCCATCTGCGGCTTGCAACCGGAACGTGACCGAGCTGTCGGATTGGTCGGCGACTTCCCACGGAACGCGATCGAGCGACTGGTCCTTCAACAAGGCATCAATCGCGGGCACGCGCAGCTCGAAGGTACGGAGCGCGGTTGCATCATCGCTGCCGACGAGGCGTACTCGCTTTTCGCGCCGACCGATCGCGGGATAACGGCGTCGGTCTGTGAGCTCGATCGACTCGACCGCCGCTCCTCGGCTATCGAGCTTCACTGCGAGAAAGTACTCGTCGAGCTTCTGCTGATCGCTGTCGTCTGCCGCACCGAGCCACACCGTCTTGACGGGATGTAGTGCGAGTGGGGCGATCTCAGGCTGCGCTGCATCGCTCGCGCGAGTCGTTGTATTGCTCGCCCGCAACGCATCGGCTGGAGCATCGATGTCGATCGGAGAGACCGGCTCGATCGTCTCGCTGCGTGCGATCGCGGCATCGGGAGCTTTGGGCGGAATCGGAAATACGACGGGGACGAGGAAGTGCAGCCAGACGAACCAGATGCCCATCGACAGGGTGAAGAAAACAAGAAACCGCCGCTGGTCCATACTGCAAAACCCATCAGAAGCACAAAGGAACGAGACGCTCGCGCGAGCGATTGGCGGCGCGGAAAGAGGCCGATCTGTTCCGGATCAACGTGGTCGAGAACACAGTGTTTTAGAACTCTGTATTCAAGATCAAAGTGTTCCGAATCTAGGGCAGCCAGAGACTCTCGTGAAGATCAGCGACCGTCCTTGAGGCGGTCGCCGAGGAAATTGTCGAGATCGGGGATGTCGTAGATTTTCTGAGCCGTCTTCGTGAAGTCGTACACGACTCGTTTGAAATGAATCGTATTGTTGTCCAGCACGACGTACGACGACCTCGAATCACCATTGCGAGGCTGACCGACCGAGCCGACGTTGACCAGCACCTTCTTGTCACCCAACTCATACTTGAAGTCGATCTCTTCCGGCGCGAGGAAGTTCAGGTCTTCCGTAAAGACACCCGGGATGTGCGTGTGTCCTTGGAAGCAGTATTTCTCGACGAGTGAGAAGATGCGTTCCATCTTGCGCTGGTTGTAGATGTCTTCTGGAAACACGTACTCATTGAGCGGGTTCCGGGCCGAGCCGTGTACGAACATGAAGTTCGGTTCACGATGCACTCGCGGCAGTTCACCGAGGAACTCCCAGCGCTTGTCAGAACTGGCACCACCGCCGGTTTCCAATTGCTTGCGCGTCCAAAAGACGGCGCGTTCGGCACTGGCGTTGAATCCCTCGGGATCGAACAACGCCGCTTGGTCGTGATTGCCGAGTAGACACAGTTTGCACGAGGTGACGCGATCAATGCACTCGTTCGGATTCGGGCCGTAGCCGATGATGTCACCGAGGCAGTAGATCTCGGTGATCCCTTGTTGACGGATGTCGGCGAGGACCGCTTCGAGCGCTTCGAGGTTGGCGTGGATATCGCTAATAATGGCGCGCAACGCAGATTCCTTGCAGCTATTTCGCCCGCAGGCAGAGACGCCCAAATTCAGGGCGAAGTTCGTCGGCAACCGTTGGGATCAGACGCAGAACACAAACAAACCACTCACGATCCTTGGAGTTCCGCTCCACGCCCAAACATGGGACAGGATGATAGGAAGGGCCGTTGAGCGCAGCAAGCATCGGTTGGAGAGAGGCCGATGTGCGGCGAAGAAGGTTGGCTGGAACGTGGGGCGAGCCACCTGCAATTCGGAAGTGGAGTTTGATCTCGGCACGCGACGGTTCGTGCTGCTGCTGCTGCGCGGGCGTCTGCGATCGTCGTCGCCAACAAGGTTGATAGAAACGAATTCGGAAGGAGCTTTCTGAACAGCGGCTGAATTCTGGTTCGATGTTAGAATCGCTGCGGCCCCAATCCCTTCTGCGATGGTTTACTGACACCACTCTCGTCAGACCTTCATCTCCAGCCCCCCAATTGAGGAGCAACCAACCCCATGATCGAACCTCTGTTTATTCCCAGCCGCCGACTTTTTTTGGGTGCCTTCGGCGCGGCGCTGTTCACGACTCCGGGGCTGTTTGCCGAAGAGTTGCTGCGGACTCCGCAACTGACCGAGGGACCGTTCTATCCCGACAAGCTGCCGCTCGATCTGGACAACGATCTGCTCATCATCAACGACAAGATCACTCCGGCCATCGGCGAGGTGACGCATCTGACCGGCAACGTGCTCGATTCGAGTGGCAGTCCCGTCAAGAACGCGACTGTCGAAATCTGGCAGTGCGACGCCAACGAGGTCTACCTGCACACCTCGGACAGCGGCCGGAAGTCGCAGCAGCAGGACAAGAACTTCCAGGGCTTCGGCCGTTGCACAACGGGATCGAAGGGCGAGTATCGCTTCCGCACGATCAAGCCGGTTCCGTATCCCGGCCGCCCCGCACCGCACATCCATGTGAAAGTCAAGCAGGGCGACCGCGAGTTGCTCACCACGCAGTTCCTGATTCGCGGTCATGCGGGCAACGCGCGCGACAACATCTTCGGCGGAACACGCGACCTGATTGATCGCGAACTGATCCTGGTCGATTTCAAACCGATCAAGGACTCCAAAATCGGCGAGCTGGCCGCCCACTTCCAGATCGTTCTTGGCAAGACTCCCAGTGAGGAGTCGCTCGAACGAGGCCGTCGTCCGACGAGCCGTTGACGATCTGTTGCTCTGACATCTCCCACAAACCCGCACGAGAGGAATTGAACCATGAAAAGAACCTGCGTCTTGTTGGCCGGAGCGTTCTCGCTCGCCACCGTCATCGCCGTCGCACAGCCGCCCGGCGGCGGAAGGCCGGGTGGCAATCAAGGATCTGCCGGTGAACAGGGGGCTGCCAACGGAGACGCGATGGTCACGCGACTGATGGCGCTCGACAAAAACAAGGATGGCAAGTTGACCAAGGACGAAGTGACCGATGAGCGTCTCCATGCGATGCTCGATCGAGCCGACGCCGACCGAAGCGGCTCGGTCGATCAGGACGAACTACTCGCGATGTTCGCGAAGGAAGCCTCATCCGGACGCGGTGGTCCCGGTGGTGGGCAGGGCGGCGGACCAAGTGGACCCGGCGGTGGCCGTGGTCAGGGCGGCCAAGGTGGCGGTAATGCTGCGGGAGGCCCGGGAGGTGGTGGCCCGGGAGGTGGCCCCGGCGGAGGCGGGCCGGGTGGGCCAGATGGTCGCCGTCCCGGTGGACCTCCACAACCAGGACAGATCATGCCTCCCTTCCTGCAAGACGAACTGCGACTGACCGACAGTCAGAAGCAGCAACTCGCCGATCTGCAAAAAGAGGTCGATGCCAAGTTGGAAACGATTCTGACTGCCGATCAAAAGCAACAACTCAAAGAGATGCAAAACCGTGGCCCCGGTGGACCGGGTGGCCCTGAAGGACAAAGCGGACGCCCACCCGGAGGACAAGGCGGACGCCCTCAAAGAGGCCAAGGTAGTCCCGGTGGGCAAGGTGGTCGGCCACCCGGCGGACAAGGCGGCTCGAAACAGAGATCGTGATCCCTGAAACGCGGTTGGGAGTTGGCTCATGATCCTGCGAGTGATCATTGCGATAGGGCTGTGCCTCGGCGCGTTCCCAACACCATTATTCCATTCACAGGGCTATACCTCTCACTTTGAGCCGTGAGGAGTACAACGGCCTTGAGAGTCGTCTTTCGCTCCGCGAAAGAACGTCCTGTCGCGGAGCGAAAGACGACACTTGTCGAGACGCCGATCCTGAGCGTACTCGACTCACCAAGACTTACTTTGTCTTCGGCTTTGAGGCGGGCGATCCGGTGGGAGCGGCAGCTTCCGCTTCGTTGCTCTTCGCGATGCGGTCGAGGTACTGGCGGGTGATGTCTTCGGGGACGACATCTTCGGGCGGGACGAAGGTGAACTCTTGCTCGTCGATCGAGGCGTCGAGTTGCACGTTTTGGAACGTCAGGCTGACGATGGCTCGGTAGCCCTTTTTCGTTTTAGTGGGACTGTCCTTCGCGGGAGCATCCTTGGCCGACTTGTCCTTCGTGACGGACGCCTGTTCGGTCTTTTCTTTCTCCGTCTTTTCTTTCTCCGTCTGCTTCTTGAGATAGATGATCCGTTCCGGGAACAGCGTGCGCGAATCGACGACCACGCGGACGAGATCGGGGATGTATGCGGGGAGCGGATCTTCCGGGCGTCGCCGCCAACGGCTGGAGACATCGGCCTTCCACTGTCCTTGAACGACGGTCTGCGTTTGACCTTCGCCGGTTCCTTCTTTCATCGCCTCGAAGATCATCGTTCGTTCGAGCGACGCAAGGAGTGCCGTCAGCCCGCCCAAGCCCAACTCGGCAGTGATGACCGCGTCCGAAATGTTCTTCGTCGAAGCGACCGCCGCTTTGATCTGTTCGACATCGCGGTGAGTGACGCGCTTCACGCCGTTCAGCGTGACCTGACTCCACAACTGTTTGCCGTCGCAGACTTCGATCAGGCTTCCGTCGGCCCCTTCGTTGGGCTTGATAAGGTATTCGAGTCGCAGCTTGGAACCACTGGTCAGGTAGCGACCGGTCGCTCGGAACGGTTGGCTGCCGATGGTGACGGTTTGCTCGATGTCGGCTCGCACGGAGGGATGGCTCTTCAACGCGTCATGCACTTTCGCCATGAAGTCGGTCGCGGCCGCTTGTTCCGCCGAAACGCTGGCCTTGGAGTCCTTCGCGGGCTTGGCTTCGGCGGCAGGCTTCGCGTCGCCCTGACCGACCGCCGGGCGCGTCAGCACGCTCGTCAGTCCCGCCAACAGCAGGAGAAGCCCGAGTCGGGCTGGGAATCTGTAGAAACTTTGCCTACGGATCGGAATGTGACGGATTTGCCAAAGATACAAAGGGCATCCTTCCGAAAAGAGAACAGACCGCGAGGTGTTGCCACGGCTGGCAGGACACTGGTACGGGTGGAATGACGGGTGGAACGCGAGTTTCAGCCGAACTGGCCACTCGCAACGGGTGGCATTCTAGCTGCGAGGCGTCGCGTCGGTCGACTGAGATTCGTGTCACAAGGCTGTTCAAAAGGAATTCGGCAAGGACGGCCGATTCAGACGCGAGGCTGATGGCTGGCGAATGTTCGCCACCGGGCCGCGCGTGGAGTCGCGGAGCCTGTTACCGAGAGGGGTCGCGATGAAGTGTTACTTTCTGGCGTTAGGCACAGTCGTCGTCGTATGCGTCGGCTGCGCCATGGATGGAAACCAACACACGGGTAAGGGTGAGTATCACGCTCCACCCGCTGCCATGATGCAGCGACCCGGCCCGATGGTGGACGGCCCCGGTCCCGGCGTCATGCCCGGAATGGTTGGCATGGCCGGTGGCATGATGGCTGGCCGACCAATGGCACCGAGTACCACTCAGGTGCGGTTTGTCGGCCCCGATGGGATGCACATTGGTTGGCTGATTCCCGGCGGTTATGCCGAGAACCAACTGGTCGCTCCCGCCCGGTACAACTTCTTCCAAGGAGCCACGTATCGGTTGAAGGTCACCAACGTTCCCGGTCGTGAGGGCTTGGCTCTCTACCCGACGTTAATGGTCTACCCCGGTCATCCGAACACCGAAGCCTATCTGTCGCACAACAGCGTCCCGCTGCAAATGACGGAAGAAGACCTCGACCAAATCCAGAGCAACAACTTTGTCACCAAGGTCATCTATCTACCCGATGCACGGTATCAAGAACTGGCCATCGCCAACGTGGAGACGCTCGTCTCGACACGCCTCGATCCCGGAGTCGACCCGATCCAAGAGGCCGACAAACGCGGCACGATCATGGCCGTCTTGCGAATCGGCAACATGGACCTCGAAATGCCCGGTCAACCCGGTAGCAGGCCGATGGCCGGAGTTGGTCCCGATGGACTCGAACAAATTGGTTATCGCTCGGTCGATGGCGAACAGGGTGAGATGTTGCCGCCGCTGCCGATCGGTCCCGCCGGTCAAGGTGCTCCAGGCATCCCCGGTGCGATGATGATGGCCGGATCCGGGATGCCCGGTCAGCCAATCGCTGGAATGAACATGCAAACGTGGGGAATGCCAATCACTGGTACGCCCATCGGTTTGCCTGGCCCGACACATCTGCCCTACGGTGGGCCGGCCAGCCTGCAACAGCACACCGTTCGTAATCGGACCAGCCAGAATCTGCCCAAGCCGGTTGATTCGGTGCTGATCGACGTGAAGCACGAACCCGGCCTGAGCCTGCCTCAGCCAGTTCGCTACATCGAGTACACCGAGAAGCATCCGATCTACTCGCCCGGCGAGCTGTCCAACCCCGCTTGGAATGCAGGTGGCGCTGCCGGTGGAGAATACTGTCCGCCCGGCCAACAGTGACCCTGTGAACAACTGACGGAGAAGCGACCCGTTTTGAACATCGACCCGGCCTGAGTCACATCAGCCGGGCCGATGCGTCGAGCGGTTCTGTATGGAAGTCATTAGGGGGCATTTCAAAACCTGTTTTTGCCTCGAAAACTAGCCCGACGCGCAAGCGAGGGCTGGGCATTCGATGATGGTGAAGCCCTCGCTTGCGCGTCGGGCTAATTTTGAAATGCCCTCTAGTCATTAGTCATTAGGGGAAGGCAAAAGAGTCCCACAGACCACGGCCTTTCCCTAATGACTAATGACTCCTCCCCCAACTCATTCACACTTCTCACTGCTAATCCCCTTCCTGTCCCATCCATAAGGGCCGCGCATCGTGATTCGGATGACGCCATTCATTGCCCTGACCTCACTGTTGGCTGCCGCTCTGGCCTCCGGCTCGTTCGCCGCTGCTCAGCAATATCCGGCGGTCGATGGGCGGCAGTTCCCGTTGAACCAGATGACTCCGCCCGGCACGGTCGCTCAGTGGGCCACGAACGTCGGTCGAGGCCGTCCCGTTCAATTCCAGCCGGTACGAGTCTCTTTGCCAGCGGCAGGAACCATCACGTTCTATGAAGCCGCCGGGCGACCAGTTGAAGGTGCCGCGCCCGCTCAAGTCGGCTTGATCGTGGGCCACGTTTACCGTCTGAAGGTGAGCGGCCTCGAAGACTTTCCTGGCACCGACTTCTATCCGACGATCGAACTGATGGACCGCCTCCATCCACCGACCGGCCGCGAAGAAGACTTCCCGATCGACTTCGAGTTCACCGTGGAAGAATTCGAGTGGGCCGCGAACGGGCGCTTGGTGACGAAAGTGATCTACCTCGAACAGCCGGATCGCGTACCGACGGTGATGCTCGACAGCCTCGAACGGATCCAGACGATTGAACCGTCCCGCAACGCTCTGGCCGAAGCCGATTCGCTCGGCCGACCAATGGCCATCGTGAGACTGGGTGGACGAACTCCCGATCCGCTTCGTCCCGATCCGACGTTCTTCGGACCCGGAGGCCCGATCCGCGTGGCGGTCAAGCCAGAGCAAGCTCACAACTCAGAACGAACGACTCGACCCCAGGTGAGCGTCTCCAAAACCAAACGCCAAGTTGTGCAAGGCGTCTCACATGTGAAGTCCAGCCAGAACCGCTAGCCATCGCGAAGTCCGGCTTTTCCGAAAGCCGGACTTCTCTCCGTAGTGTGTCGCTTGAGAAGGAAGTCCGGCTAACAAAGCTAAGCCGGACTTCGCGGTTGGATGCCACTCGTTGCTGTTTTCGCTGAATTCCCGAGGTCCGAGATGATTCACCCGCTCAACGCTTTGTCACGTGCGACTCGCATCAGCGTCGTCGCCGCACTCGCCTTCGCGTGTTGTGCATGTGCCGGTCCTCGATCACTCGGGCGAACGGCTTCCCCCGTGGAGGGCGCGTCCGCCGACGGAACTTTTCAAGCGGTCTATCACGAGACAACAAGCCGCGCGGGAACAGCCCGGTCAGGTCACGACACTCAGGTCCAACAGCTCTCGTTTGCGCCGGAGTCAACGGCAACAGAGCCAACTGGCCACGCGAGTGCCCCGGCCGATTGGGAGACCGCGCGCGGGCAAGATGCTTCGCTCTCCGATGAGACGGCTCGCGACAACGGCTTCTCACCACCGACCGAAGCGCCGGGTGAATTCCGTCTCGCGCGGCCTCGCGCGGCGAAGAGATCAACCGGCCCGATTCAACAGGTCAGCCATGTTTCGCTGACGGGTCTGGAAATCGAAAGCACGGGCGGTCAACTCGAACGCCGCGTTGCCGACTGCCCACCGGGAATGACGATCAATCAGTGTCCGCCCGAGCCGCGCTGGGCCGCACCGTGTCCCAACCCGTTCGCGCCGGGGATGGTCGGCTGTCAGTGCGAGACCACGTTCTTCATGGAAAAGTATCCGGACGAATATCTTTGCGATGGCGGCGACCGCGCACTGCCCGTTCACTACGACCAATTCAATCGGCAGGGTCTCGACACGGAAGACACGGTGGCCGAGTTCACCGATCACCGTGGCAAGAATCGCGTGAAGGCGTCGAACCGCGTCTGCGTCTACGCGCCGCGATTCTCAACGGTGCGAACGGTCAGCCGTCCGCATGAGGACTCGCACCTGAACCGGATTGCCGATGTCGGTCATTCGGCTGGCACAAACGCGATGCACACGCGATTGAAGGCGTCGCTGCATGTGAAGCAAGAGATGACCGGTGGCGTCCTTGTGCGGTCGCGCGCCGGTGGCCTCGAAAGCGAACAGCTTGAGGGTGATGTCCTGCAAATCAAGCAACTCGTCGTTCACGAGAAGCTAATCAACGTCTATCAAGATTTGAGCTTCGTCGAATTCGGCAAGGTCGAACGCCGCGATCTGGCTCGGTTGAACTTCGGCATCGAATCGGGACTGACTTGGTCGCGTGAAGAGTACCCGGTGATTCAGGGCAAGACCGACTCGGCGATGGAAGGGCACTATGAGGCTCACGTCGCCACGATCGTCGGCATCGACGACAAGAAGTCGGATGAGCCGGGCAAACTGCGGATCGTCAAACTCGCCGACAAGAACACCGCTCAAACGGGCGATGTCATCGAGTTCACACTTCGCTACGACAACCTCGGCCCGAACGCGGTCCACCACGTCCGCATCGTCGATAACCTGACGCCGCGATTGCTCTACGTGGACGACAGCGCGACCTCAGATCGCGACGGACGCCTCGTCGTGGAAGACAACGGCGAAGGAAGCTTGGTCCTCGTCTGGGAACTGACCGCTCCGCTCCAACCGAACACGGGTGGCGTTGTCACCTTCAAGGCCAAGGTGCGGTAGCCCTCGATCAAGCGACCCCACCGGGCTGGCCCCGGTGGCTCGCGGGTTTCTGCACTACTCACGTTGGGTTTCAAGTGAAGTCACAAGTAGTGCAAAAAC
>JAYTGQ010000550.1:0-28580 GCA_043733345.1 Schlesneria sp.
AAAATCTTCGCGCCGCGCGAAGAAACAAAATGTGAGTCGTACGACCCGCCCCCGACCCGCCTCCTTTGCCAGCAACGCCTTCCGCAACGGCGCGTTGAAGTCGATCTTCTGCCAACGCGGTCAAGCCAGAAACCGGGGCAACTCCCCCCGATGAACCGTCGCCGACGCCAGACTCCCCGCCGCCGCCGAACACGACATCGTATCGCGCCCTTGGACGCTGAAATCCCCCGAGACGCGACTTCTAAAAGCGGCTCTCCGCCATTGTCGTGGGGTAGGCGGCTCGCTGGCCCTTTTTTCCACAACAGCGGGGGCCGGCGAGCCGCCTACCCTACGACAATCAACACGAATGGCAGAGAGCCCTAAAAGCATCAGAGGGGCTACTCCGCGCTGGACAGTCCGATGCTCTTGCTCAATCTGCGAATTGATGCGGACGGGGTACGTCGGGCAGGAGTGTCGTTCGCGAGGAGTGGTCGATTCAAAAAAGACACCAAGGGTGTGGCAGGCAATTGCAAAACCAACCGTCCAACCTCAGACTCTCGCCCCACTCGCCGCCACGTTTGAAATTGTCTGCTCATCGAACGGCACTCACCCCCGTCGATTCCGGATGCGTGGTAGGTTTGGCTGTAACGTCTGAACTCATCCGCCCCGATTTGTGGGCCTTTCCAATAGCACTTCCCCTGCGACGTGGTCCGCCCCTGTAACCGGTCCTTCGAGGAACGCCATGAGTACCGTGACGGTTGATCTGTCCGATCCGTCTCCGTCGGCTGAGTTCGCGGCCGTTGATACGGATCGCATGAGCGAGATCGCCACGCGACATCAGCGTGTGGCCGACTTCCTGCGGCAAGAGAAATATGCGGCGTTGCTCATTCAGCAGCCGTCAAACTTCGCGTGGCTGACGGCGGGAGCGTGCAACGAACGGGGTGGCTCCACCGGCCACACCGGTTCGATCTTTGTCACCCCCGATGCGCGAGTCCTCGTGTGCAGTAACGCCGACACGGCTCAGTTCTTCGAGACGGAGGTCTCCAACATGGGCTTCCAATTGAAAGAGCGTCCGTGGTTTGAACCGCGCAACGTCATGGTGGCCGATCTCTGTCGAGGCCGCCGCGTGGCGAGCGACTCCGGTTTTTCTGGCACGACCGATGTCAGTCCGCGTCTGCTCGAAATGCGTCTTCCCTTAAGCGACTTCGATACCGCGCGGCTTCGTGAAGCGGGCAAGCTGCTGACACACGCCATCGAAGCCACAGCGCGCGGCCTGACAGTGGGACGAACCGAGGCCGAGATCGCGGGCGAGTTGTCTCACCGCCTCATCAAGCACGGGTTGCACCCTGAACGGTTGCAGGTTTTGGCGGACGGTCGCGGTCGGCGCTTCCGACGTTGGACCTACGATCCGTCGCCCGTGCAGCGCTACTGCACGATCTCCGCCGTCGCCAGTGCTCACGGACTGATGGTCGGTGCGGCGAGAACGGTCTGCTGGGGAAACGCTCCCGCCGAATTGCTCCAGGCGTTCGAGCCAGCCGCGCTGATCTCGGCCGCAGGCATCTATTTCTCACAGCCCGATTGGGAACTGTTTGAGGTCTGGAACCGCGTCCACCGCCTCTACGAGAAAACGGGAGCCGGGTCGGAGTGGCAACTCGCCGATCAGGCCGACATCGTCGAGTACGAGTTCGGAGCAATCCCCGTCGTGCCGAGCAGTGAGTATCGGCTCTCTGCGGGGACGCCCATTTATTGGCATCCGTCCGTCGGCCCCGTGCAAATGGGAGACACGGTCCTCGTGACGAAGCGCGGGACCGAGATCCTGACGACCTCCGCCGACTGGCCGGTCGTACCGATTGCAGTGAAGGGATCGAATGTGGATGTCCCGGCGATCTTAGTCATCAACTCCTGATGGGAATTCTGGGAAAGAGTTGAGGTTTTTTCGCCTCACGCTGCCAAAACGCAACCTAGGTTGAGAGTGAACTACTGCGCGACGTTCCTCCGTCGTGCTCGTCTCCCCTCAACTCAAGGAATGGCAGCCATGCGGATGACAGTCGGCGATCTCATGACGAAGAACCTGGTCCGAGTCTCACCCCGATGTTCGGCCGATGACGCCTTGGACATCCTCTCCCGCCACGAAGCGACCGAGTTGTACGTGACCGATTCACTCGGCCGCTTGCTCGGCGTGTTGCCCGATTACGAGATCATCAAAGTCCAACTCAGCGGTGAGGCGGAAGATGCGACGGTGGAACAATTCATGTCGCGCGGCGTGCCGGTTTTCAAACCGGAGACCGATGCGGCGGAAGTGGCTCGCCTATTCCGAGACGCTCGGTTCAATCGCTTCCCCGTCGTCAGCGGCGGACGCCTCGTCGGTGTCATCGGCCGCGACGACATCGTGCGACTGATGGCCCTGCTGCGAAAAATGAAGTCGCCCACGAAGGCCGCGACTCCAACAGTTAAGCCGCCAAAGTTGGTCTCAACTCGCATCCGCACGAAGCGCGCACAAACTGTGGCGAAGACGCCTCCTGCACGCACTCGCGCCAGCCGTCCAGCGGCGGCGAAGTCATCACGAGCCACGAAACGCTGATCGAAAACAGGCTGCCCCGCTGATGCTGGGCCGCTTCACATTGGCTCGTTCCCGCTGACAGGCGATGGCCTGTTTGAATGGCTGCACCCGAACGAACAGACGATCCGACCCCATACTTGCCGATGCCTCGCACAGCCGATACAAGTTTGTCGCACGCCAATTTTGGCGGCATAAACGGGCGATTAACTCAGCGGCTAGAGTGCCATCTTCACACGGTGGAAGTCACTGGTTCGAATCCAGTATCGCCCATCAAACCGTTCACGCAAACCCCTTGTTTTGTTGGTTTTCCCGACAGGACAAGGGGTTTTGCATTTGCCGCGCTGCACGGTTGCGGGGCTGTGCTGAGCGTTTCGGACGTGTTCCGCAGCGCCGGTGCAGCGCTGTTGAGGGCGGAAGCTCGATCAAAGTGAGAATCGAGAACTTGCAGGTAGTGTTTCTCGGCGATCCGTTCGCTGTTGCCCAGCCAAGCGGTGACGACGTGACTCGGAAACGTCTCCGTCAGTTCGGTCTGACGAGAGCTTCGCAGGTTGTGCCACGCGCGGGGCCATGCGACGAGTCCCGCTCGCTTGATGATCGTCTCCAACCCACGATGCAGGTTGGATCGACGCGGGCTGAGCAATACGACGTTGACCGTTCCTTCGGCCGCAGCATCAAACGTCTCTTGAAGGATGTCGAACAGGTCCGTCGTGATGGGAACGATGCGGGTCGAGTCCGTCTTGGGCGCGTAGAGGGTTTGGACGAGTGCCTCACGCAGCGGAATCGAATCGGGGTGACGACGGACCCCCGCATCGAGCAACTGACGGGCGTCGCTCAACCGCAGTTCGGAAATTCCGAAGTCTCAGTTCGATGGGAAGCAAGGTCCATGCGTGTTGCAAACCGATCGAGTGGCCGGTATCTACGAATCCGAATCGAAGAGGGTTGCAGTGCCATATCGAGACCGGTCCGGTTCATGACGCACACTCTGGCTTCTCAAGACGCGTCACCGGTTGCCAAACACAGCGTCGCGTTTGATGCTGGAGTTGTCTGCCCGCGCTGCGAGCGCAGATCGCTCGACGAGTCGTTCTGCGAGCACTGCCAGTTTGAGTTGCCCCAACCAACGACAGGTTCGACGACATCGGCATCGGGTTCGCCGACCAGTTCGATCTGGAGCCTTGCGTCTCTCGGTGTCTGCTGGCCTGACGATCCTTGTGCCACTTTCGACATGATCTTGGGGCCGACGGGTTTCCGCGTTCGCGCGATTCGTCCCGAACTGTGGCGCGACTTTGCCGCCGATGTCCGAACTCGTCAATCGGTCTCACTGCGGGCATTGCCGCCCGTCCACGTGCTCGAAGTCGGGGGAGGATCTCTCGTGCTGGCCGAGGCTTGGCAACCCAATGCCGTCGGCCTGGTGAGTTCGTCCTTGCCGACCTTGGATGAATTGCTTGTCGAGACCCTGCGCTGGTGTCGCCAACTCGATACCGCCCTGTCGGAACTTCATGCTTCGGGACACGTCTGGCTGGAGTTCGATCCGGAGGCTGTGGAAGTCAAGGGCGAACTATTGCGGATCACGAACCTGGACTGGAGGCTGTTCCCGCACGGGCGGTGTCCCAGCCAACTGGCTCGGATTTCACCGAGGTACTCACCTCCCGAAGTCTGTCAGTTTCGCGACGAGTTCATCGGACCGCGCACCGACGTTTTTCATCTGGCCTTGTCGGCCTATTACCGCCTCGCTGGTCTGGAGACCAATGGGTTCGCTGGTCGTGGTCTGGAGTCGTTCGGTTTCGAGGTGCCTCCCCTGCGAGTCTTTCGGCCCGACCTCCCGGCCGGGATCTGGCCGGTCCTGCGTCGTGCGCTGTCGATCAACGCCAACAACCGACCGGCATCAACGGGCGAGTTGATTCAACAACTCGAACGGGAGGTCGAACGACAAACGGCTCATCGACTGCCGACTCGGCAACCCAACGAACGAGTTCAATCAGAGCCATCGCTATGGCAACGAGTGGTCCGTCGGTTCACGAGCGAGGCGACGTTGGAATCGTCGAGCAAGTTGACACGACCGGCTGTGACCGATGTCGGTTGGCTGACGGTTGCCGGTCGAGCCAAGTCAGCCCTCGGGGCGGTCAACCAAGATTGTGTGGTCGTTCAGCACGAGCCGGTGCGAGATCGCGAGGTTCTGTTGATGATTGTGGCCGATGGAGTCACTCACGCTCGCGTGGGAGCCGGTGAGCGGGCGAGCGGTCTCGCGTGCGAGGTGCTCGTCGCCTCGATCCGCGAGCAGATTCGAGCGTGTTCGGCCGGGTCGGAGCCTGCGTGGCAGAGCATTCTCGATTGTGCCTGCCAGTCGGCGAGCGACGCCGTCGTCACGGATGCCCTCTCGATTCCCGATCGTCCTGCGCGGATCAACGACAACGATTTGATGAGTACCACCGCCCTCATCGGTGTGCTCGACGGCAGCGATCTGTATCTGGCCAACGTCGGCGACAGCCGGGCCTACCTGGTCGCCAGCGGCCTCGCGGAACAACTGACCGTCGATGGCGATGTCGCTTCCTCTCAACTCATGGAGGGAACTCCGCCCGAACAAGTGCAGGAACTCGGCACGGCGGGCAAGTCTCTTCGATTCTGTCTGGGGGCCTGCCGCGAGACAGAAGACGGACAACTCGTCGCCGAATTGGAACGAGCACGTCCACAGTTCGGTCACTGGCGAATTGGGCAGGGCGACACGTTCGTACTCTGCTCGGATGGACTGGTCGAGGAGCGGGTCTTTCTGGAGCCTGAGGATTTGATTCGGATCGTCAATGCGCACCGCGACCTCGCTTCGCAGGGACTAGCCGAGCAGTTGGTCGCGGCGGCGGATGCCCGGCAACGACTCCCGTCGGAGACGGAGCCGAATGGATATGGAGACAACATCACCTGCATCGTGTTACGCATGGTCGAAGGACCACCGTCACACGACGCGCCGTCACGAAAGGGCTGACTGTGGCCGAAGAGTTTCTGTTGGAGTGTCGGCTGGACCAACCCGCCGTGCTGAGCGGTCGTTCGGCCGACGTGTACAGCCTCGTCACGATTCGGCCGAACGGCGTGCGACTCGGATCGCTGCTGGAGTCGGGTCAGGGGGCGAGCCTGCCCGCGCACCTGATCGTGGTGGTCGATGTCAGCGGCTCGATGAACGTGCTGATCGGGCCGGACCCGGATGCGCGGGTCGTCGGTCAATCGACCATCGAGGGTGTGGTGATGACCGAGGTCGAAGCGACCGTCCCCAGTCGCCGCGTCGTCGCAGTGAACGTCGTCCGTCGGCTGGTCGAGCGGATGGAGCCGACGGATCGCATGACGCTGGTGGGCTTCGACGATCAGTCTCATCCGTTGGCAAAGGGCCTCGCGCCAGGCCGCGAGTTGGACGACGCGGTTCGTCGTCTCGTGGACGTGGGTGGCGGAGGAACGTGTCTTGGCAAGGCGTTTGGAGAAGTGAGAAAGTCGCTAACACGTTCCACAACCGGGGCCGAAACGCAGCGCATCGTGCTGCTGACCGATGGAGAAGACGGCGAACCCGACAAGGCTCTGCACGAAGCAAAGCAACTCGGCGAGGAGTTCCATCTGCCGATCTGCGCCTTTGGGACGGGCGACTCGCGCGCCGACTTTCTGATGGAAGTTTGTCGGACCACGATGGGTGGATCGTTCGACAACATCAGTAACGAACGCGAGGCCGAGGACTGCTTCCATAAGTTCTTCACCGGCCAGAAGAACATCCTCGCGACCAACGTCTCGTTGCAACTGTGGCTCTCGCCCGAGATCTTCGTCCGCGAGCTGTACCGCACCAAGCCCGAGGTTTTGTTTGTCGGCGACATGCAGCCCGACGCCGGCAACACGGTCTCGATCCCGCTGGAGTACATGGAGCGGGGCAAGGTGTATGAGGTGTTGTTCCGCAGCACGGTTCCCCCGCGCGATGGCGGCCGTTTCCGACTGGCCAAGGCGACGTTGAACTACGACGTGCCGGGACTGGGTGTGAGCGGTGGGCGGGTCGAGGCAAACATCGCCGTCGAATCGACCGCCGATGAAGGGCGGACACTGATCCGCACCGGCGACGTGCGGCGAGTCATCACGCAGGCGGAAACGCAGCGCCAGTTGCTGTTCCTCCAGGAGAAGCGAGATCTGATCGACCGGGGACAGGCGACATCGAAGGACAAGGACATCGTCGCCAAGCTGCTCGACGCGCTCGTCAAGAAGTTTGAGGAGCAGGGGGACCAGGCCAATCTGAACAACTACCGCCAGATGCGCGACGACTTCCTCCAAAAGGGAGTCATCACGCAGGAGATGATGAACCGCTCGTTGGCGGCCTCGTCGAAGGTCGAAGGTGCCATCGCCGTGCAAGAGGTGGACGACTTCTAAAGGCGAGCGGCAGGAAATGGTTTCCCCGTAGGATGGGCACTCCTGCCCGTCCGATCTTTTGCGCCAAAACCGGACGGGCAGGAGTGCCCATCCTACATTAAGGAATCTTTCATGGCGAAATGTGATGTCTGCGATGCCGAGCTTCAGCCGGAACAGAAGACCTGTCATGTCTGCGGCTCGAATGTCGAGGCTGCTGCCTCATCGGGGCCGACGGGAGCGACGACCGCTCCATTGCCGCTCCCCTTACCTCCGCTACCAACATCACCAGAGCTGGCCCCACCGGCATCGACATCCCCGACGGGTGAGCGCGAATGCCCCGCGTGCGGTCAGACCTTCGGCGCAGACTTTCAAGACGAGTTCTGTCCGTGCGGCACCGAGCTGCAACCGCGAGCCGCGTCAGCAGCGACTTCAACACCCGGACCGACGGCACTCCCGCCGATCCCCTCGTCGCCAGCGGCCTCATCGCCATCAGCCCCAACGGGAGCGACGCGACCGCCGGTGGGGACGGTCTGTCTCGTCGTCTACTCTGACACCAAGCCGCGTCAGCCGGTGCGGTATGTCCCCGTTGCCAAGGACGTGTTGTTGGTCGGTCGCGCGGATGCGATTCGCGGCGATTTCCCCGATCTGGACTTGGGATCGCTGCTCGACGACTCCTTGGCGAAGAAGGTCTCGCGCCGCCATGCCGAAGTGCTGCGTGCTCGCGATTCGCAGACGTACACGCTGCGCCCGCTACCCGGCAACACGGGAACCCAGGTCGGTAAAGAACTGGCCTTGCCCGGTCAGGACTATCCGCTGACCGATGGCACCCCGATCGTGCTGGGTGGGGTCGTGTGGATGAAGTTTGAGACGATCAAGTAGTACTCCAGTGCGCGCAGTACTCCCGTGCGCATTCGCAATTCCGGTCCCCTCTCCCGCCCGCGTCAGGGGGAGAGGGGACAAGAAAGCGCACAGTCCCGCCGACGGAGCGGCGGGACTACGGTAGACCGGTCGCTCCGCCGACCGGCGAATTTGCATCACTTCCGTCGATCGTTCCTTCCGCAGGGACGACGTTCACTCACGGGGCCAGTTGAAATGGTTGCGACTCGTTCGTCCTCGAACGGCACACCGGTCTGGAACGAGTTCCAGTATCGCGGTCGCGACTTCGTTCGCGCGACGGTCCCCAAGGGGATCAACGAGGGTCTGCCGTTCACGATCGCCAAGCGACTGGCCGAGCGGTACGAGGTCCGCAAATTCTTTGCGTCCGGTGGCTGTGGGCTGCTGCTTGAAGGACGCGACCTGCGCACCGAGACCGATGTCCTCATCAAGACCACACTGCGCTATGACGGCATTGGCGAGTATGCCCGCAGCCGCGATGAAGAGGGTTTCACCAAGATGCTCAAAAAAAGCCGCAAGTTGTTGCAGACCGAGCGGCGAATCATGGTGTTGCTCAAGAACCGGGGCTGCAACGACATCCCGAACCCAAACGATTACGTCTTCGATTGGAACCCTCAGTTGGGCGAGCCGTTCAAGGCCGATGGCGGGCCGTGGCAGTTTCAAGTGGAAAGCCTGTTGTCGTCCGAGCCGTATCTCATCATGGAACGGATGGAGGGACGACCGCTCTCCGAAGTCATCAAGAAAGGAATGGCCGAGCGGACCGCGTTGGAGGTGCTGGCGCAGGTTTGTCATGTACTGGCGGTCTTGCACTTGCCGGTGCAGCGTGACGCGCGCGAGTGGCGGCTCGTGTACCAGGACTTGAAGCCCGATAACATTCTGCTTGGCGACCGCGATGCCGTATCGCTGCTCGATTTGGGGGGCTGCTACCTGACAATTGGAAGCGATGTCGGCAGCACGGGAGCGTTCACACCTGGCTACTGCCCACCCGAGTGCCAGACGAGCGACCCGAAGAAGCCGGCCACTGACTCGTACACCGTCGGCAGCACGCTCTTTCACATGCTGACCGGTCGTGCTCCGGCCGATTTTCTCGGCTCGAACGCGGCGGTGGGTGGTCAGCAATCGGTCTCGTTCCGCAACTGGGACTGGCCGTCGCTGGAGCGAATCGTCCGGCGAGAGACTTATGACTTCGTGAGGCGTTGTCTGGCGGAGAAGCCCGCCGAACGACCGGCTGACGGACGCGCGCTGGTGGCCGAGATCGCGTCGCTCTTGAACGGGAGCGTCCCGTCATGAAGGCACCCTTCGTGAAGGCTGAAGTCCGGCTTAGCTTTGTTGGCCGGACTTCCCTCGGGGAGGACGTGCCCCAAAGAGAAGTCCGGCTTTCGGAAAAGCCGGACTTCGGGTCGCTCTTGAAAGGGAGCGTCTTGTCATGAAGCTGCCGATCGGGGCACGACTGCCTCACGACTTCGCCGACATTCCGACCAACGATCCCGAGGTCGTGCAACGCAACCGCGCGCTTTACCGCATCACGCACGTCCTCAGTGAGACGCCGTGGTCGTGCCTGTATCGTGGCAAGAAGGTCTTTCGCAATTTTGAGTTCGCCAAGGGAACTCTGACCGAAGCGACCGAGGACGAATGTCTGGACGTGCTGATCCGCACGTTGTCGTATCCCCGGACGGACGACCGCGACTACATCAAGGCGCGGCGCGAACATTCGTGGTTTGAGGCGAAGCAGGTACTCGGCTGTCGCCGCACGAATCTGATCGCCGAACCGCTCGACTATCTCGAAGTTCGCAACGATCAGGACCAGTTCGCGTTTCCCTGGCCCGGCAACATTCCGACCACGGAGCCGGTGCTCGTCTTCGAGACCATCCACGGTGACAACCTGGCGCGCTGGCGGCAGTCGGCGCGAGCAGATGCCACGCGGGGACTGCATGTGCTCGGGCAGATGCTCGAATTTCTGGCGACGCTGCACGACGCCAAGTTCCTGCTGAACGTCGTCTCGCCCGCCACCTTCTGGGTGGACGATCTGCATCGAATCCACTTCCTCGGCACCGAGAATGTCGTCGATGAAAAGCGGGCGGTGACGTGGCGCAGCCTGTTCCCCAACGAACGGTATGCGCAGGGCTTCGTCGCGCCGGAACTGTTGCAGCCCAACGCGCCGCCCTCGCGACAGAGCGACCTGTACGGCTGGGCCGCGTTAGTGTGGTTCCTGTTGACCGGCGACAGCCCCGCGAAATTGGCCGCCGATCAACAGCAGCGCTGGGCCAGATTTGAACCGGCTCATCGCGAGCGATTGCATCGCGAACTCGCGCGGTTGTCGCCGCGTCAGGTGGCCGGAGTGAAGCGGGGGTTGAACGTCGCGGGGACTCGCTTCGAGTCACTCTGGCCCGACAGCTTTCTCGACGGACTGTGGACGTGTTTGGACACCGACCTCGCGCAGCGACCTGGCTCGGTGGCTGATCTGCGGGCGTGGTGGGGCAATCCACCGCCTCCACCGGTCCCGGCCTGCATCGTGGTGCGTAAACATCCGGCTGCGGCGCGGATCGCTTTCTCGACGCGCGGGCTGCGCGGTGGCGCACAGTTGCAGATTTCCAGACGCTTCGCTCAGCCGCCACTCTCTCTGAAGGATGGCGATGTCGCGTGGCGCGGCAACACGGCCAGTCCGATCGAAGTGGTCGTGCCGCTACCACCGGGGTCGCGGCGAGGACAAGTCGTTGCGGGTGATTGGTGCTTCAGCATTTTCGCGGTTGAGACACAGGGAGAAATCACCAGCGTCTCGCGAGCGACTCAGGCGCGCAGTCTCGATGGAACCTCATCGGGATTTCGCAGGGCCTTCGCTGAATCACTCGCTGGCGGCGCGAGTTCGCTGCCTGAAGAAGTCGCCTTGCTCGGGGAACTCGATCCCGTCGAGGTGGTCGCTGCGGAGTTGCTCGGTTCGTCCGAAATGCGCGTTCGCGGCTGGGCGGTCTCGCTCCTCGAACGGGGCGTGCGCGCCGGATCGATTGGAGCGGCATGTCGCAGGCTGCTCGAAGACCGTGGACTGGCCGATGACGAGAACGAGGTTCGCCTGCAAGCCGCGAGTACACTGATCCGCACGTCTGTACTGGTGGACGTGGAAATGGTCGTCGATCTGGTCCAGCGCATGGGCGGCGGTGCCGTCGATGACATGATTCGCGCGGCACGCGGCTTCCTCGCATTGGGCGTTTCGGTGGGCGTGATCGACAAGGCAATCGAGGCTCTCGAACAGGAGCATCGCATCGTCATTTGTGTGGTGTGTCAGCAGGAGTTGAGGGCTCGCGAACTCGATCAGCACCTGACGACCGAGCATCACTATGTGCCGCTCGACGGGAAGCTGCTGCCGTTCGGCCAGGCTCTGACCCGGCTGTGGTCTCGCGTCCTGCAACACTTCGACGCGGCGGCACTAAAGGCGCTGACCGGCCATCTGCAACAGCGTCATCCGCAAACTGTCGTGTCGGCGTTCGCGGCCGCACTTTCTCATCAGGTTCTCTTCGCGTGGCAGTCCCAACCGGCCTCTCAGTCGCATGAACAGCGACGAACGTGGAGCAACGGCCTCACGCTGTGTTTGCGTTCCAATCAGACGGCCCGGTCGGCGTGCTGGTCCTTGCTGCCGCACGACGACAGCCGCATCCGCGAACTGGCGCGCGGCGTTGTGCTCGTCGCGGTCGCTTTGCGCCTTTCCGGGGGGCACGTCACGGCGGTCCTGTTCCGACGTGCCGTTGACGAACTCGCTCCGGTACCGATCGTCGCCGAACGGATCGAAGCCTGTCGGCGGCTGATCGAGTTGGGCGCGAACCCGCTCGCCGGAGAATTGTGCGAGCAGGAACTGGACCTCGAACGACTGATCGACTGCCCGGAATGCGGGACGGCGTTTCCGAAACGCGATCTGGCGTGTCACCGGCGGAAGGAACATGGCGTCTTCGAGTGGGACGGACGACGCTACGATTGGGACAGCCTCGTCTCCCTGCTGCTCGGCCGCACGGTCGCGGTCGAGCCGGATGCCTTCGCCGCTCGCAGCCTGACGGAACTGTTCGTCGAGCAACACGGCAACGGCGCATGGCAGCCGCTGTATCTGGGCCTGCGTGGACAGTTCCTGCAAACGCTGAAACAGGATGGGGTGGCCGCGCTCGCCACGGGCTTCGGTTCTGCCCTGGGAACGCTTTCGCTGGCCCCCAGGCTGTCGCGATGTTTTCTCAAGGAAGATCACCCGGGCTGCCAGACAGTGGGGCTGGCGATCTTCACCAACCTCGACAGCGATCCCCCCGCAGACTTGTCGCGCCAAGCGGCGGCTCTGTTGGGACAGACGGAGATTCCCCAAGTCGTCTGTCAGCAGGTCGCAATTCACCTGCTGAGGCGGCCCAACACCGAGGCCAATGTTTGCCGCCGCGCGCTGCTGACTCTGGCCTCGCGCGCCGCCGACAAGCTCGAGGGCATCGACCTGTTGCGGGCACTGGAGCAGTGGGTCGGTCCCTCGCCCGCCATTGAGGCTGCTTGTGACGAGTTGATGTCACAGATTCGGATGCGCTGCCCGCGCTGCGATGTCCGTCTGACTCCACCCGAGTTGGCCGAGCACGTTCGCACCGAACACGGTTTGATCCTAGAGGGCCGTTCCGTCCGCCAGCCGTGGTCCGTGGCGATGGACTGTCTCGATGAGTGGGCAGAGAACCCAAGGTCTCACTTGCTGGAACGTGCCGAGCAACTGGCGGCACTTGCATCACCCGACTCGGGGCGGAATCGGCTCTTGCGCGAGGCGCTGCGACGCGGCATCGCCCCCGAGCACTACCGTCGCGAACTGATTGCGTCCAACAAATCGACCTCGCACAGTCTTTGCCCCGAGTGTTGGGAGAGCATTCCGACGGGTGAAGCACCGCTCCACGAAGTGCAAATCGACGCGCAGGGCAACGTCCACTGGAATGAAGTCTCCATTCGACGTGCCGGGTTGCATGGCGTGTGGAGCAGCGTCGAGATCTCCCCGTGGGACGGCCCGGTCCCGCGCTGGACCTTCACTCAAGGGGGGGCAGTCGCGACAGTCGGCTTGGTCTTCCTCGTGCCCTCCGTGGTGTTCGGCGTCCTGGCTTGGCAGGGCTTCGACGCAGCGGAGTCGTTTGCCTACATCGGCGTCATGGCCGGTTCAATTGGCATGGCGGCAACCGCTTTCTTCTATTCGCCGCGCGCTATCGAGCCGGTCGATGTCGCGTGGGAACTGGTGGTGCCCGCGTTGCTCGACGACGAACAGCCGTTCGGGGTCAACCACTCGTCATTTCTGGCCAGTCTTGCGCGGGCGAGTTGCGGCCGAGGGAATGCGGCCAAGCGTCGATCGACTCTCAAGCAAGCCATCCAGAAAGTGCAGAGCCACTTGCAACCGGAAGCCATCCCGACCCGACACCTTGCCGAACTGTTGCACCTCTGTCTGTGCGATGAGCTGCTGGCGGGGCAAGGTGGCGAGACTATCATCCGCCTCCTTCGTGCAATGTTCCACGGCCAAGTCTCGCTGGAATTCCTCGACCAGGTCACTCGAAAAGGTTCGGAACTGCTGCCGCTTTACAACGATTGGTTCTTTGTCGGCATCTTGCCCGAGAGACTGATTGCGGAAGCGTCCGCCGTCGGCTTGACGAACGATGAACTGCAAACACTGAGACGCAGGTCACCCACCATTGCCTTTCTGCTGCGAGATGCCTCGGAAAACCACGGCCTTCGCGGGCGCGGCGCCAACCGGGATCTGATGCTCCGCATCTTGGTATCACCCGGCACACGTTGTCCACGGTGCGAGACGTTGCTGCATTTGCGAAAGGGACAGGTCGCCGCACGGATGTCCGACCTCGCCTCAGCGCCGCAGCAGGAACTCGTGTGAGTTCAGCAGGCCCCACGTCGATGATGGCGATGTGGTTACGCGACGAGCCAGCCGACAAGCGTCACAACAGTGCCGATGATGAACGCAAAAGGGATACAGCAACCCAGCATCTGGCCGAGTTTGCGTTGCCTCCCGGCACGAGTCAGTGGAATGCCGATTTTCCGCGACAGCCGTGCCTTCGCAGCCGAGAGGCCAATGGCTCGTTTCCACGACCACGAAAAGCCAAACTTGTTCCCTCGACCAGCCATTGCAGTCCCCCACAATTATGGACTAAAGCACGCGAAGCGAATTGGTGCCATCGCAACTAAAAATAGCTACGCGAACGCTCATTAGCCACCTTTCCTCTCGACGGCTCGCGTCGATGAAGGCTTCTGCGTTCATACCGTTCCTCCTCGCGAGGAATTCGCAATTTGCGTTTACAAGCTGACGGAGATCAGCACATCACATGGCGGCTTCCATGTACTCACAACGGCTGGACGGCTCGGGGATGGGCAGGCCGTCCTCTTGAAGCCCGTCGAGATGGAAGCGGATGGCGGTGGCAATTTCGCGCTCCACGTCTGCCACCGTTTCGCCCGTGGCCACGCAACCGGGCAGGTCGGGGGCAAAGGCCGAAAAGTTGTCGCCGACGCCGGGTGGGGGCGTTCCATCTCGACGTTGATCGGTGAGAGTGGTTCGCTCACACGGCCGGCAATCCGGCTGGCGTGGATGAGCCTCGCTTGTCTGCACGAACGGTATCCCGGCGGCAGAGAGACTGCCGCCGTTCGGACGGAACCGGCCCCCGAAAACAACCTGACAGACTCCCACTTGAAAACTCCCTGAGCGATCCCAACCTGTCGTCCTTCATCTGGTCCGTCGCGGATCTGCTGCGAGGTGACGACAAGCAGTCCGAGTACGGCAAGGTGATTCTGCCGTTCACGGTGTTGAGGCGGCTCGATTGCGTGTTGGAAGCGACCAAGCCCGCTGTGCTGGTCGAACTGGAGAAGCGACAGGCGGCCGGGCTGAACCTGGAGCCGTTTCTGCTGCGGAAGTCCGGGCAGCTCTTCTTCAACACGTCGCCGCTCGACATGAAGAGGCTGATGGGCGATCAGGACCACATCAAGGAGAACCTGTTCGCCTACATGCAGGCGTTCTCGCCCGCCGTGCGGGACATCTTTGAGTCCTTCGACTTCCACACGCAGATCGACCGGCTGGCCAAGTCCGGGTTGACCGCCAGCGTTTCCATGACCAGTGCGCTGCGCCGATTCAAACGCTGGTCCCCCAAATCAATCCCCCGCAGTTCCTCGACAATCCCTTCGCACATCCGCGCGCTCCAAGCTTGTTTGGCAGATCAACCCTGCCTCAAGCCTTGGCGCAAATCTCATGCCGCGCGGCCGCCCATCGTCGTTGGAATTGTCCGTGTGGTGTATCAACGACAGGGGTCGAGCGTCCGCGACAGCCCCGGTACGGAGTCTGGGGTTTGCATCCCTTCAGGATGCAAACCCTTTGATTGGAACTCTTCCGGGGTGTCGCGGACGCTCAGCCCCGGCTCATCGCTGACATCCCTTCAGGATGAAAACCAACAACCTCGTCCGTCCGTCTTGAATCCCCTCCCCAAAACTCCGGATGAACCGCTTGTTTGGCGACGCACTGGCGATGTTTTCGCACTGGCAATGTTTTCGCACGGGCAACTTAAAAAACTGCCCATCGGAGTCATTTCGTCGCGATCAGGACACCGCAATGGACGAGGGTTGGCACGACTTGGTCGCAGGCCAAGCCCGCGGCGGTGAGCCATTCGCGGTACTCGCGAGCGCTATAGGCGCGGCCTTCTGTCAGCGAGAAGAGGGCCGCCGAATACAGCGCGACCGGCAGAGGACCGTCGAGGTCATCGTTCAAGAAAACATCGTGAATGAGCAGTCGGCCTCCGTCAGGCAGCACGGCCGCGCAGCGATGGATGAGCGTGGCACATTCGGGCCGATCCCAGTCGTGCAGAATGTTGGATAATAGAATCGTGTCGGCCGCAGGTAATTCGTCGGCAAACATGTCACCGGGATGGAGCGCAAGGCGATCAGCCACTCCATACGCGGCGGCGAATTCAGCGGCGACCTTTAAGACTTCGGGACGATCAAACACGATGGCGCGCAAAGAAGGATGACGACGCAAACAGGCGACGGCATAGATGCCCGTGCCGCCGCCGACATCGAGCAGCGTTCCCTCTTGGAACGTGAGCCGCTCGGCCAAGACGGGCGCGACGTTTTTGGCTCGCCCGGCCAATGCCAACGTCAACCGGCGGGCCGAGTTTTCCTGTTCCATCGCAGAGTCCAAGCCCGCGCGATAGATGAAGGCCGCGCCGGTATCGGTGGTCTCGGCGCGGTCCAACCGGTTCGACTTCAAACGCGTGGCCATCTCCCACACGCCGGGGCTGTTGGCCGCCAAACCGATGTAATCGCCGACGAAGAACTCACCGCCCGGCAGCAGGTGTTCGCGCGCGGCATCGCTCACACTGAGCCGTCCCGAGGAATCGGCGTCGATTAACTTCATGGCGCGCAGCGCGGTGAGCAATACGACCGCCGGTCGATGATCGAGATTCATTCGGACTCGCAACTCGTCGAACGACAGCGGGCTTTCGGCCAGCACTCGAAACAGATCGAAGTGAGCGACCGCAACGGTGAGCAACTCCGTCCCGTGGTTTCCTCGAAAATGCTCGAAGAGAAAAGTGGGATCGGTCGCAGGGGATGACAGTGGGGACATGAGGCCACCTCGGGTTGGAAGCGTGGGGTTCGGAGCAGGTGCAGTCACTGCCACCGTATTCGCGGGACCGACCAAAATCGACTGTAGCACCAGAATGGTGATTCGCGCACTAAGACGGTGCCATTGAAAGAAGTGATCTGGCTGGGCGCGCCTCACCGCGTTCCTGCCGCTTGGCGTTGTCATTTGAGACCACGCGGTACGAACACGTTGCAATCGGTCAACACGGTCCTGTTCGAGAACTTTGACAACTGGCGAGGGCGGTCAACAAACTGTTTCACCCCCAAGCCAACTTGGGACCGTGAGACGACTCGGCACCGTGTTTGCGATCCGTGCCTCGTTCCACAATTCCCAAACCTGAGGTCGGTATGCACTCAACAGAAGTTGGACTGTCCGTTTCGTCTCTCGCCGATGTCGCACTCTTGGCATCACGCATTGGCCGGATCGCGATTGAAAACCAGACCGAGCCGCCGGCGGCGGCGCTACGAGAATTCTGGCAACAGTCGCGTGAACTCCAGCAAATGTGGACCTCGCGGCTTGACCAGTGGACGCCAGCGGCCGATCCGCAATTGAGGCAACTCAGCCAACTGGCCACTCAAATGTTTGGCTGCGAACTGATGACGCGTGTCTGGTCCACGGTGCTGTTGGGGATCGACCGCCAAACGGGGCGCGATGATCTCAGCCGAATTGCTCGCAACGCCGTGAGTGGCTTGTTGCAGATCCGGCACGGCGTGATGTCGCGACTGTTGCAACTTCCCGAATCGGCCACGCCACGGGTCGCTGAAATCGAACGACTCCGTCGGCGCTGTGATCGCTGGACCGATCTGTTGATCGGCAATCTCGCCGGCAACAGCGACCTGTTTGAGTTCGCGTTCGACGTTGATCGAGCGCGCGACTTCGCGCTCGAAAGTATCCAGTTCGATCCGAGTACCGGGCCGCATCCCGTCGAGCATCTCGTGGCCGCGGGTTTGAGAATGGCGTTCCTCGGACAGCTTCCAGAGTCACAACTCACCGATCCCGCTTTTCAACGGTTGGTGCAGTCGATTCTGGGGGCACTTCCCCAAGCCGCGTTTCACGAAGACGGCTCACTCAGATCGTTGCTCGAACGTCGCGTGTCCTCGCGTATCCTCCGAGACAAGCTGATGCCCGCGTCTCTCTTGGGCGGCATTCTGGTGAGTGACCCGGCCACTCCCGCGACGGAGGCTCCCGACACGATTCCGTTCCCTGGGATCAACTTCACTCAGATTCGTCGCCGCCCCAAGTGAGAGTCTGTCCGAAAAGTGTAAGGTGGGCACTGCCCACCACGATCAATGGTGGAATGGTGGGCAGTGCACACCCTACGGAATGTGACACCTCCAACTTCTCGGATCGCCTCTGAGTGGCAAAGCAGGCCCTACTTTCGAGCTTCTCTGTCGCTGATCCCTCACGCGGTCTCACAGTGAGGGTTTAATCGCAGGCAGGTGAGGATGGCACATTTCACACTCACTCGCAGCGTAAGCGAGGACTGGTGTTGCCTCCTCGCTTACGCTGCGGGTTAGTGTCCGCTTCAACCGCGTGCGATATCACCGCGACCCTCTGGGGGAGCGATTTGCGGGGCAGCACCGCAGCACGATACGCCTCACCAGCGGAGCGCGGTGTAAACTCGCAAAGGTCTCACTTGTCGCCGTGCGAGGTCTAATAGAAGGCTGCTCCTTTGCCGTCCGAGCCGTGGACCACCGTGAGTTTCCTGGCGTCCTCTTCCATGGACTTGTTGCCGTCCACTTCGAGGGCCAGGACTCGCCATGTCCCTTCAATGAGTTTGCGGTCCTTCTTGATCGCGTGGAACGGACCTTGACATGCTGCGCTCGCGCGGCGGTTGCAGCATCCCGTCGCCGCGATCTGGGATGAGCGACTCAATTCGTTCTACGTGCAGAACAACTACCCATCGCAAACCATGGAGAGCGAACTCGAACGAGTTGAGGGTGGTTTCGGCATCACGCCCAAGGATCACTTCCGCTCGCTTCGCGAGTTGATTCCCGGATTGAAAGGGCTGGCAATTCTCGACAACGATGGTCAGAACCGGCAGCCTTCCCGAGAGGGGCAACTACAAATTGTCTATTGGCGGCGATACGAAGCCGAGAACTATTTCATCACACCGGAAGTGCTGCGTCGCTTCGCGTTCAGCGACTACAAAGACATGACTTTATTTCGCGGGTTTCGGAAGGAGATCGACGAAGTTCTCGGGAAGCTGATCTTAGAGCGGGTCTTCGGCGGAATTGAAGCTGATTACAGGACGTATCTCAATTCTTCGCCAGACGCGACACGTTTGCTCTGGGATGCCAAGACGGAGCGGCTGAAGCTGAGCGACTTCGCTGAGGAATTCTTCCGCCAACTCGCCAACGAACTCGGGCATGCAATGTTGCTCTCCAAAGGTGAGCTGCATCGGCTGGTTCCCTTCACTGATGTCGCAGCAATACCAGTCGAGGTAACAGAGAAACTGACCCAGTTGGATGATCTGTTTCGATCCGCACGCGACTTTACCGCATCCGTCACGGGCGACGATCAGTTGGAAGAAAGCGGTATGGCCTGATGATCTACAGCGCCGAGCGAGTAGGCTGATCGTTCTGTCGCTGACAGCATGATGGATGTGTCTCGCTCGTTGGTATATCGCCCGCTATGGGCCTGTTCTGCCCTTTTGAGTGAACCCATTTGGGCCGGGAGTCCCAACTTGACGCAAGACTGAGTCAGGTGATCCATGGAGTCGACTCCCCTCACGACCGCACGGCTTGTCTCCAGTCGTCCTGGCGGAGGTCGTTGTTGCGGTAGAGTTCGATCAGGCGTTCGAGCATCGTGATGTCGCAGCGGAACTGGTCGCCTCGTTCGGTGTCGGCCATGCGGCGCGGGCGGTCCCATTCGCGGACGGCCGTGATGCTGGGGACGATGTCCACGCCGTCTCGCACCGCCGCATCGACCGACTCGAAGTGATGATGCTTGGCGAGGACCGTGCGATCCGCTTCGAGGACCAGCGTGAAGCCGTGGTCGCCGTAGGCTTCGGAGAAAGCTCCGTCGATGGTGATCGCCTTGCCGCTCCGTTTGATCGGCGATTCACCCGCCTCGATCTTCACCGGGACATGGCCGTTGACGATCAGGCCGCGGGCGGGATCGACGCCAAACTCGGCGAGCACCTTTTCGCAGAACCACGGTTCGTGGATCAGGGCGAAGTACGGATCCTTGGTCTCATGGTGCGGCGTCTTGTCGGCGATGAAGTCCCGTTCGAGCGTGGCGATGCGGTCCTTGCCGAACAGCGGCGAACGGGGGCCGCTCCACAAGTACCACAGCAGGTCGAGGTGTTGCTCCTGCCGCTGCTCCATCGCCCGCGCGACGACCCGTTCGATGGCGTCGAACATCGCGCGGCCGCTGAGTTGTTCCCCTTCGATCGGCATCGGCAGGAACTCGCCCCGCTCATCGCAGGGGACGCAGCCGTGGAAGATCAGGTGATCGTCTCGCCGCAGGTACATCGAGCCGTTGCCGACGATGAACTGCAAGTGCTCTGACAACTTCTGGCTGTGCGTGAACGAGTACTTCAGCCGCCCCAGGCACTCGCGTTCTTCGGGCGAGAGCGTGTACGGATCGGCCGGGTCGATGGTCGGGAGCAGCGTGTCTCGCAGCGGATACGCCACGCCATCGACTTCAATTGTGCCGTGGGCGTGATCGATCCGGTGGAGCAGGCGGCGATGTTCCAGCTCCCACTCGGGATGCCGGGCGAGCATCTGCCCTTCCAGTTTGAACTGCATGATGGCCGCCGCCTTCTGCATGCGGGCCACGATCAGATCCTCACGCATCCCGCCGGTCTTGGGCTGGAAGTGAGCGGCCGGATCGTCGGCGTAGACGGTGCGGACCAGATGCTCCAGCGGCGTGAGCGGGATGCTGTAGCCTTCGTCAAGCTGGCCGAGACACCGGTACCGCAGGGAGACTCGCAAGACGTGGCAGATCAGAGCCTCGTGCCCCAGTCCGGCACCGAGCCACGCCACATCGTGGTTGCCCCAGATGAATGAGACGTTCGGCTGGTCTCGCAGGTAATCGACGACACGGTCGCCGCGCGGGCCACGATCCCAGCAATCGCCGCCGATAATCAGTTCGTAGATCGCCAGGTTGCGGATCAGCCGACCGGTGATGTGAATGAGGTGCAATGCCCGGCCACGCAGCAGCAGCTCATCGACGATGGCCTCGACGAACTCGCGGCCTCGTGCATTGGTTGGCTCGTGCAGCATCTCGGAGAACAGGTCGGCGTACTCGCGCGGAAAGACCTGCATCGCGCGCTTCAGGCTGTAGCGCGAAGCGAGGACTCGCACCAACTCAAACTGATGCCGCAGCGTCCGCCGCGCGAAGGTGCGCAGCTCCTCGCGGTCGGTCAGGGTTTGCTCCAGCCGCTGCGTGACCTCGGCCGGATAGAAGATCAGCGTCAAGAACTCTTGGAACTGTTTGGGTTCCATTCGTCGCTGGAAGAGGTGCTCAACGAGCGGTCGCAGCGTTCCCGAGGCATTGTTGATGACGTGCCTCAGCTTCTTGTCTTCGCCGTGAATGTCGCTGATGACATGCACGGTCCCCTTGGGCAACGTCAGAACCGCCGATAGCCGCGCGATCTCGGCCAGCGCCGAGTCGATGTTCGGGAACTCCCGAGCCAGCGCGCGAAGCAGTGTCAGTTCGTAGCGGCTCGGCTCAGCATGGCGTCCGCCGGTTTTTTCAGTTTGATTTGGATTGTTCAGCGAGGTCACGTGGGATCATCTCCGAAGTTCGATGAGCGTGGATCGAGATCAGACGGTGTGGCTGCGTGGTCTCAATACTTGAGGCCGTGCATTGTTGTTTGTGTCCGAGATTGGCTGATCGAGCGTAGGGTGGGACAAGCGGCGCTTCGCCGCGCCGGCCCACCATTTTTGCTGTCAACGATCCTGTTGTGGGTTCCAGAGTGGTGGGCCGGCGCTCGAAGCGAGCTTGTCCCACCCTACGCGACCGGCCCCTTCACTCCCAACCATTCTCGGATGTGAATGATGCTCGGCCGACTAGATCGGCACATCAATCACTGTCGGCCCCCGTGTCCCGGACGCTCGGAGCGTCCGGGACACTTTGCACAGCACTTTCGCTTGGCACACTTTTCTTGGGCAGTGGCTGGTTGTGTTCGATGAAGTCGCCCTCGTCTTCTTGAGCCAGCATCGTGTCGGTACAGGTGGGATCGACGGCGCGGCAGCAGGTGGTCAGGCGTTCGGCGATCTCACGCAGTTCGTCCTGCCAGACGTTGGGGTCCATGCCGGCGGGCGTGACCTGCTTGAACTCATCGAGCAACAGCACGAGGCGGAGCAGGTGGCGGAAGATCAGTCCCTCCTGTTTGGAGAGGTCTTTCACCGAGACGAACAGCCAGAAGTCATCGTTGAAGTTTTCCAGTAGATCGGCGGCGACCATGACCGGCTGGACGGAGACCTCAGGGACATCGGGGTACTGAGACTCGAATAGCATTCGCATTTTGTCGGCCAGCGACGGCGCGTACTTGCGATCTTCAAACGGGATATCGGGATCGAACTCGGGGTAGAGGTCTCCCACCGCGATCAGGCCGCGCTGCACGAGTTCGATATCGATCCGTTCCAGCGCCAGCGGTCCCGGCGGGAGCTTGTGCGGCGGCGGAACGCGGACGTGGCGGACCAACGCGCGAGGCAACTCCAACACACTTTCAATAACGAGCAGCCGTTCCATGCGATCCGCGTAGCCGATGTGTTCCAGCAGGAACATGCCGTAGAGCGGGTTCACGCCACGGAAGACGAAGAGCTGTTCCAGCCGCTCGGTGGGGTGTGCCATCACCGGGCGATAGCGATTCTTGTCTTTGTCCTCGACGACCTTCTCGACCTTCTTGCCGGTGGCCGCTTCAAACTTCTGATCGACCGCCGTCTGAAGTTGTTGCGAGAGCCATGAGACTTTCGGCGTCTCAACGACAGGGGCTGGCGTTTCACCCGGCTTGATGATCTCGGGCGGCGGCGGGGGCGGCGGATCGAGCTTCACGAAGTCCCCCGCGTGCAGCGTGAGCAGCATCCGGTCGAGTTGCTTCTCGCTCGCCTCAAGCTGCTTCGGGTCCATCAGTCGTTTATGCACGAGCTTTCTCAGCCGATCGACTTCGGGCGACAGTTGCAGCATGTACGCGAGCATCCGCCACGGCAGCGGCCCGCGACTGGCGAGGTCTCCCGGCTGAGCGATCCGCAGCTTCTCGAACTGCGGCTCGTTCCAGTACTGCCGGTCGTTGCTGCGCGTCGGCATCTTCTTCTTAAGAGCCTTCTTCGCGCGAATGAGATTCGGATCTTTCGTGTCTTCGGGGATCTGGTCGTACTGCGCCTTCCATCTCAGGATGCGCACGTCGTCTTCATGCGCGATGACGTAGACGAAGCCTTCCGTGTCAAACTGTGGTCGGCCCGCGCGACCGAAGATTTGATGAGCCGAACTGGGGTCGATGATCTTCTGCTCACCCGGCTTTCCTTTGAGCAGCGACGGCAGGACGACCGACCGCGCGGGGAGATTGATCCCCGCCGCGAGCGTCTCGGTGCAGACGCAGATCGTGAGCAGCTTCTGCTGGAAGAGTTCCTCCACAATCCGCTTATGTTTGGGGAGGATGCCCGCGTGATGCACGCCGACGCCGCGCATCAAAAGCTGCTTCAACTTCGTGCCAGCCCCCTTGGACCAAGTGATCTTCTCGATCTCCGCCACGAGCCGCTTCTGCTGGCCAGAGGCGAGCATCGACTTCCCCTTCAGTTCCTCCGCGACGTTCCAGCACTCGTCGCGATTGAAGCAGAAGACCAGCGCTGGCGTGCGACGCATCTCGTCGTCTCCAGCGGCCATCTCTTCCAGATGCTCGGTCAGTAACTTGTCGGGAACCCAACGAAAACTGAGCGGCACGCGCCGGTCGAGACTCTGCACCAACTGCAACGACCTGTTGTGAATCTTGCGACACCAGCCGACGAAATTGCTGGCATTCCCGATCGTCGCCGACAGCAACAATAGCCTCACATGCGGCGGCAACAACGACAGCGAGAACTCCCACACGATCCCGCGTTCGGGGTCGGAGAAGTTATGGAACTCATCCATCACTACGGCGGAAACACGATCAAAGTCGAGCGCGGCGGACGGCGGTGGCGAGGATGAGTTGGCGGACGGTGTGAGCTTGTTGCCGTGCGAGTCTGCGGAAGCAACCCCCTTCTGGAGCGCATGCTTCGCTGGTGGCACGTCCGAATCATCGGAGTCCCAGCCGATGAGATCAGTCTCGCTCGCGACCCCTGCCGTCGCGGTCGCGTCTCTCGGGACTCTCGTCGTCACCGTGTTCGGCGTTTCAACACCGCTCGCCTCGTTCCCCCACTCGGCAACGCGCTCGGCTTCGCGATCACGCTCGCGCGACTTCTCCGCCTCGGCCTCTTCATGCGCGGCCCAGTGCGAATTGAGCAGCCGGTTCAGCAGAATCTCGGCGACGACGACGAGGACCGTCGCGTCCGGGTTCACGCGGCGGTTCCCGGTCACGAGGCCGACCTGCTCGCGGCGAAAGCCCCAGCGTTCGGCCGATGCTTGCAGCTCGGTGAACTTCTGTTCGGTGAGCGCGATCAGCGGCGTCGTGTAGTAAATCGTCTGGCCCGTGTGCAGCGCCTCATACGCCGCCGCCTCGGCGATGAGTGTCTTGCCCGTCCCCGTCGGTGCGCAAACCATCACCCCATCGTTGGCATCAAACCACGCCAGCATCGCCTCCTCCTGCACCGGGTACGGTGGATAAGGCAGCGAGTCGAGATAGTTCAGGGCGAGTTCATCACGAGCGATGTGCTGGGGGGCCAATGAGTTCATCGCCGCATGGTATCGGCCGCACTCCTGCCTCTGTAGTCCGGCGGCTCCGCCACTCAGGTTCGGGTGCAGTCGTTGATTGGTGGTCAACGGCAAACCACTGTACAGACCTGATCTTTCCTTCGGGAGGTTTCACACGGTTCGGAATGCGAGTCATGGAATGCCTCGCCTACGTAGCTCAGTCATTCCATGACTGAGATTCTTGACGCAATGACCACCAATGAACGACTGCACCACTCAGGTTCTTCTGACCTAACAGCCTGTTGAAGAACGTAGGGCCAGCCTGTCGCGCAGGTCGAGGTTCGTGCGGTCGAGGATGACGACGTGAGTCTGAAGGGAGCTAAAAACATGACAACCGCTAACAGCGATCTCCGTTTCTCGACACCAGACCAACGCAAGGGAAACAGCCCCAAGAGTCTGTCTTGGTCATCGGCGACCGAAGCTGCGACGACAACACGCCAGCCGTTCGCACCCACAACCTGACCTCGTACATCGTGACGCAGCGACTGAAACATCACGAAGCACTGCCGCCCGTCCCGCCGGGTCGCATCCCGCGATCGCTCACCCCGAAGCCGTGTCTGGCCCGCACGCGGCGAACCAAGACCGGGCGTGAGACGTACCAGCAACGAAGACGTACCAGCAACGAAAGGGACCAGTCGAGCCGCCCTGTCTCTCGGCGAATGAAGACCGCGGTCAGATCAAACAAGCAGGCGGTTTCCGCCAATTCGTCCTGCGGGGCATCGCCCAGATGAAGGCCGAATGGCAGCTCGTCTGCCTGACCCACAACCTGCTGAAACTCTGGCGCGCCGCCCCGGCCGAGTCGGCCCTCGCCCCCGACCGACGGCGCAGTGGTCGCGGCGAAATGGCACTCAAAACCCGCCTGCCTCAATTACAAGGACAGGCTCCTAGAGAGAGCAACCACGGCATCACTTCGTCCGTTTGAACATCTGCACCCGCTTGCCATTTACTTCCGTGACGTAGAGCGTGCCGTCGTGGCCGAGGGCCATCAGATGCGGAAGCTTCAGCGTGTCGGGACTGCCCCACGCGCCGATCCGTTTTCCTTCAAAGTCGAGCAGTGTGAGGCGATGAGCGTCACCATCCGCCACGATCAGTCCCTCACCGGTGACGAGCAAACCGAACGGGTTGCCCGCTTCCGTCCACGCGGCTTGGAACTGGCCGTCCGTACTAAAGATCTGCACGCGGTTGTTGCCCCGGTCGGCGACATAGATGCGGTCCTTCGAGTCGATCGCCAACCCGTGAGCCGTCGCAAACTGACCCGGCTCCTTGCCTCCCTTGCCCCATTCGGCGAGGTACTTTCCGTCGGCATCGAACTTGGCGATCCGCTTGTTGCCGGCATCGGCCACATAGATCAGGCCCTTCGAGTCGAAGACCAGATCATCCGGCGATCGCAGATTCGTCGGTCCGGCCCCTCCCTTGTCGAGCGTCCCCAGCGTCAGCGTGACCTTTCCTTCCCGAGACATCCGATAGACGACGTGCCTCGCGTTGTCCGTCACCCAGACGTTGCCCTGTCCATCGACTCGCAATCCGTGAGGCGTCTTGAATTCCCCCTTGCCCCAGCCCGCGATCAGCTTGTGCTGGCCATCAAGCACCAACAGCGGCGGCTCACCCCGATGGAGCACGTAGATTCTGTCGGGACCATCCACCGCCACGGCCGACATCGCACCGATCTGAATGTCGGACGGCAGCGGCAGAAAGCCGGTCGAGACGTACGGCTCAGCGGCATGCGCTGACGCAACGAATGCAAATAGGGTCAAGACAACGAACAGTCTGGTCATGTCAACGATCCTCTCGGAGCGATCTTTACAGGCGTATCACGCCGCGAAGCGTCAAACTATTGCTCCCATGCTCTGGGCTGCGGCGAATGACATCAATTTCAGAACCCGCAGCATCAAATGCAACTCGTTATTTTGTTTCTTCCTTGTCTCCGGATTGTTCGATGACCCTATCCCGAAAGGCTTGGAAGCCTTCCCAACCTTCTGACGAAGGATTTTGTGGATCAATGAATTCGCCGGTCGAGCAGTCGAACAGTGACCATTTGTTAGGGTTCGCAAATTGCAGGATTGCTGGGATGGCATCACCTCCACCACGCACATGTAGCATTATGGAAGCAACGAGGTCGTCTTTGCCGGAATTGAATTCGATGGAGAGTCCATCTCTATCGTAGATGCCCCATGTTGGATCGGACCAATCGACACCCGGAAGATGCATCGAGATCGAATCACGGACGAGGTTTGCCGCGCCAAGCGGCGCAGGATTGTAATCGTCGGGAAGCGCTGCAAAGTCGTGTGGTGGAGAACCGCCACAGTTGAACACCATCACATCCCAACTCATGACAACCTCGTAATATGGTCATGAACCTTAACAACTCAATTCACCGGCGATGCGCAGGAAGTTCTTCAGGAGTTCAAGGCCTCCCTCGGTAAGGAAGCTTTCCGGGTGGAACTGAACTCCGTGGATTGGGAAGCGGCGGTGACGCAGGCCCATGATTTCGCGCGGATGGCCGGGGAAGTCGGCCCATGCGGTCACTTCCAAGTCGGGGCCGAGCGTTTCTTCGCGGACGATCAGGCTGTGATAGCGCGTGGCGATGAAGGGGTTTGCCAGTCCGACGAACACGCCTTTTCCGTCGTGATGGATCGGCGAGACCTTGCCATGCATCAGCCGTTCGGCGCGAACGACCGGTGAGTCGAAGACCTCACCCATCGACTGATGCCCGAGGCAGACACCGAGCGTCGGAATCGAAGGCCCGAGCGTGCGGATCAACTCCATCGAGATCCCCGCCTCGTGCGGAGTACACGGTCCCGGTGAGACGACAATCCCGCGCGGCTGGAGCGACGCGATCTCGTCCACCGTGATCTGGTCGTTGCGGGCGACCCGCACATCGACGCGCGAATCAATCTCGCCAAACCGCTGCACGAGGTTGTAGGTGAACGAATCGTAGTTATCGAGAATGAACAGCATCGCGATGGCATTCGACGTAAGAACGAAGCGAAGCGGCCGGGCGGCCCACGTTGAAAACCAGCCCCGTTCGCGGCGGCAGTGTCCCCGCAGTGTCGATTGAAGACAACTCCGCCCAGCGGAATTCGGCGACACGCCACCGAAGTCCGGCTCTAGTTCAGTTAGCCGGACTTTCCGCTGTCACGACGCCTTTCGGAGAGAAGTCCGGCTTTAGGAACAGCCGGACTTCGAGCGGTCGCCCACAATTCTGTGTGAACGAAGCGACGGCCTTTACGCGGGAGTGGTGCGGATCAAGCAGACTCACGTCGTCGGAGTCTCGTCCATTCGGAACAGAGGTCTTGGGGATGAACCGTCAGCACGGGACAGGTCGCTAGCCGGACGACTTTCTCAGTGACGCGGCCGAGCAACAGGTGAGACAACCCCGTGTCACCGCGCACGGATGGGGATGACACATTTCACACTAACCCGAAGCGTAAGCGAGGACGTGTGTTGCCTCCTCGCTTACGCTTCGGGTTAGTGTCAGCGTGTACCGCGTGAGGTGTCACCGTCAGTACCGATGACGATCTCAACGACTCCTCGCCAAACAGCGCAACTTGAAAACGGGTGTGTCAGGCTTCACTGCGCTCGGTCGTGCTTTCGTCCGCAGCCTCACTCGACAAATCCGTCCAGCACGCGCGCGAACGCCGCGTAGGTGCCCGCCTCGAACAGGACGAACCTCACGGTCAGGGGATCGGGATGAGCGAGCAGGAAGGTCCGCGTTTCATCGAGTGCATTTTCTGCGGCGAGATCGACGGGAAATCGGTACGCGCCGGTGCTGAGCGCGGGGAACGCGATGCTCGTGCAGTCGTGCTTCGCCGCGAGCTGCAATGACCGGCGATGTGCCGAACGGAGCAGATCGGCTTCTTGTTCGCGACCGCCGCGCCAGATCGGGCCGACCGCGTGAAAGAGAAACTTGGCGGTGAGCCGTCCCGCGCCGGTCGCCACCGCATCGCCGGTGGGACAGCCAAGCGGATACCGCGTTCGCGTCTCTTCCATCACGGCAGAACCGGCCGCGCGGTGAATGGCTCCGTCCACTCCGCCGCCGCCCGCCAATTGTGCGTTCGCCGCGTTGACGATCGCATCTACCTGCTGCCGAGCGATGTCTCCCTGAACCAGTTCGATGCGACTGAATCCGAAGTGAACTTTCATGAGGGGGTTCTCGAAGGGGAATGTTCGGCGGTGAGTGTCTTAGACCTCGCGCGGCACAAAGCGAGACGTTTTCGAGCGGGGTGGCGTCAGACCAATGGCACTCACTTTAGACCATCAGCCGGAACGCGCTAGCGTCCGGTTTTCAAATTCATCGAGAACCGGACGCTAGCGCGTTCCGGCTGATTGGTC
>JAYTGQ010000551.1:0-12602 GCA_043733345.1 Schlesneria sp.
TTTCTCGACGTTTCCCGATGGTGGGCCGGCGCTCGAAGCGAGCTGGTCCCACCCTACAGTGAAAAAGGCGCTGGCCCTGGCGCCACTGGCGGACGGGAAAAGTTGCCCGCCCAAGGTGGCAGCTACTTCGCCTTTTGCTTTCGCAGCGCTTCGACGACCGCTTCGTCGAGTTGTTTCAGACCTTCGTCGGGGCGGATTTCGTAGAAGCCGATGTGATAGTGAGCGACTTTGCCGTCGTGGCCGATCACGACCCAGAGGGGCAGGGGGGAGCCGAGGCTGCGTGGATCGCCGAAGCTCGCCAAGAGTGCGCCGTCATCAATGGCCACGTCGTAGCCGAGGTTCATGAATTCTTGAAGCTTCTTCAATGACCGAGTCGCAGCGCCCACTTTTTCGGTTTCAGCGAAGCGGGGATCGACGTTGACGCCGATCACTTTCGCTCCCAGCTTCTTGCGCTTGTTGTTGAGGAAGTCGAGGTAGCCGACCTGGCCATACGGCTCCGTGAGCGGGTCGCCTCGATACTCCCAGAAGTGCAGGACGACGACTTTGTTTATGAGATCGGTCTCGGCGATCACGCTGCCGTTCGCCTGCTTGAGCTTCAGTTGAGGAGCGACTTGTCCCACGAACTTCTGTTCGAGACCGGCCACTCCTTCGAGCCGTCGCTGCTGTTGGACCAAGTCCTTCGAGACGACGGCCGATAGCTTGGACCATGCGGTCCCTTCGGCCTGCTTCTCGATCTTGCCGATTGCGGCCTGAGTGGCCTTTAATTGCGAGGCCGTGAGTTCCACGAGCTTCTGCTCACCGGTGCGACTGATCGAAAGTTGTAGTTCGCGCAGAGCATCGAATGCCGCTCGCGACTTACTCTGTTCGGCCGAGGCCAGCGTCTTCTGCGACTGAAGCTCGAACTTCAGTTGGAACTCATCGCCCATGCCCATGAAGACCCGTTCGTCGAGCGAGACGAGAATGCCGCTGCCCGCTTCGACGACGAGCGTCTGAGCGCGGCCGATGTTCGACGTGACTTCGATCTGCCAGCAGTCGCGATCCTTCACTTTGCGTTTGCGGGCGACTCGATATTCGTAGCGACCGTCGGTCCACGCCGCATCGGCCGCGAGCTTGTCTTGAAACTCAAACACCGGCGAGCGGAGGGGCAGGGGGTGTTGAGTGGCCTCGTGCATGTGGAGCAACCGAATCGGGAGCGACTTCGCCTTGTCGGTCGATCCCGCTGCGAGCAGTCCGAATCGCTCGGGCCACGCCCAGCCGCCGCCGCCACGTTCATCCATATTCCACGCGATTTGTGAGGCCCCGTTTTCGCCCGCGATCGTCACGGCATAGATCGAGAACGACTTGGCTTCGACCGGACCCGACTTCGTCTTTTGGCTCAGCGATCCGGCGTATTGCAACTCGGTCCCCAACGGAACTTCCGTCGCGGAAATTTGAGTAACAACAAGCATCAATCCAACGAACAGAGAACTCACTGAGACATCCTTTCTGGTGATGGGTAAGGGGCTGTGCAGAATTGAATTCCGAGATTACTACGTTGGACCACACGATCACTGTCACAGACTCTCGGGAGTAAAAAAGGCACCAGGCTTCAGAAACGCAGAGGGCGCGGAGATCGCAGAGAAATCGAGGAACACCGTCCCGATGAACTTCCAATCTCCGCGTCCTCTGCGCTCTCTGCGTTTCTAACCTCGGTGATTGCTCCCAAAAACTCTCGGAACTTAAAAAATGCACAACCCCTAATCTGGAGGCAGGTCGTAGTCTGTCGTGATGCGGCTCATTCAAGACCAAGGGTTTGAGCGAGCGGTGCCTCAAGGCGAGACGATCTTTCAGGTGGGGCCTTCATGGGCGGCGGGCATCTTGATCGAAGAGACTTCGAGCGACAAGGCGTGTCGTAAATGTGGCAGGGCCATCGCCTTGTTGGGGCGGTGAAACCGGTAGGATGCGTGGAGTCTTCGGAACGCACCAAATTCCCCGTGAAATGACTACATGAAAAAGGCGATGGCCCTGTAAAAGTCGGACTTCGGCGCATGATCGACAGGACTCGTACATCCGTTGGCTCGTTGACAGTCCGAGAAGTCAGGCGTAGCTTACCCGACCATCAGATTCCCTTCATTCGGAGAGGGGGTCAAAGTCATCTCGCGTCGAAAGATGGAAGCACAAATGTCTCGTCAACGATTGGCATTCGCGGGTCTGCTGGCAGCGGCTTGCGGACTGGGGCAACTCACAGAGTTGTCGATCGGTCAGGACAAAAAGTCCGATCCGAAAGGAGCATTGCCGGTGGCGTCTGCGGGCGATCAAGTGATCGTCAAAGCTCAGGCTTCGCGCATTATCGACCCTCACAAATATCGAGTCTCGCTGGCCGTTGAACCGCAGCAAACGGTCACGCTGTCCGCTCCGTTTGATGGCGTTGTCAAGCAGGCTCAAGGGAAGTCGAACTCGAAGATTCAACCGCAGGCGGAGATCGTCCGACTTGATACGACCGTTCCCAAGTTGAATGTCGCACGGGCAGAAGCGGGATTGAAAGTTGCGACCTTTGAGCAGAAGCAGGCGGGCGACAAAGACGAGAATTTGAAAGCGGTGCTTCAGGCCAAAGTCGATATTGCGAAGGCTGAGGTCGATCTAGCCAAACACTATCTGGAAGCGTGTAGTGTCCGTTCGCCGTTCGCTGGCGAGTTGCAGCGGTTGCTCGTCGGAGAGGGGCAGTTTGTCAGGGCTGGCGATCCCGTGGCGATCGTGGTCGATGTCTCCAAAGTCAAAGTGGAAGTCCCCGTTGAACGAAGCGCCGCAGAGCAGGGGAAGAGCTTCTCGGTCAAAATTGAAGCGAATGATGTTGAGGGCAAGATCGACGCGGTGTTGCCGCTGCACACTCGGTTCGATGCCCTGCGCGAGCTGTTTGAATCCGTCGCTTCGGCGGTGATCGTGTTCGACAATGGTGACGGTCGCTTGAAGCCTGGCCAGACTGTTTATGTGCCGCTCGTTCCGCGCCAACCGGTGACTGAAGTTCCGACCAGTGCGATCGGCAACCTGCCCGATGGCCAACGCAAGGTTCAGGTCATCCGGCAGTCCATCGTGCGAGATGTTCCCGTCATCTTGATGGGGTCCGTGGGTTCGAGCCGCCTCTTCGTGAGTGGCCCGTTTGCGGAAGGTGACGAGGTGATCTACGAGGCGTCACATCAACTGGGCGATGCGTTCCAGCTCAAACATGCGGCGACGGCCGGGGCTACGACGCCAGGTGGCGGCGAGCCAGCCAAACCGAAGCCCCCGGTCGGGTTTTAATGACGGTTTCCAATCCCGCCCGCAGCGCGAGCGGGAGCGGTTCTGCGCTGGAGATCCCATCGGCCTTGCTCACGCTGCGGGTTGGTGTTTGGGTGTGGTTTGTCGCCCGAGATTTATTGAGGATGGAACAGTGTCCGACGAAGAACTGATTGACGGCACGTACAAACTCGTGATGTGCATCGCCACCGGCGGCAGCAGCCAAGTCTGGGAAGTGATCGAGCAAGCGTCGGGGCGGCATCTCGCCATGAAGCTGCTCAAGACAGACTCGCCCGAATTCAAAGTGAACAAGGCCGCACTGAAGTATGAATCCGAAGTTCTCAAGACGCTCGATCATCCGCTCATCATCAAGTTCGAGAAGTTCTCGTCGAGCCGCGACAACACCTATCTGACGATGGAGCACTTCCGCGCGGCAAACGTCAAGCTGCAAATCAAAGCCAACATTTCGTCGGTTCATGTGCGGGCACGCCGGTTGTTTGAAGGCATTTGCCAGGCGATGTCTCACGTCCACTCGAAGGGCTGGATTCATCGCGACGTGAAGCCCGACAACGTGCTGATGAACAAGGTCGGTGAGATTCGGCTCGTCGATTTCTCGTTGTCCAGCAAAGAGGTCAAAGGCTTCTCCAAGATGATCGGAGGCGGCAAGCTCAAGACCATTCAAGGGACGCGCACCTACATCGCGCCCGAGACAATTCGCAAAGCCGCCCCCACCTTTCAGACAGACCTCTACAGCTTGGGCATCCTGTTCTATGAAGTCCTCACGGGGAAGACCCCTTTTCAAGCCCCGACCCCCGAGGAACTACTCCGAAAGCATCTCTCTACTCCGCCGCCGAATGCCTCGGAATTCAATCCGAACGTCACGCCTGAGATGGACCGTTTGATCTTGCGATTGCTTAAGAAAAAGCCCGCTGAGCGGCACTCCAGCGTGGATGAAGTTTTAAGCGAACTCAAACGGATCAAGATTTTCAAAGAGGACGTGACGGACGAGTCGCTCGCGCAGCTGGCCGCTGAGAAAGAAGGCACTGCGATGAGCCAGCTCACTGATCTCCGATTGGATAGCCGTGCGGATGCCAAGCTCAAAGTGATGCTCGCCGCTGACCCCGCGTTAGCCCGTCAGTACGCTCAAGACTTGCACGACAAGAAAGAGAAGAAGCTGGCGGTGGAAGAGGAACGCAAAGCGAAGATCCTCAAGTCGGCGAAGACATCGAAGCCCGCAACACCAACCGCTCCTCCACCGCAACAACCGCAGCCAATGTCTTTCCAGCCGATGCCCATGCAGCAAATGCCGATGCAGCCGGGGTATCCGCCCGGTTATGCGCCCTACCCTCAAATGCAGATGCCCGGAATGCCGCCAATGGGCGGACCTCAAGGTGCGATGCCCGGCTATCCAAACCAGCCGATGCAACAGCAGCCGATGCCGTTTCAACCGATGCCCGGAGCACCGATGATTTCTGGGCAGCCACCGCTGGGATCACCTCAGATCGCCGCAGCAGCGGCAATGCCACCGATGCCGGTTGCGGTGGCGAATCCGATGGCGGGAAAAACTCCCGCTGGTGCGATGCCATCGAATCCAGGAGCCGCGTCCACTTTAGTGAATCCCGCGATGATTGCGGCTGCGGGAACTTTGCCCGTCACCGGACGTGTACCGGTTCCAACAACCGTGACGGTCGCAGCCAATGTCGCCGCGCAGCGCCCCGTTGCGGCTCCCGCGACCAAGTCGCCCTCGGCATCAGCCGCTTCCATCCCACCAGCAAACAAACCCGCTCCCATCAAAGCTCAACCGCCAGCCGTCGCTCCTCCAAAACCGACAACCGCGCCAGTCCCCGTTGAGGAACTGGATTTTATGACCGAATTGCCCGACATCTTGTGATCTGATATAGCCGCGTCGCTCGCCGTCGTGATCGTCTGTCGTTCAACACGGAAGGACGGACACGACGGGTAATCCCGACTTTCACGTTTCAAAATCTCATTCGCCGCGATGCACCGCAGGCGGTCAACTGCCTCTTCGAGATCGGTTGTCCGTCTGCAAATCGCATCGCGGTGGCCAGCGTGGTTCCGCCGATGAAGCCTCAATTTGTTCTGCCGTTCGAGAAGCCCATTGTCGATCTCGAAGATCAACTCGCCAAACTCGAAGCCCAGCCAAACCCGACTCCCGTAACACTCGATTTGATCCGCACGCGGCGGGTTGAGATCGCCAAGCTGAAGCGTGAGGTCTTCGAGAATCTCGATGCGTGGCAGACGGTGCAGGTCTCCCGCCACCAAGAGCGTCCGCAAGCAAAGGACTACATCGAACTGATCTGCGATGAGTTTGTGGAGCTGCACGGTGACCGGGCCTTTGGTGATGACCGCGCCATTCTGACCGGCTTCGCCAAACTCGACGATCACAAAGTCCTGCTCATCGGCCAGCACAAGGGACGTACGCTCAAGGAGCGGACCGAGTGCTACTACGGCTGCGCTCATCCCGAGGGCTATCGCAAGGCACTCTTGAAGATGCAGCTTGCCGCCAAGTTCGGTGTGCCGATCGTCTGCTTGATCGACACGCCCGGCGCGTATCCGGGGATCGGTGCCGAGGAACGCGGTCAGGCGTACACGATCGCCGTCAATCTGCGCGAGATGTCGCGACTGCCCGTTCCGATTGTGTGTGTGGTCATCGGAGAAGGGGGGTCCGGCGGGGCGCTGGGTCTCGGGATCGGCGATCACATCGCGATGCTCCAGTTCTCGTACTACTCGGTCATCAGCCCCGAAGGTTGCGCGGGCATTTTGTGGAAGGGAGCCAGCCACGCGCCGAAGGCGGCACAGGCACTCAAGTTCACGAGCCGCGATCTGCTGAAGTTTGGCGTCGTGGACGAAGTCATCCCCGAACCGCTCGGCGCGGCGCATCGCGATCACCGCGCGATGGCTTCGACGCTGAAGTCGGTCATCGTCCGGAATCTCAAATCGTTGGCCGCGATCCCGACTGATGAACTGCTCGAGCGGCGCTATCAAAAGTTCCGCCGCATCGGTGAGTTTGAAGAGCAGGTTGGCAGCGAACCGCCGGTCGCCGGTGCCGTCTCCCCCTGACAAACTCTTCGGGGCGCTGAGTGGTGACGAGTCGCCGATCCGCGATCGCGCCGCCGCACTAGGGGTTCGCGCAGAACACCGAGCCACCATCAAGGCATCTCACGAGGAATGACCGTTCAGAGGTCTCAACGCGAAGTTCGTTCGCTCGAGGGACGCATTGCACAGCCAGCAAGTCACGTCGCATCTGTTCGTCCTCGACCTCAATCGATCTTGCGGTGAGTGTTCGTTCATGGCGGCGTTCTCATCCGTTCGCTGGATCGTTGGGCAGTCATTTGCGGCCCAAACTCCCCGACCACCAACGTCCGATAATGTCCGTTATGTTGCTTTCAACTCGAAAAAACGGCTAGGCATCCGCACGAACGCGGAATCACTGCCGATCACCAATGTGGCACCACTGGGCAACTCGAGCCGCATTCCGGAACAAGAGGCTGAGCCACTGATGACACAGCGCGCTCTTTGCCCGCAACCCAACGCAGCGAGAACCGGAATGGCAAAATGATGAAGCACAGAACCATCACGTCGGGCGGGCGTTGTGCTTGCGGGCCTCTTCCATCATTTTGTGATTCATCATTCTGCCATTCCTGTTCTGGACTCGTTGGGTTGCGGTTGTCCCGCGCCGGGAAATCCGTGGTTGGGCTTGAAGTTCACCACCGCGCGTCATCGGTTGTCGGAGAAGAAGTCGCCCGACAACACCAGCGACTCGCCGTGTGAAGCCCGGCTGGACTGAGTCCGCGAGAAGACGCTCGCAGCCCGAATCAGAACTGCTTGCGACTGTCGATCAGCAACGTGACCGGCCCGTCGTTCACCAGTTCGACTTCCATGTGTTCTTGAAAGCGGCCGGTCGCCACGGTGATGCCTCGCCCGCGCACTTCGGCGACGAGGGCACGATAGAGCTCGACCGCCTGCTCGGGACGCGCGGCCTTGATGAAGCTGGGCCGCTTCCCTTTCCGACAGTCACCGAACAGCGTGAACTGGCTGACAATCATCATCGCGCCGCCGGTGTCTGCCAGCGAGAGATTCATCTTGCCCTCGTCGTCGGAAAAGATGCGGAGGCCAACAAGCTTCTCGGCCACATACGCGGCGTCTGCTTGACCATCGTCATCCGCGACTCCGAGCAGCACCATCAGACCGGGACCGATCTCACCGGAGACCTCTCCCGAGACAGTCACCTTCGCGCGGGAGACTCGCTGAACGACGGCTCGCATCGGATCAATCTCCAAGGGGTGGCTGGTTGAAGGGGGTTGAGGGAAGACGCAGTTCACACTAACCCGAAGCGTGAGCGAGGAAGCACGATCAGACTCACTCGTCCGGCATTCTCGCTCCACATCCTCCTCGCTTACGCTTCGGGTTGGTGTGGAACTCTCGACTACCGAGTCTCGCGTCCGAGGATCATGTTGGCCACTTTCACCGCCGTGATGGGCGAGAGCTGTAAGCCGGCACGGAAGTGACCGGCGGCGACGGACAGGTTCGCGGTCTCGGGCAAGCGGCCGATGTGTGGCAGGCCGTTCGTGGCGTGAGGCCGCAGGCCGGACCAGCACCGTTCAAACCGAGCCGCTCCGAGCGAGGGGACGACCGCGCGCGCGAAGTCGATCAATTCCGCAACCGCTTCGGCCGTGTTCCGTTTGTCAAAGCCCACGTGTTCTTCCGTGGAGCCGACCAAGATGCGACCGTCCGCGCGCGGGACGAGATAGCGCAGGCCGGATTGAATGACACAGCGAAACGGGAGCGGTCGCGTTTCGAGCAACACCATCTGGCCTCGCACTGGCTCAATCGAGACGTTGTGTCCGGCTTGACGAAGCAGTTCGCGCGACCAAGCCCCGCCCGCCACGACGAACTCCGCCGCGTGATGCTCTGCTTGATGAGTTCGTGCCGTCAAGATGCGATCCTTCGTCTGATCGAAGCCGACAACGGGACATCCCGCGCGTAGGTCTACGCCGCGCGCAGCGCAGGCTGACACGAGGGCTTTCAAGTGACGCGGGTTCCTGACTTGGCCCAGCTCCGGCAACACGTAGCCGCTCGAAACATGGGGGTGGAGAGCAGAGAAACGCTGACGGAACTCGTCGAGGCTCGGTGTCTCCACCAGTACTCCTTCAGAACGCCACGCAGAGACTTCAGAATCGAGTTCTGAGGCCGAGCCATTCATCCGAACTTCGATCCCACCGCAGCGCGCGTATCCGTTGTCGATCCCCGTTTCGGCTCGGAGCCGTTCCGTCCAATCGGGCCATAAAACGTGACTCTCCGCCCGCAACTGAGCTTCGGGTGAACGAGCCAATTCGGGGTTGCCCGGCAGCAGCATTCCGGCTCCCGCCCAACTCGCCTCCTGGCCGAACTGACCTTGTTCGAGCAATCGAACGGACGCCCCCTGCCCGGCCAATTCCCAAGCGATCGACAACCCGATCACGCCACCGCCGATGACGATCACGTCGGGGAAAGTTGTATTGGCGAGAGTGGACGTGGACATGAGCGTGGACTCGGAACCAAAGCACCCCGGCTGCCATCAGCAACCGGGGCGCAGGGGGATTGTGATCGAACGACATGGGGCAAAAAGTCAGGTCGAGACGTTGGTCTCCGACTTCGGTGTTAGCCGCCTGTTGAAAAACGTAGGGTAAGCGTCTCGCTTGCCCGTAGATGCCGCTGAAAAAGGGGCAAGCCGGAGGCTTACCCTACGTTTTTCAACGGACTGTTAACAGCCTGTTGAAAATAGAAGCCTGAAGCGCGAGCGAAGGATTTCTCAGCCTAATTCGTCCGCATTTGCGACATCCTTCGCTTGCGCTTCAGGCTTCTATTCCCTTTTCAACAGGCTGTTGAACCATCAACTTGAAGCGGAGACCTTCGGTCGGGCATTTCAGAGGGGTCGGGAGACCCGCGGCGAACACATTTCAAAACCTGTTCTTGCCTGAAAAAACTAGCCCGACGCGCAAGCGAGGGCTGAACATTCGATGCCCCGAAGCCCTCGCTTGCGCGTCGGGCTAGTTTTGAAATGTGCTCTATTTCTTGCCCTTCTTGGCACCACCGGCGGGGAGCGAGTTGGCGTAGGCCAGTGCCAGTGTCTTGCCATCTGTTCCGTAGACCTTTCTCAATGCCGCTTCGGGACTGTCACCCGTTTGCAGGTTCCTCACGAACTGCCCAAAGTTGTTGGGACCACCGCGCGTCATCATGAAGTTCACCAGCGTAAAGCCAATCGGTCCGACTTCGCCCGGTGCGAAGGTGCCGTTCGAGAAGACATCTTCGGGCTTCTCAATGCGGGTTTCTCTCAGAATGGCTCCCGCTTGAGCGGGCAGGGCCGCGAGATACGGGTTGCCTGCGGAGCCGCGACTGGCGAGTGACAGCCCCGCGCCACGAATGACCCAGTCGGGCAGAGTCCCACCACCTCGTTTCAAGAACGCGCCGGTCACTTGCTCGACCAGACTGACCTGCATTCCGGGCGAGGTTTCGCTGGCGGCGTCTCCAATGTCTTGCAACGCAACGAACGCCTCATCCATCGTCGCCGTGACCTGCGAATGGCCGAGGACTTCGCGAGGAACTTCCCGCTTGTGAACGGAGTTGTTGAACTCCTCGTATCCGAAGCGTTCCTTCATGACGAAGATCGTCAGCTTGCCCTTCCAGAGCAGATCATCCTTCACATTGAATGCCGTGCGCAGCGATTTCGCGTGGTCAACCGCCCAGCCTTCGACTTCCTTCAATCTCGCGTCGGACGCATCGCCCATCACGATGAATTCTTTGCTGCTGATTTGACGCGGTTCACCGTTCGGAAAGGTGAGCTTCCACTGGGCTTCCGAGTCCTTCATGCGCTTGGCGGCGAATTCTTCCGGGCTGAGTTTCGCGAGTTTCTCGGCCTCGAGCTGTTCCTCGGTGGGGACGATTTGGCGGAGCGGGCGTTTGGCATCGGGGCCATCAAACTTCGCGCCTTCTTCGATCCACTTCTTCAAATCGCCGTGCCATTTCTTCGTGATGCGTGCCTGACCGGCCGGCATCACGGGCGTTTCATCCGCGTTCACGAGTCGCCACAAACGACTGCCTTCGAGACTTCCCGCGACCACGACGCGACCACTGTCTCCCCCCTGCATCAGTTTCTCGAACGTCGCCATCGACAGACCGCCGCGCTTCTGGGCATCGCTGTGACAGCCTCCGCAAATGTTGACGATCGTGGGAGCCACGTCCTTGATGAACGAGACCGTTTCGTTGCCGGTCGCCTTCACCACTTCGGCTTTCGGCGCGGGACCATTCGCGGGCTTCTTGCTGAGCGAGGCCAGTTCGGTCGTCTTGTCGGCACCGTCAAACTTGGCTCCTTCAGCGACCCATGTGACGATCGCTTTGATCTCATTCTCTGTCAGCGCTGCGGCCATCTTCGGCATCCGCTGCTGAACGTTCGGCGTGACGAGCTTCTGCCAGAGGCGGCTGTTTTGAACATTGCCCGGTACGAGTAACGCACCGCTGCCGCCGCCCTTTTCAAATCCGGCGAACGTGTCGAGACGAAGTCCGCCGCGCGCATTGTCGTCATGACAACTGATGCACTTCGCGGTGATGATCGGAGCCACATCTTTCGCGAAACTGACGGTCCCCTTCCCGCTCGACTTGCCCAGTTGCGCTTTGGCCTTTTCGAGTTGAACGTGAATCGGCTTGAGAGCGGAGTCCGTTTCTGGAATGGAAGCCTCCTTGATGAACTTCTCCAGCTTGTCCTCGACCTCTTTCAATGCGGCTTCTGCCTCATCGAACTTTTTCTTCGAGGTGAGCGACGCGGCCTTGCCGATGTCAGCACCGATGTCCTTCAACTCTTTCTTCTGTTCGGGCGTCACCGCTGCGAGTGAGATTCCGACGACTGCAAAAGTCAGCAGCGCGACACAGCACAGGCGAAGCAGCGAGTTGAATCGTGTCATGGCAAAGTTCTCAAAGAGACGGCGAGGATCAACAACCGGTGTCTCGCAGACACCAGCAACGCGGTGGGCTAGCGGCCGAACAACTTTGTATTGCGGGTTTCATTGGTTTAACCGCAAGCCAAAGGCGAGCGCGAGAACGCGGTGAATCGCCCTCATACGCGCTCGCCTTTGGCTTGCGGTTAAACGAGGCGAACCCCCGCAATTTCAAGTTGTCGGACCAATAGCGGCCGTGGTAAACCGACTCATTGAAGCCTGACGCGCCAGCGAAGGGCGCTTGGCAACGCACTCTTCGCTCGCGCATCAGGCTTCCATCAACAAGGCGGCGGCAGTCTAACCAGTCGCTTTCAGCGGTGACAGACTCGGCCCCGTTTCGCCACGTGTTGCACGCCACGCGACCGGCTGATTGAGATCAGTCCGCCAACCCGCCAGAGTCCAACCTCAGAACCGCTTAAAATGTTCGTCGCCCTCCCCCCTGCCCCGAGTTCTTCAAAACGCCCTCAGGCTGACAGCCCCCCCCTCGATTATCGAACAACAGCAAGACCGCCTGCTGGAAATCATGGTCGAGTACGGTCGCGTGGCGGTGGCATTCTCTGCCGGTGTTGACAGTCGTGCTAGTGCTTCGTCAACACTAAGTTTGGGGGTTGGCGGTGGGGTGGCCGGGGTTGGAGCGTCTTCGCGAAACCCCCGGGGCTTCCTTCGCTGAGCCTCAGTCCAGCCCCGGTCACCCAACCGCACCTGCCAAAAACAGGGACTCCACATCCTGGACTACGGCCTCTCCCTCCTCGGCCACACCGACCAATTCAAACCCCTCCCCCCTCGCCACCCCCAACTCCTCCTGAACACCACGCACGCCACACCACTTAAAAGTAACTCCGAACCACCCGGCCGAAAAACGCCCCGGAGAGGAGCTTCGTTGCTTAACAGTTACATTTAAGTTGGTCTACGTTGTCTAATAACAGTGCGAATAAGTCAGGCATAACATGGTTACGAGTCCTGACCACTTTGATCCATTCCAAAGTAGTGCCACACCTCGCTGGACAGATGAATCAAGCCGGGCCACCCCGCCTTCAAGCCGGGGGCCGAAGGTCCAAGAAACTTTGGAGTGACGTTCTGTGGAGTGGAACGCTCCTCCCGTATCAACGGTCGTGCTGACGCTTCTTGTGCTACGCACCCAGCTTGAAGCAAGCTGGGCCACCCCGCGATGGCGAGTTGACCGACCACAGGCACTGCTTCTCCGAGGACTCCGACGCAGTGGCACACCTTGCTGAACTAATGAATCAAGCCGAGCCACCCCGCCTGACGCGGAAGCGAAGGACGCTCGGCAACAGATCATTCGCTTCCGCGTCAGGCTTTGATCTGCGGTTAACAACTCTTGCCGGTCGCCTAATGACC
>JAYTGQ010000552.1:0-1620 GCA_043733345.1 Schlesneria sp.
GCAACGCCCCGCGCGTCGATGAGCGAAACAGACCACAACGTCGCTCGACGCGCGGGGCGTTGCCCACGCGGTTAAACGATACGTCCTCACAGCGTGACGCCTTCCGCCGCGCTATCTGGTGAGGCGGGGTTCACGGGCTGAGGGTGATTCGGCTCGACGGCGCGAGGCTGCCAGTCGAGGTCGATCTTTTGATCGAGCCGAAATGCAGGAGGCTCATCGCCGGGAAGTGACCTCGGACCAGCGTCGTCTTCCGCAGGCAGCGTACTCACCAACGCGGTCTCGCGAATCTGAATCAGCCAGTCGCGACCGCGTGTGCCGAAGACGCTCATCAACTGTTGTTCGGCGATCTGTCGCGGCTCGCCCAAGGGAATCTGTCTCCACAGACTGCGTGCCGTTTCGAGCAGCTTCGCGTGAGTCGGGTTGTGTTTGAGTCCCGTCAACACGGAGTGCCATGCGGCCTGAAGGTTCCCCTCGGTCAACTCACCGCTCGCGAGTCTCAGCCAAACTCCCGCCAAGGACGGATCGCAGAAGACGGCAAACTTCAGCGTCTTCGTGCGCGCGACCGGATTGGCCAGATGATCGGCCGCGTACCAGTGATAGCGACCGTTTCCCATCGGCTGCATGGCGTACCACAGGGCGGGGAGCAGGCCGACGTGAGCGATGGCGAACAGCACACGAATCGCCGTCGCGGATCGAAATGGTCCGAACAACGCCCACGTTGCGAACCAGCCGTAACCCAGCCCGACGAAGTGCGCCACGTTGGCGACCTGCGCCAGATCAAGTGCGGTCGCCCAAACACACAGCACGAGGAACACCAAGCCAAACTGAACCGTTTGATCGGGAAGAATCTTGTCGTCGTCGAATTGTTTGAGTGCGATTAGGGCACCGAACATCGCACAGATCACGCCCGAGAAGCCGATCGCCACATGACCGAACACGGCCTCGGCTAACAGTGGCACGGGAATCATCGGCAGGAGAAACAGCCCGAAGCGGAGACTGCCCCAGTGTCGCTCCAGCCGTTTGCCGAGCACCCACGCCGACAGGCAGTTCATCAGCAAGTGCCCGATGTCGGCATGGTGAAACGCGCTGATCGGGATCCGCCACCATTCGCCATCCCACAGATCGAACGGGCCATTCAAGTCGGCATCGACCGCTTCGCGCCGGTCCCCTTTGACCGCGAAGACCTGCAACGTGGTGTTCGCTCCCCATTCGCGCTGCACGTCGCGAAAGTGCTGCCCTTCCCACGACTGAGCCAAGCAAGCGGCAAACAGCGCCGAGCAAATAAACAGGCACTCGGTGGTGACGGGAGCAACCCGCAGTGGACTCACGATCAATGCACCTCACGACAGGCGACTCGGGCGGCGACTCGCACTTCGCGCGATTCCATACCGCGCGACAGCGCAGGGACTATACCTGACGCGGCACAACGTGAGGCATCTCCTGACGCGGCACAACGTGAGGCATTTCCGAGCGGGGCGGCGTCAGCCCCCCGGTTCTTGGCGTTAGCTCTCGTTGGAAGAACCGGGGGGCTGACGCCCAATGGCACTCACTTTGGCATTCTGTGAGCGGCACGGCGCTAGCCGCCGGTTCTTTTCCAGCTAAGTCCGGTTTTCAAATTCA
>JAYTGQ010000553.1:0-28568 GCA_043733345.1 Schlesneria sp.
GCCTGAAGCGCGAGCGAAGGATGTCGCAAATGCGGACGAATGAGGATCAGAAATCCTTCGCTCGCGCTTCAGGCTTCTATTTTCAACCGGCTGTTAGACGCGGCTGCGACTTCATCGCGATACGCGGCACGAAGATGCTGGCCGAGTAGAGCGGCGGAAGCCGCCGTGCCGCCGTGTGCTCGAACAACACGCTCTTCCCGCAGTGAAACGAGGATGGTAAACCTTCGCCGCTAACCCGCTCGCGGGAGAAGCTGACACCAACCCGAAGTGTAAACGAGGACGCAACTTACATCCTCGCTTACGCTTCGGGTTAGTGTGCAGTGGTCGCAAAGTGTCAGTTTCGGCCGCGTGAAGTATAGATGAACTTGAGCCAGAGCTTGGATACGCGGGCAAGGTTTGTTGGGTTTGTCCGCGAGTCAACAACAGCGGCACATTCTCGTTTGGTGGTTGTGCAGCACCTAACAAGGCGTTCGAGCCGACATTCTTGCGCCCTCCGGGCTGAAGAGCGGTCCTCATTCTCGACTGGCGGCTTTTTGAGAAATTGACACGAAACGCCCGCAACCCTGGGCAACGGTTCCCGATAATGGCCTCGACGATGGCTGATGATGAAACCTGTGTGCGTTGGCCAATATCTTGACAATCACACAGTGGTTCTGATCTCGAACTTGGTGGTGTCGCTCGCTTGAATCTTCACGGCCATCTTGAAATCGCGAGGCGGTCGTGCGACCCTTGGCTCAGCGAGACGCCGATTTCCCAAGGCTCTGAAATTGGTCAAGGAAGTGTGAGTTCATCTCGCTGCACTTCTGAAATGGGAAGGTGAATCATGTCCGGATTCCGTTGGTCCGTGATCGCGGTTGGACTGGTGTTGTTGGTCGCCACGTCGTTCGAGGTGACTCGGGCGAAAGACCCGTCCGGAGCTGCCTCAATTCAGCGCGGTTCGTCGGTGCCTTCATCCGTCCCGCTGTTGAAGGCCGTTGAGCAGCCGGTTCGCCGCCCTGATGCTCCCACTAAAGGCACAGGCGAGTTGTCTGTGCAAGACCTCGGTCAGTACGCAGTTAAACAGCGAGCTGCGCAGGGGCAGTCGGGAAATCTTAAAGTCTCTGGCAGACAGCCAGTGAAGACGAACATGTGGCAGGCAGGCAGTGTGGTGTCGAATCAGGGCCGCAGCCAGGCCGTTGCTCTGTCGATTCAGAGAAGCGGCAACCCATCAATCCGGCTGACGCCCAATCTTCCGGCAGTGAAAGTGAATCCATTACCGACGAGAACATTGGATCGTCCGCCGACTCACTCCGGGACTCTGCCGAACCCATTGCCTGGAGGTAAGATCAGCCCGTTAGGAGGGAACCCCTCTGATGGCGCGCCTTCCTCGCAACCCAATCTCCAATCGCCCGTACCGGGTGGGAAGGCGGGGCTGCCGGGCGTGGTGGCTCAAGTTTCACCTCCTCGAAAGCCACCCGCGCTTCCGCCAAACGAGCTGCTACCCAAACCTGAAAAGGTTGCTCCCCCGGCCGCGAAGCCGATCACCGAGGTTGTCCCAGACGAACCGATTCTGCCTCCCGGCGACACCTCGCCCGTGCTGCGTTTGGAGACCGGCGGCCCGCGGAGTTATGTGAGTGGCCTCGCCTTCAGCCCGGATGGTTCGAGTCTCTATGCTTGCGGGTGGGACAAGGCGGTCCAAGTCTGGAACCGGATGGCGGACAGTCAGTACGAATACAGTCCGGGAGCCACGCTGCGCGTTCCAACTGGAGCGGGATTGTACGGCGGGTTGAATGCGCTGGCGCTCTCGCCCGGCGGAGAGTGGCTGGCAACGGCGGGACAGGGGCATACTCGTGAAATCACGGGTGAACGAAACGTGGGCTGGATTATGCCGGCGGGCTTTCTCAGCCGGGCCTCTCAGCTCGACGACGGACTGATTTACGTCTTCAATACGGCGACGCGCACCACTAAGTTATTGCGAGGCCACCGGGGTCCGGTCCAAGCACTGGCGTTTGTCCGCGGGAGTCGATCAAGTCCACCGGAATTGGTCTCGGTCGCCGAGGAGCGAACCGAGAGGACAAACGAACGTCGTCCGCGCGTGCGGTATTGGGACGTGAGTCAGGCGACGGAACTGGCCAGCCTGAGTTTGACGCCCACTCTGGATGGCAAGCCAGGGCTTGACGGCCAAGCATGGGTGCCGCTGCCGGACCTCCAAGCCTGGCGTCCGGGACTGACGGCATGGAGTACGGGCCAAGGAGCCAAGCAAGCCCGCGTTGCTTTGGCGTGGGGTGATGACCAGTTTCGCATCTGGGATGTGCAGACCGGCCAAGTGGCGAATGCGAAGTCCAGTCCCAACACGTTGACAGTGCTGCCGCTGCCAGGTCTAGGCGAGCGACTGCTGACGGGGGCGCATGGCGACATCGGTGTGTGGTCAGTGCCAGTGACGAACGCCGGAGGCATGGGAGTCCTAAGTCGTCAGCAGTATCAGGCGGCTCAGATCGAATCCGTTCGCGCTCAGAATCTGCCGAGTGCGGCCGCACTGATCCCTGCCAGGAATGGCAGCGTGCCCTTGGTCATGTTCGTCGTCACCCGATATCTGTCCGATGGGCGGGCCGAGTATCGCCTGATGATCACGACGACGACGTTGCCGATCAAGATTGTCCGCGAATTTGAGCTGCCTTGGAGTGGCGAGGTCCGATTGCCAGCGCTGGCGGTGACGCATGACGGCCAAACTGTGGCCGTGGCGGGCAGCGATCGCAACGACATTGTGGTGTATCCGATCGACGACTTGGTCGCCGGTCGCAACCCGTCGCCTCAAGTCTTGGCCAGCCGCGGATTGAACATTCGCGAGGCCGCGTTTGTGCGTATCGACGATCGCTGGGGCCTGATCTTCAGCGACACCCCCAAATCAGATCCCGACCGCTTCCCTGATAACTCGCTGGTGTTCGACATTGGCCAGCGGCGAATTGAACTGGCCAAAGATCATTGGCGTCTGGCGACCGCGTCCCTGAAGGGCTGGTCGGCAGAGAACGCGAAACCCGGTTCGCTTCTGATCCATCGCCTCGATCAACCGGCGCTCACTCTGCAACTCGAAGAGCAATACGTCGTCACGGGCTATGCCTTTTGTCCGCCATCGCGGCACTGCCCGACCCCCTTGGTCGCCGTGGCCTCGCATTTGCGCGGGCAACCGCTGCTGCAGGTGTTTCGCGGTGACACAGGCGACGCGGTGCGCTGGTGCGTCGGCCATACCGAGCGTGTCCGTAGTCTCGCGTTCTCGGAAGACGGCCGGATGCTGCTCTCCCTCGCCGCTGACCGCACTGTATCCGTCTGGACGATGACCGATCTGGTCGAGCAGACCCTCGATCAGCACGGTCGCATCCCCGGCCTGACCGTGCATCCGCAAGGCAACCGCTTGGTCGTGACAGATGTGCCGAGCAACCTCGGCTTGCAGCGCGGGGACGAACTGGTGGCAGTCGAGCGCAAGGGCGAGGTGACCAGTCTTCGCTCGACGAAGGAGTTCTATCAATTCGTGTTGGATCGTCGTCCTGGGGAGGCGATCTCGTTGAGCGTCCGCCGGGGCGGACAGTTGGAGACGGTGACGTGTGACATCGGCCAGGCAATTGATGAGTCTAAGCCGCTGTTCACACTGTTCGTAACGTCCGGCGAGCGTCAGGGCGATTGGGACTGGATCGGCTGGCACCCGCTGGGCAACTTCGACGCCAGCCGTGAGGATGTCGAACGTCTGCTGGGGTGGCAGTTCAACACGGGCGATGCGGATCGTCCGGCGAAGTTCGCCGCGATCGGCGACTACCGCGCCGGGTTCTATCGGCGCGATCTACTCCAGTCCCTGATCGAGAGCCAAAAACTGGTTCTGCCGGAAGCGAAGGAGTCGCCGCAAATCTCGTTGTGGCTGCGCTACCCCGATGGTACGCCGGTTCGGACCGACTACGAGGATCGGCCGCAGTTGGAATCCTCACAAGTGCAGCTCGTGGCCGAAGTGACCGGAGTTTCCGAACGGCGAATCAGCGGCCTCACGGTCTCGTTCAATAGGGCCGCGCCTCAACCATTGCAACACGGTTCCGAGCGAGAGTGGACGGCCGACCTGTCCAAGTCCGAATGGAAACGCGGCCTGCATCGTCTGACGGTTCGCCTCCAGACGCCGGATCGAGAGGTCACGAAAATCGAAACCGTTCAGTTCCGTCCGGCAGCGCCGTCCATTGAATGGAACCCGCCGTGGAAGGACGAGATTCGAGACGCCGAAATCACAGTGAAAGCTGTGGTGTTTCCAACCGCCGAACCGTTCCACGTTCAGCTTCGGTTGCATCGCGCCGGTCAGAAAGAAGAGGTCGTGGTCCAAACGTGGGAGACGCGGCGCGAGAAGCTCGAGATCGCTAAAACCGTCGTGATCGAACCGGGTGAGAATCGTCTGGAACTCGTGGCAGTCAACGCTACGGCACCGGAGACCGATCGCGATTTGGAGACGGCACGCATTGGAACATTTGTCCGGCGCGCCGCGCCACTCCAAGCCCCTCGGATCGCACTCGACAAAGTCTTCTTCATCCCCGAACGGGGCGAAGCGGCGGCGATCCAGGCCGACGGGAACGTCTACCGCAGCCCCTGGCCGAAAGTCCGGCTGCGCGGACGGATCACTTCCGAAGTCAATCTCGATAGTGCGACGTTGCAGATCGCCGAGGAGCCACGCGATCTTGCGGAGTTCAAAGCCGGTCAGACGCGTGAGTTCAAGTTCGAGGAGACTCTGACTCTGCAACCGGGAACTCATTCAATTGTGGTGCAAGCCGCCGTAGGCAAAGAACAGGATGAGAAGCGGTTGACGCTGGCCTTTGAACCTCCCGTCCCACACATCGCGTCGTTGACCGCGACGGCGGCGGCTGTACGCGAATTGCCGAAACAGGTGAAGTCTGAGCCGCAAGTTTTCTATGCCGGATATCACGAACCCTCGGTAACGATCGTCGCCGTGCTGGACGGGCATCTGGAACATCCGTACCGCGCGACGATCCGAGTGGATGATGTACTCATTGACGACAAACTCGTGCAGATCGACCGCAGTCAACCCGGTCAACATCGCTTGACCGCGAAGGTTCCTCTGAGTGGCGGCAAGAGTCGCGTCGCCGTGCGCGTGGAGAACGACTGGAGTCGGCAGCCGACCAGTCAGGCGGTGGACGTGGAGTTCCGTCGCCCTCCAGAGATTCTGGAGGTTCTCGCCGAAGAGAAGCTGGTGGCGAATCAAACGATAAAAGGCATCCGAATTCGATCGGATCGCCTCATTCGCACGGTCAGGATCGACATTGATGGCACCGATGTGCGGCGTGAGTTTCCCGTGACACAGGTCCCAGACAAACCCGGCGTATGGCAGTTGCAAACGAATGAATTCGGACTGACCGAAGGCGATCACACATTGCGGCTCACCGCGACCAACGATGAAGGAATTACGCTCGAACCGGTGGCACACAAGGTGCGCATGGAAAAGGCGGCGGACAAGCCGCCTGTGCTCGCCATCCTCGCGCCGATTTCCACAGAGATGTCGTCCGACAAGTCGCTGACGGTCAATTCCAACAGGCTGGAGCTTAAATACTTGGTGAAATCCACCGCGCCCACGAGTCTGCGTTTGCAGATGCGGGGCAACAGTGAAAAAAACGAGATCTTCAAGAAGGAGTTTAGTGCGGACAAGGTGCCGATCGATGGCTCAAGTGGACTGGCAGAATTGGAATTGTTTGAAGGGGTCAACGAGATTGAGTTGACGGCCGACAACCGGGGCGGATCAAGTGAGAAGCAGATCATCAAGATCTCCTACGTCCCCAGTACGGCGACCATCGAAATTGTGAGCGTGGGTGACGCACGACCGCGACCGCAACTGAAATTTGATGAGACTCGCGATTTTGATCGTGTCGCTCCGAAGGCCCGTTTGACATTGCGCGGCCGAGTCACGGCGAAGAATCGCCCGGCGGGAGGCGGGAAGCTCACCGCTCGGATCTGGGTCAACAGCTTCATATTGCCGACGATCCGCATCGACATGGATGACAAGGAATCGGCGAATGGATGGTTTGAAACGGAGGTCGTTTTCAACCGATCCCAAGGAAACAAGATCAAATTGGAGGTGTTTAGCACGGAAGGGCGATTGGCGTCGGAGCTCGGCCGCAACAACACTTGGGTGATGGATTGTGCCACCCCGGAACGTGAGCAGGAGTTGTATGTGCTGCTGTTGGGGACTGGCGACCTTCAACAAATGCGGGATCGCGCCCGGACCGTGCTGATGGAGAAAGCGTTACTGGCAGAACTGAAGACCAGTCAGCAGGCATCTCAAGAGGTCTGGAAGTCGAATGCGTTTGCTCAGATTCACGTTCACGACGCGCTGAATATACCACCGGCCAAAGTACAGCAGCGGTTGGATCATCTGGTGAGCAAAATGTCGAACAACCTGAAAGGTGGCTTGAAGAGCGGGCCACAGTCCATTGTCATGATCTACTTCCAAGGGCAGATCACTCTCACCAAAGATGATTTTGTCTTCGGCGTGCTCGGCCCACAGGATTCGTTGAACCCCGCCATCACAGGACGATTTTTGGAAGAGAGACTGACGAGGAGCTACGGCGCGCATTTGATCTTTCTCGACCTTCAGCAGAACACCGAAAGCTGGCAGGATCACAACTGGCCCAAGGCCCCGCACTTGGGGATCGTCGTCTCGAATTGGAAGGGTTCCGGCGCTCAACCGGATGACTCGCGACTGGTCTCTGTGTTGGGACAGACGCTGCCCCAAACCAAAGTCGTCCGCGAGCTGGCCGAGAAAATGAAACAGCGGTATCTGTTGTCGCGTAAACAATTCCCGGACCAGATCGAGACGGTCGATCTCCTCAAAAATCTCTATGACTTGAGAATCGGAGTTGTGGATTAGCAGTCTGTTAAGGACAGACAAATGCCGAGCCGACGCGAGTGGACGAAGCCCTTGCGGATCGTGCTGGCGACGGAAAACAGGCAACGTGCCGAACCGCATCAAGCTGACGCCACAAGGTGGCCACGAGTTGGAGAACCATCATGACCTCTCAGCCCGAATCATCCGCTGGAAGCGCTGGCGACCGACCCGCATCATTGAGGAACGGCGATTCGACATCGCGCCGTGTACTCGAAGACGTTCTGAAGCAAACGGCGGCGTTATATTCACAGGAGCAGGACAGCCACCCGGCGGATTTGGAGCCGCTGCTGGAAGTCTCACGTCGATTGCGCGGAATGGAGTTTCAGTTGGAGCCGGTGCTGGTCGAACTGGTCCGGGCGACACTGCGTCGCCAACTGAAACAGACCTGGCAATCCGAGGTGCAACTGGCGGCGGTCGCGGATCGTGTGGCACGAACCCTGTTTGAAAACCCGGAGACTCACGCGCGGCTCAATGCCCTGTGGGTCCGGCTCTGTGCGGTGCAATGATGTTCGACACCTCGACCCTGAGCGAGAAGGATCGTCTGGTACACGAGTGCCAGGGACTGGTACGGTTCCTGACGCAACAGGTCCGATCGCGGACGCCCGCATGGGTCGAAACAGACGACCTGATCGGGTACGGGCAGGTGGGCTTGTTACAGGCGGCTCGGGATTTCGATCCCGAGAAGGGAACAAAGTTTTCGACGTTTGCCTATTACCGGATTCGGGGAGCGATTTTCGACGGAGTCAACCAGCTGATGTGGTTTCGGGCTGATCGCAATCCCGAGACTAAGTACCACCAGATGGCCGATTCGCTGCTCCAGACGACGACGAGCGAAAGCACATCCACCGAGCCAATGGCAGGGAACGAACTGACTCGGGAAGTCAATTGGTTCAGCCGGGTTGCCAGCTCTTTGGCGGTCGTCTATCTGGCCTCAGCAGATGAAGAGGGTCGTACCGCCGATGTGGTCGATAAGTCCGCGCCGGCTCCCTGGTTCGGACTGGTTCAACGCGAAACCAGTGGCAAGCTGCGCGAAGCGATGGAGCGACTTCCCCCCGACGCGGCCGCGCTGATTCGCGCGGTGTATTACGAAGATCGCACGTTGCAGGAAGCGGCCGATCGCCTCGGCATCAGCAAGAGTTGGGCCAGCCGCATGCATGCCGGGGCTCTTGAACAATTGTCGCGAAGCATGAAACAACTTGACCCCGGCGAAACATCGGGTTAGCCGCTGTTTCACAAGAGGATCGGTGTCTAGTCACAAGGCATCTCGGCCAAGTTCCTGAGGTGCCCTTCCCCTTAATGATCAGTTGATAGTTTCTTCAGCATCGATGGTATTGCGTTGCGGAATGACGTTGTACAATCGGCCGACTACCGGTGGCTTTGCGTTTGCAAATTCGTTCGGCATCTTCTGGCGGCATCGACTTTCGTTGGAGTCAACGGTCGTTTGAGACAGACTCTGGAACGATCCTGCAGTGATGGACAACCAATAGCGGAAACACCATGACGACCTCGGTTGCAACACTGGACTTGGAACTCCTGCTAACTCCGATCACGGCCGACAACCCGTGTGGTGAAAGCCTGCGTTTGGATCCCGTCCGGGATGAACTGAGCCAATTGCGGAAGTCGCGGAAGGATCCAATCGACGCGAGCAAGGACAAACAGCCCAAATGGGGAACGGTCATTGAAGTGGCCACCGAAGTGCTGGCCACCCGATCGAAGGATCTGCTCATCGCTGGCTGGCTCGTGGAAGCCCTCGTCCGAGATTCGGGGTTTGCCGGGTTCCGGGACGGCCTGCGGCTGATCCACGGCTTCGTGGACCGGTTCTGGGACGGTCTGCATCCCCTGCCGGACGGCCAGGATTTGTCGAATCGCGCCGCTCCGTTCGATTGGTTGACATCGTCGGATGGCGGGGCGCGGATGCCGGCAGCACTACGCGAGATTCCCCTCGCCCGCTCTTCGGACGAAACGAAACTCAATTGGATTTTCTGGCACCTGCGTCGCGTGGCCCCCCGGGGAAAGGATGAGAAGGAAGACAGTTTCAAACGTCGCAGCGCCGAAGGCGAGCAGAAGCGGCAATTGTTCGATGCGGCGGTCGATGCCGCGCCCATCCCGTTCTACCAGACCCTGCTGGTGGACATGGATGCCTGTCTGGCTGAGATCAATGCGTTGGCGGTGGTGCTCGACCAGCGGTTGGGTGAGCAGTCCCCCAGTTGGGAAGAGTTGCGGAATTCGATCGGTGAGATCCGAGTGTTTGTGTATGGCGTGCTGAAGCGGCGTGGCGGACTGCTTGAAGACGCCGTCACGCTACAAACGGAAGAAGAGGAGCTGGCCGTGACGATCAATCCTGTCGGCGGATCGGCGGCGAATACGGGGCCAATTCGCTCCCGGAACGAAGCGATCGCACGAATGGAGGAGGCGGCACGGTTCTTCAGCCAGTCGGAGCCGCACAGTCCTGTCGCCTACCTCGTACGACGTGCGGTTCGCTGGGCTGGAATGCCCTTCGAAGAGGTTCTGGGCGAACTCGTCAAGGACGAAAAACTCGTCAAACAGATTGGGGAGACATTGGGAATCGTGCCGACTCCAACAGCCAAGTGAATGTGGCGCCAGACGCGGGATCGGATCGGAAAGGGATGCCTCCTGCTCGCAATAGAGGGGGCGTACGGGAGCCATGGGACGGATGAGTCACGCGTGGCTTGCTCGTCCCCATCGTCGCATGAAACGCGAGCAGTCTATCAAGCAACGGAAGCCTGATAGATAATACGATCCGACTCAGCAAGCATCGTTCGCACTCATCAATCACTTTGGGTGCTGTTTTAATGACCTTTTTATTAGGAGCAGGTTTCATGGCCAAAGAGAGTCTGCAAAAGAAGCTCGATCGCGTCCGCCCGCCGCGGGTCCAAATCAAGTACGAGGTGTACATCGGCGACGCGATGGAAATGAAGGAGTTGCCGTTTGTCGTCGGCGTGCTGGGTGACTTCTCGGGCAAGCCCGACAAACCGCTGCCAGCGCTGCGAGACCGCAAGTTCGTGGACATTGACCGGGACAATTTCAACAAGGTGCTGGCCGCGATGGCACCGCGACAGACGCTCCAGGTGAAGGACACTGTTTCGGGTCAGGAGGACAAGCTGCTCAATGTGGACCTCCGATTCCAGCACATGGACGACTTTAGCCCTGAGAACGTCGTCAAGCAGATCCCTGCCTTGCGGGCGCTGTTGGAGCAGCGGGAAAGTCTGAAAAACCTGTCTTCGACATTGCAAGGCAAAGAAAAACTGGATGAACTGTTGCAGCAGGTGCTGGTGAACAGCGATCTGCGCAAGTCGCTGGCAAAGCAGCTCGGAATCGAAGAGCCGGCGCCGGAACCGGCCGGCGGCTGATCACTGACAGACGAGCACAGCACGCGGAAATTCTTCGCATTGTGCGGAGGGACGCAGCATTCGTGGACGGGTTGTCCTTGAGAAACAGGTATCCGCTCCACCGCACAAATCTACAATCAACAGGTTGTCCCATCCGTGGGGCTGATCGAGTAACAAGGGGTTGACTCATGGCGAACGCCGAACAAGCCACGCTCACTGCGGGCGCGCAAGCGACGGAATCCGAGAGTGTCCTGGAGACGATTTTTCGCGAGGGGATTCGTCCCGCAGACGAACAGGAAAAATCGCAGGCCACCCAACTGATCGAGACCTTCGTCCGGACGCAGATGCAGCCGGGGATGATCGTTTCCAAAGACACCCAGCGCAGCATCGACGCTTGGATGGCAGTCATTGACAAGAAAATCTCCGAGCAACTGAACCTCGTCATGCATCACGAGGACTTTCAAAAGTTGGAGGGAAGCTGGCGCGGGCTACACTATTTGGTGCATCAGTCCGAGACCGGCACGGATCTGAAGATCAAAGTGCTCAACGTCGCCAAGGAAGTTCTGCTGAAGGACTTGGAGAATGCGGCAGAGTTCGATATGAGCGCCCTCTTCAAGCAAGTCTACGGCGAAGAATATGACAAGTTCGGCGGACACCCGTTTGGTTGCCTGATCGGCGATTACGAGTTTGGCCGCCATCCACAAGATATCGCCCTGTTGGATCGGGTGGCCGAAGTGGCAGCCGCGGCGCATGCGCCGTTCCTGTCTGCTGCGGCGCCGCAGATGTTTGGAATCGACAGTTTCACGGACATCGCCAAGGCTCGCGACTTGGCCAAAGTGTTTGACAACGTGCAATACGCGAAATGGAAGTCGTTCCGCGAATCAGAGGACTCGCGCTATGTCGGCTTGGCGATGCCGCACACACTTATGCGGCTGCCTTACGGCAAGGAGACGGTCCCGGTCGAGGCGTTCAACTTCGAGGAAGATGTCGATGGTCGCGATCACAAGAAGTATCTGTGGGGCAACGCGGCCTATGCCTTGGGAACGCGGCTGACCGAGTCTTTCTCGAAATACGGCTGGATGGCGACGATCCGCGGTGTGGAAGGGGGCGGCCTCGTCCAAGGGCTGCCTGTCCATACTTTCGAGACCGATGAGGGCTCAGTCGCCATGAAGTGCCCGGTGGAAGTGGCGATTGGTGATCGGCGCGAGAAGGAGCTGAGTGATCTCGGATTCATCCCGCTGCTACATTGCAAGAATACGGACTACGCTGCGTTCTTCGGGACGCAGTCGTGCCAGAAGGCGAAGAAGTACGACACACCGGAAGCCAACGCCAACGCTCGGCTATCGACGGCACTGCAGTATCTGTTGTGCGTGTCGCGGTTTGCACACTACCTCAAGGCGATCGCCCGCGACAAAATCGGCTCGTTCATGGAGCGCAATGAGTGCGAACGGTGGCTCAATCGCTGGATCAACAACTACACGCTCGGGAACCCCGAAGATGCCAGCTTCGCCGCCAAGGCCGAGCGGCCGCTGCGTGAAGCCCGCATTGAAGTGCGCGATGATCCCAGCAAACCCGGATGCTACGAGGCCGTTGCCTTCCTGCGTCCGCATTTCCAACTGGAAGAGTTAAGCGTCGGACTGTCGCTGGTCGCCAAGTTGCCAGCGGCAAAGGGCAAGTAGCCAGCCCATGACCGGGTGGCAACCGATGTCGTTCCACCCGGTCGGCATCCTCACTATGCTGGAATGCGGATTGTATTGTGGGCGATGGCCATCAAGTTGTTCGCCTACTTTAGTTTTTAACGGTCACCCGCTCATTTCCGTGGCACGAATGAATCTGAAGAATTGAAGCAACATTTTTCCGTCCGACCCGACTATCTACCTGTGTGAGGCAACGGTCGGCAGTCGACAGTCGCAGTCACCAACAACCGTTTCAAGAGGAGTAAATGACCATGGCGCAAACCGACTATTTTCTGAAGATTGATGAAATCCCTGGCGAGTCCAAGGACGACAAGCATGCGGGTGAGATTGACATCATGAGTTGGGCCTTTGGCGGAGCGCAAGCCGGTTCGTTCGGAGGCGCAGGTGGTGGCGGTTCTGGTAAGGTGAACTTTCAGGATCTCTCGTTCACCAAGAAGTTGGACAAGGCCACGCCGAAGCTCCTGCTGAAGATGGCCGACGGCACGCACATCCCTGAGGCCGTGCTGGTGTGCCGAAAGGCGGGTACCGAGCCGTTGGAGTACTTGAAGTTCACCTTCAATGATTTGCTGGTGTCCAGCTACAGCACCGGAGGATCGGGTGGCGATGTGTTCCCCCACGAGAACTGGTCGCTGAACTTCGCCATTTACAAGGTTGAGTACGTCGAACAGAAGGACGATGGCTCGGGTGAGACGCCAGTCAAGACAGGCTGGGACATCAAGAAGAACGTCAAAGCGTGATGTGGTGTCGGTGGGTGGAGTTAGCCCGGGCTTGAGGAGCAGATTTCCAAGCCCGGTTTGAGTGGCGGGATACCGACCCCGCCGCCGACTGAGAAAGGAGCGAGCCGATCATGACCGCGAACGAACTGTTTCAGGCTGGACGGCTTGACGAGGCCGTGACCGCCGCCGTGCAAGAAGTCAAAGATCAGCCGGGCGATTTGTCCCGGCGCACACTGTTGTTCTCATTGCTCTGCTTCCAGGGAGACTTGGAGCGGGCGCGCAAACAGTTGACGGCCGTCGATTCTCTGACCACGCAGACCGATGCGGCGGCCTACTTGAATCTGCTGGCGGCCGAGGAGTCGCGTCGGCAGGTCTTACACGACGGGGCGCTGCCCAAGTTCTTCGTCGATCCGCCTCAACGGATCGAGAAGTCGCTGGCGGCGGTCCGCCGGATCAAAGAGCAAAACTTTGCCGAAGCGCATCGGCTGCTGGACGAGGCCGAGGAGGCTCGGCCGGAATTTGCCGGGTCGTTCAATGGAGCGTCCTTCGACGATTTCGCGGATGCCGACGACGTGACGAGGTCGGTCGTCGAGTTCTTCCAGGGACGCGATTACTACTGGCTGCCCGTGGACCAGTTGCTGCAATTGCAGGTTGTGGTACCCGCCCCGATTCGCCCCCGAGATCTCTTCTGGGCACCGTGCCAAGTCTTCTTTAAGGACGGCAAGGCGCAGCGCGGGTTCACATCGGTGCTGTACATCGACAGCTTCCAAGCCCACGACGACAGCTTGCGGCTGGGCCATGCGACATCGTTCCACGACACGGGACACGGCGTCTTCCGCGGCACGGGCCGCAAGCAGTTCGTCGCCGGAGTCGCCGATCCCACGTCGCTGGAACTCAATGACGTGACGTTCGCATAGCACGAGCGGTATGACATTAATTACCAGACTATCAGACGGACGCTCTGATCCGTCGTATCGAAACACATTCGAGAACCAACTGAGACAGGCCAATATACGGCTGTAATTGGACCTGTCCCCTTTGCACGCCACCGCAGGCGTACCGGATCGGGCGCTGGACGGTCTTGGCCAGCCTCGTTCACGAACTGGCGCATGTCGATGGCGTGCGGGGTTCCCTCCTGCCGCTCGCGGCGGAGGAATCGCTGCTCGCCTGTGGCCTGGGCAAGAAGTCGGAAAAAACCACGGGCGTTGACGACCCCAATACACCCTACGACCCCAACATCAGGCGCTGACACGACGATTTGAAAGCCGGTCGATCTATTGAGTGGGAAGTGGGACGGGACCAAATGCGGAGTGGACAATGCTACCGTTTGATATTGAACCTGTCCCTTGTCCCCTTTCCCCGCATTTCGGAGTACTCCCATGCCAGTCGTACACAAGCTTCCCAGCGATCTCGTAATCGCCATGACCGAACCCGGCCTCGACACCACGGCGGGACCGGTGCCGCTCGATCAGTACATGTGCAAGAACATCGACAACGGCGGCAACGACAACACCAGCGCACTCATCGGAAACCTACGCTGGATGAAGGACAACAACGGCAAGGGTGCGATGCTCGATAACCTCGTGGGTGGCGAGCGGATCGACATCCTTGGGAAAGGCCAGGGCGAGCCGAAGGACTTCGTCCAAGTCTGGGAGTTCATGCTCCGAAACAAGGAGCAACTCAGAAAGATCAATGTTAACACCTCCCATTATGAAAAGAGGGAAAGAATAATGGATGGAAAAAACGGCAACATTTATGACCTTTATTTCAAGGACAACACCGACGCAAATGCCCTGCACGCGATGGTGCGCGACAGGTTCTTCGGAATCGACTGTGTCGGCTTCGTGGCCAATTACATGATTTACATCGGCCTCTGGACCAAATACGAGGGTGTTCCAATCAGCGATTGGCCAATCCGTTTCAATAAGCCTGTGAATGGCATTGATGACATCCGGATGCTGAACATCGTGATCTGGCCGAGCTACCACATTGCCATCATCGATCGGTTTGTGAGAAAGGTGGACGATAAAACCGTGCGTGTGGAACTGTGCCAGAGTAACGGGGGCGGCCCGAAGACGAATGTTTTCGTCCACCTCACGCAGAGTGGTGTCATTGACGGACGAATGCGATTTAACATTACCGATGGCGTGCCGAAAATGAATCCAGCGGGGTCGGTGTTTGTCTGCGGCATGCCGGATCTGAGCTACAGTGGCCCGCTCATGGATGTCGGCCCGGTCACCGCCAGTTGACTCAATGTCATCGCGGTCGATGGCGACCGACGCGCGAGACGCCCCGAAGCAGGGAGTGGGATTTGGCACAGGTCTAAATACGGCTGATATTGGACCTGTCCCCTTTGCACGCCCCCGAGTTCGTAACCGGACTGAACAACTCCGTACCCGGTCGGAATGATGATCGAACAAATCCACTCGGCCACGCGCCGCAGGTTGTACGGATGGCTGTGCTGGGCCGGGGTCGTCCTCTTTAATTGTGCCGTTCAGAAAGGAACAGGATCATGGACCCATTGGCGGCCAACGACCAGGCATTGGTTCAGTATCGCAAGGGCGACTATCAGGAGCTGTTTCGCGTCCTGAATGGCCGCGACATGGGGCATCTTTTGCGGACCCTGGATGGGTTGGTGGCGGTGGGTTTTTTTCCAAATTTCAACCGGTACGAGGGTGACATGAAGGCTGTCGGAGTCTTCAACGATCGCTTGAAGGTCGCAATGTCGGCAGTGCTTTCTCGTTCGGCGGGCAACTTGTCGCTGGCGGAGTTCGCGGCAGCTTATAAGCACATGTGGCTGACGCTTCCTGAGGATCAGCGCCGCACGCTGCTGGATTACTACGACGGTTCCACGGCGCGCAGCGATGCGGCGACTCCGGACATCAACGTGTCCCTGATGCTTGAGCATGCCCGCCAAGCTGTACTCCAGACGGCAGCCGCGTTGCCGTCGGGTGCTGGAAATCGTCTCGAAGACGTGCCGCTGCGTAACAACATCTCGTGCAACGTCTTGCGGGTGTTCACCGACAAAGACAACGACAACTCGATCAAGTCGGAACTAGAACGTCTTGCCGATCGGGCGCGGAAAATGGGCTGCGGAAACTGCGACGAGCAATCGGCGGTGGCATACATGATCTTGAAGACCAAAGGCGTAAAACCGTTGGACTGGGTGAAGCTCAAAGATTGCGGTGACCACGCCTTCGTGCTCATTGGAATGCCCCACAAGAACTTAGTTACTAAAGGGAATCGGCACGATTTCGTACAAGAGGATCTAAAAGAGTGGGGATCGCGAGTGGTCGTCTGCGATGCCTGGGCAAAGGATGCATACCTCGCGTCTCAAATCCCTACGCGAATGACATCTTATGATAAAGGCCAAAAACTCGTTGTTGTGTCGTACGCATCCGAAGATGGCTAGTGCCTGACCTCTGAAACAACCGGATCAAATCAATGCAAATCAAAGATGCAAATCAAAGGGGTCAAGCAAATCAAAGAGGTCAGGAGTCGTTGATGTGTGATGGTGAACAAGATCAAGTTACAAGCGAATCTACGACTCCTGCCCCCTTTAAATAAATCTCCCACAGAAACCGATCTCTGGCCAGTGAAGCTGCCGGCCAGCTTCATCGACCCATTTCCTAGTGCCGCGTAAACGCTATGAAGTTGGAGTGGAAATGGGACAGGTACAAATACGGCGGCGAAGTCACCAAGTCAAAGTATCGATGGCATCGTTTTGAAGGATATGGCATGGGCATACAGATCAACGTGGGCGACCACACCAGTTCGCAGGCGGACTATATCGCGGTCCCGAACGGCGCCAGGCTGCAAATGACTCGTTGGGCGCGCACCCATGCGCTCTGGATTGCGAGGAACATGTTGAGGGCAGACATCTACTTCCAGGGATTGCCGGGCGGGCGGACGCTGACCGAGTTGCTGGACGACAACTCCATCTGGATCAACTTCGGACACGCGCTGTCCGTCTTCGGCGAGGCCGTCATCTCGGGCACGGAGCTCGCCATCGGCCCACAGGCCTATCGGATGGGGCGCTGGACCGTCGTGGCCACACTCATCCACGAACTTGCTCACATCGACGGTGTGCCGGGCGGGGCCGACCTAAGGGCTGAGGGGGCACTGCTCCACACGGGCCTCGGCTACCAGTCCGAAAGAACCACGGGCGTGGATAATCCCAACACGCCCTACGATCCGGGCATCCAGGGTTGACACGAAGATGGACGTGCGCTCCGCACTTGGTTCAACTTCCCCCTCAGGATTGGAAATCACCATGAAGCTCTTCGCACCCAACATTCTCGTCGTCGGCGACACGATCTTCGGTCTCGACGACGCCACCGGGCGGCCCCAGCCACCGGCGCTCGCGGCCAAGTACGAGTCCGACATCATGGGGCTGCGGCAGACGATTCAGAACCAGAGGTTCGGTGCCCAATGGCTGGAGATCGTCGGCAACAACCCGGAGCCGATCGTCATCGTGCCGACGACCGTGACCAATGACGCCGTGGCGCAGACGTTTCCCAACATCACAGAGTGGCCCAACCGACTGGCCGACACGTTGGCGAAGGGATTCCACCCCGAGACGACCGGAAACGACACACCGATGGTGGGGACCGGGCGGGGCACGCCGATTCGGGTGAAGTTCAACCCCGACGCCCAACTGGGCTTTATCTCGATGGGCGTTTCCGGCGAAGTGCTGCTGGTTCACGAATTGACCCATGCGTACCGTTCCGCCAGCGGGAAATTCGCGCCGACACCCATGAAGGAACTCGTCAATCCCGGAGGTCTGAATCCCAATGACCCGATCCGGCGCAGTCCGGATGTCGAGAAGCGGTTTCCGAATTGGGAAGAATGGCTGTCCGTCGTGGTCGAGAACGTGGTCGCGTCGGAAGGGGGCAAGCCATTTGTTCGCACGAGTTGGGATGTCCTGCACCCCTCGTCGGCCACCGATCCGGCTTACTTCAAATTCTGGGGCATCTACAGCAGCGACGTGTCCGACAGTCGGCAGTTTGCGTTTGACTATCGGCCGGCGATTCAGTTGCTGCTCAAACTGGAACCCGGCCTGTTCCGCGCGATGGAGGCTTCGCACGGATGGTTCAATCCGGTTCGCGATTATGTCGCCGAAATCTTGGGTACACGAAGGTGAAGTCTTCCGGACGCACGACGATTGAACGCCCCGGCCACGTTGCGCAGCCAGATTGCCCGACGAACCGGCTCGGAAGTCCGATGAGATGTCTTCGAGACCCACATTGATCCCCGACCAGGAGAGCAGCCATGGATCAGAAAGAGGAAGCCCGGCAAAAAATCCTGTCGTATCTCGCGCTCAACAAGAAGCGGCTGGAAATGATGACGGTGGACTTGATTGTCTGGGAGGTGCAGACATTCATCGCCATGGCCAAGGTCTTGGAGGACAGCGAGGTCCGGGCCATGGTGGCCATTTGGCGGAGTCTCAACGGGCTCACTTATTCCATCATTCTTCCGCCGGGTGTGACGCCCCCTCCTCCGACCAGTTCCGATGGCCAACTGATCGAATCCGTGAAACAGGGCGTGAAGTCTCTCGTGGACGGCGTCGATCTGCGGCACGGGAACGGGAAGATCAACATCAGCGTCACGGGACTGACCGCGGAGCTTCAGAAAGCCAGTGCGGTCGCGAAAGTCGATGTCGGCGTCGGCGGAGTCACCGCGGAGGTCAAGAAGGAAAACCGCGCCGCGTCGGTCGGCGTCAGTTGGAGCGGAACGCTGGCGGTCGAGGCCCAGTCGGGCAACTTCTACTATTCCGGCTCGTTGTCGTCCGAGCGTTGGGAGATCAAGCTGAGCTTTGGAGAAGACATCGCCATCCCGAATCTCAGCACGCTCGGGAAGGTTTTCGGCGAGGGTGAGCGGGCCATGGGGAACATCATCGGCGCGACGAGCAGTTTCCGAAACCTCAACGATGTCTCCCGGATCAAGGACGCCATCTCACCGAGCATCCGACCCGTGCAGGAAGCGGTCGAGGCCGTCCAGGGAATCGCCAAGGCTTCCCTCAATCGCGTGAGCGTGGGGTTCTCGCTCGGCAGCCCTGACCCATTTCCCGGACAGACCGGCATGCCCCAGGGAGTCCAGGGCCAACTGACGCTGACAATCCGGTTCTGAATCGTTCGAGATGGGAACAGATTTCCCGTTGCGTGCCTTCCTCAAACATAGTTTTCGGGAGTTCATATCCATCATGTCCGCAACACTTCCCTTCAACTATTGGGTCGCTGGCGAAACGACCACTCATAAAGACATTGGTGCGGTGTACTACAACACCGGGTTGTCCGTGGCGGAGGCCAGCATCGTCCAGAACGCCGTCATGACGATCTACCTGCGGGTGCTCATGGAGCCAATCGGCGGCAGCGAAAAGATCAAGGACGTTAACGACAAGGATATGGCGATCAAGGACTGGAATGCCGCGACTGGCGAGTTCCAGGCCTTCAAGGCGGAGGTCAAAGAACAGGCGGAGTCGTTCTGGAACGACAACACGGTTTGCATGGTTCCGCCCAAGTACTACACGGGGCTGAACTGGCCGCCGGGCAGGCAGGCGTGGTTACGGCTGAACATCGACTGCAAATTCGAACTCGTTTGGGCCAGTGGCCCCCGGGATGCCCACAAGATCATCCGCTGTGCCCGTCTGGCCGACGATGCGGCGGACTCGTCGGCGTCCCGCTCGCACTGGAAGCTGTACGACAGCGGCGACTGCAAGGCGGTGATCTTCAATCTGACCACCAATTGCGGGACGCCGATTGCCGTCGAACACCTGACCGTGCCGCACGAGATCGGCCATGCCATCGGCCTGCCCCATGTGGGCGTCTTCCACGACCTCACCAAGTCGGAAAATCAATGCAAGGTGGCGGGGATTGACACAACCACCACGCGAGGCTGGGAAACTCCGGGCCCCGACGGGAAGGGGGGAAAAGATCCGTATGGCAACTACAGTTCGGAAGACGTGATGCGAAACATCATGGGCTACGGGCAGGGCAAGGCCCTGTGGAACTTCCTCCCGTGGATCAACCGGGCCCACATCCATACCTGTCACGAGACGCACATCAGCGACTGGCGTTTTTCATCGACGTGGATTCCACCTCAGTCGCTGTGACTCCTCGGTCGCTGTGACTCGCGCCGTTGATCGGAGGAGACGACCGATTCAAAGGAAGACGCCATGAGATTCGATCCGCTGGCCACACGGCTGTACCCGCCCTTCCCCTGGGAAGTTCCGCCGGTAACTTGGTTCGTCAATCCGTTCACCGAGCACCTGATCGACGACCTGCGCCAAAACAAACGTTTCAAGGATCTGGCCGTCGCCGTGATCGACCTCACGCTTCGCGCCCGACGGGCGGACGGACTCGGTTGGACCACGTTCGCCGGGTGGAATCTGTATGACCTGCGGTTCGCGGCCAGTCTGGTGAAGATCGCCGCCATGTTCGCCGCGTTCCGGTTGCGGGAAAACGTCAAGTCCGCCGCCGTCGAGGTGACGGCCAAGGATGGGACGGAACTGTTTCAGGTTATCGCCGCCTCGTGGAAGCCCGTCGTCGAGAACGTGATTCCGAGCGGCAAGCCGGATTTCCCCCAGTTCGATCGCATCTTCACGGTGAGCGGTGGCGGAGGCGCCTGGGATATTGAATTCTCGTCCGTGTTCACCAAGCACCTGCGCGAGATGATCGGACATTCCAACAACCAGTCGGCGGGATTCGTCATCGACGCCGTTGGCTTCCAATATCTCAATGGGGCGCTGGCGGCCGAGGGCTTGTATAGCGAGGACTCCGGCGGACTGTGGCTCGGCGGCAACTACAACGGCCGGAATTGGATGATTGAACCGATTTCCAAGAAGACGCACATGGGAGCGACCGCCGGTGCCGTGGCCTCATTCCTGACGCTGCTGGACGGTGACCGGCTGGTCAGTCCCAAGGCGAGCGACGAAATGCGGAAGCTGATGCGGCAGGCCGGTTCCTGGTTCTTCGAGGGGCTGGGGAAGGCCAAGCCGCCGCGCAACAGCGTCTCGGACATGTATGCCAAGGTCGGCCTGATGGGGACGCATCACGATTGCGCCGTGATCGAGCGGCCCGCCGGAGGCCGAACGATCCGCTATGCCGTTGTCGCCCTCACCGCCCCGAGCGCCGGCGTCCTCCACGAGTTGATCGTCAAGCTCGACGATTACATTCTGGCGTCGAACTCGTAGCCGGACTGGACAGTTCCCTGCGCGGCTGGAACGATGGGCGGCAGAGACTCTCAAACAAGACTGCCGGAAGCCACCCGAGCAAGAATTCTCTTCAAACGGAGGACAGATCATGACAGCGGCGGATTATGCGAGGCGCTATCATTCAATCACCATCGTCGAGCCAGCTCTTGGGTTGAGCGAGATTGTAGAGATCAGGAATTACATTTCGGGTTGGACACAGGTCGGACAAAACCGAAAAGACCAGTTGTTGGCAACCATCGCTCAAAAGACTCGGCAGCCCCAGTTACCGAATCCATTTTTCATGACATCCGACCTGGGATTCGATGTGCTAGAACCGTTCTACAAGAGCGGGCTGCAACGCGCCTTTATTGGAAAGGGGTCGCCCGACGAAATCAGGGATGCGATCCGACTCGCTTCGGCAGTGGGGATTGTGGCGGCCCATCGTCCGGGAGGCGGTACCGTGACCCAGTATTGCAACGCGGTCTTTGGCATCGATTGCAACGCATTTGTCGGAAACTACTATGGCATCTCACCGGGAATGAAACCTCGCAACTATGCTCTCGGTTTCCAAGTGGCATTCGACAAGGCGGGGAATCCCGACAGCAGCGTCCCACGGGATGACTTTCTTACGGCACCCCTGCTTCCGTTGGGTAGTCGGACACGATTCGAGGACATTCGCGCGGGCGATGTGGTCATCACGGTGGTTCACTCTGGCGTGCATCCACATTCGCACATCGCCCTGCTCAATTCCTTTCAACTCTTGTCGCAAGCGCCAACCATCGACAAGAAAAATCGAATGCAACAAGTCGCTCTGTTGTCGATCGCTGAGTGGGGTTCTGCCGGTGGAGCTGAGGTGCATATCACGAACAACAATGAGCAAGTGATCGAATACGGACCGCTGTACGTCGAGTCTGGAAAGAACGCCATCGGAGGAGCACATGCCCTTGGCTTTGGCCGCAGTGCCCTATCGCAGACATTCGGAAATGACACCGCATACGTCAACAAAGAGCCCGTCGTCGGCCCCTCGTTTCGATACTTCTTCGCGCCGCCGGGCGATCCCAATTCTGCGGGATGGGGGCGCTGCGGCGACGTGTTGGCTTGAGATGTCCAGACGATCAGCACATTGTGAATATTCACTTGTGGTTGATCCCATTGATGTTGATGCGGCGTTCCACGCGGAATGGCCCTTCCTACGCCGACCTACACAGCCTGTCATCCCATGCCACTTGCCAACTCCCAACAACCGTTGCTGCCCTCGCTGCTCGATCGCTTGATCGATGACGAACCGCAGCAGTCCAGCGAACCGCTGTGGCGCGGCAGTTACCGGCTGGACGAACTCCGAGAACACGTCCGACGCGATCTGGAGCATCTCCTCAACGCGCGGCACGGGCGGCTGGATTTGCTGACTCAGCGGGGAGAACTGGCGGTTTCGATATTGTCCTACGGGCTGCCCGATTTCACGGGAATCGTGGGTGGCGGTGTGGAGACACGGGAACAGATTCGGGCTGCGGTCGAGCATGCCGTCCGCCAATTCGAACCCCGGTTGACGAACGTGCTGGTCGTCGTGCGGGAACCGGAGTTTGAGTTCGATCGCAATATCCGCCTGACAATCCAGGCGGTGCTGTGCGTGGATCCCATCGTGGAACTTGTGACCTTCGACACAACCGTCGAAGCTGCGTCGGGCACCTGCGCGGTCCGCTCGAGTTGATACCGTGCCCGCCTGAATCGGGGACGATTGAACCGTGATCGGTACTCTGGAAAATGTGTCGCGTCGAACCGCGCGGAGAAGAGCATGCGTGACCGGCTGGAAGAGTTTTACGAGCAAGAGTTGTTCTTCATCCGGCGGATGGCTGCGGAGTTTGCCCGCGACCGCCCGAAGATTGCTGATCGGCTGGCTCTTGGCCCGGATACGCGCGAATCGTCCGATCCTCACGTCGAACGGTTGATTGAATCCTTTGCGTTTCTCACGGCGCGCGTCCGTCTGAAAGTCGAAGATGAGTTTCCCGAATTGACGACTTCGTTGCTGGGGCTGCTCTATCCCCATTATCTGGCTCCGATCCCTTCGATGTCGATCGCCCAGTTCACGTTCGATCCCAGTCAGGGAAAGTTGACGGACGGCTTCACCATTCCGCGGGACAGTCGCCTGATCTCGCGCGAGGTGCGGGGTGTTCCCTGCCGGTTCCGCACCGCGTATCCGGTCACCCTGTGGCCGCTGGAGCTAACCACGAAGTATCTCACCGCACCCTTCGGCTCGGGCGTGAAGCTGCCGCCCGGTCTGACGCAGGTGGAGGCGATGCTGCGTCTGGAATTGCGCACCACGGGAGGTGTGCCGTGGCCGGTGCTGAACCTGGATCAGTTGCGAGTGTTCCTCGGCGGCGACGAGAAGACGACGCACCAACTGTACGAACTGATCTTCAACAATTGTGCGGGCGTGTTTGTGCAGGAGTCGAGTGGAGCGGCGGCGACCGTGCTCCCGGCCGATTCGATTCACGAAGTCGGCTTCGGCCGTGACGAGGGCTTGCTCCCGTACGACGCCCGTTCGTTCTTGGGCTACCGGCTGCTCACCGAATATTTCGCATTCCCGCAGAAGTTTCTGTTTGCGGATTTCACCGGCCTGCGGGCGGTCACCGCTCGGGCCACAACTCCCAAGATCGACCTTTGCATTTTGTTGAAGAAGGCCGATCGAACCTTGGAATCGCGAGTCGATCGGGACGTGATGCGTCTCGGTTGTGCACCGATCGTCAATCTGTTCAGCCATCACGCCGAGCCGATCCGGCTGACGCAGACGCAGACGGAATATCACGTCATTCCCGACGTGCGGCACCGCCGTGACTATGAGGTCCATTCCATTGATGCGGTGACGAGTACGGACCTCAACAACGGTGCGACCACGGAGTATCAGCCGTTCTTCGCCTGCCGCCACGGTCGTGCGGTGGATCTCGCTCCGACGTACTGGCATTCCAAGCGAGTCCCCTCAACGATCAAGAACGATCGTGGGACCGAGGTCTGGCTGTCACTGGTCGATCTGAACTTCAATCCATCGCGGCCGGCGACTGAAGTTCTTAGTATCGCGACCACATGCAGCAATCGGGATCTACCGGGCGAACTGCGAACATCGGGTGGCGAAAGTTGGGGCTTTCAACTCGAAGGCCAAGCTCCCATCAAACGCATCGACCCGCTCGTACCTCCGACCCTGCCCTGCCGGCTGGCCGAAGGCGAACTGCGCTGGCGGCTGATCTCACACCTGGCGCTAAATCATTTCTCGATTACTGACGGTGAGGCCGGTGCCGACGCGCTCCGTGAACTGTTGAAGCTGTACGACTACAACAACACGCGCGCCACGACTCAGCAGATCGCCGGGATCGACAGCGTGGCCAGCCGGCGGAAAACGGCCCGGATCACGGGCGGGCCCGCCTTTGGTTTCTGTCGCGGCATCGAACTCGAAATCACTTTCGATCCGGAGAAGTACGCCGGAGTTGGCGCATTCCTGCTGGCCAGTGTGCTCGACAAATTTGTCGGTCTGTACGCCTCCATCAACTCATTCACCCGGCTGAGCACCCGCATGCGCAATGCGCCCGAACCGTTCAAAGTCTGGCCGTACCGGGTCGGCGACCAAACGATTGTGTAGAAGGAGGATCGAGAATGCCCAGTAAGTATGTCGTCGTTTCAGGAGTTCTCTTTGGCGTGATCGCGGTCGTTCAGGCTGTGAGGGCGCTGAATCAATGGCCTGTGCATGTGGGGGATTTCGTCGTACCGGTGTGGGGTTCTTGGGTTGCTATGGTCGTAGCAGGTAGCTTGTGCGTGTGGGCATTTCGATCCGGAAGCAAATAGCATCGGCATGTGCCGCCTGTTTGTAGAATCGTGTGGACGCGCCGTGCTTGATTGACGCGAATGATGAGGAACTGGGGGCTCACGCCACCCGAAGGAGATCCGGCATGACGCAACCCGACCAGATCACCGCTTCGAGCGTCATCGGTCAGCTTCTGTCCGAGGGCTACCGGTTCAACTTTTTCCAGGCCGTGCGCCTGCTGGAGTTGTGGGAGGCGGAACGCGCCCCGGTCGGCCATGACGCCGCCCCGCAACAAGAGGTCGTGAGATTTGGCTCGCACGCGTCCGTGGAGTTTCCCGCGAGCCAGATCGATGACATCGCTGCCGCACGCGACGAGACTCATCCCGCACGCATGACCGTGAATTTCTTCGGCCTGATCGGCCCGGTCAGCGCACTGCCGCAGCATTACACCGAGATTGTTCTGGAACGGCTGGCTCGCAAGGATCGAGTGCTGCTGGAGTTCCTCGATCTCTTCAACCATCGGCTCATATCCCTCTTCTATCGGGCTTGGAAAAAGTATCAGTTCTGGATCATGGGCGAGCGGGCGATACATCAGGATCGTCGCGCCGCACAGGCCGGTCCCGAAGCACTCCGCTCGTTTGTGCTTGATCAGCGTCCGCAACTCGACCCCATCGGCCAAATCCTGTTGAGCCTGTCCGGCCTCGGCAGTCCCGCCACCCGGTACGTTCTGCCGCACCGCGACAAACTGGAACCTCGAACCGAAATCGCCGACCAAACCTGGCGGTTCTATGCCGGACTGCTGTCGCATCGTCATCGGCCCGCGATCAACCTCGAAGCGATGCTGGCCGATCACTTCGCCTGGTCGGTGCGCGTGCGGCCGCTGTGTGGTCGTTGGTTGCAGTTGGAGCGGGCTGATCGCACACGCCTCACGCGGGGCTGGAACACGCGGCTAGGAATGGAAACCGTGGCCGGCCAAAAAGTATGGGAGGCGCAGGGCAAGTTCCGCCTGCAAATCGGCCCGCTGAATTACGATCAGTTTTGTTCGCTCCTGCCGATTGGTTCCGCCCATCGGCCCTTCACCCAACTAACGCGATTCTACGCGGGCCTCCACTTGGATTTCGATCTGGAACTGCAACTGCGCACGATTGAAATCCCGGCACTCCACTGCGGCGACAAGGGAGGCATCGGCCCGCGACTGGGTTGGAACACTTGGCTGAAGGCACGCACTTTCACGACCGCAATCGCCTCAGTCATGTTGCGGCCGTACGACGACGACGACGACGAACAGGTGGACAACTCCGCGTCGTCTCACTGTGTGTAGCGGAACTCGTGAGAGTTCAGAACTGAAGACTCACGACGAACGGGCCGCTGTTCCGCTCCGGGGTCGAGCAACATCTGGCTCCCGTCTTGAAACTCGGCGACATCGTGGTGATATGGACAATCTCTCCAGCCACAAGGCTGCCGATGCCGAACTGCGCATACTTGCCGCCCGATCTGAATCCGATCGAATTAGCCTGCTCCAAGCTGAAGAAGCTCCTCCACGACGGAGCGGAATGAATTGTCGATAAGCTCTGGGAACTCTGTTGTGGGCGGGGGGATGCGACCGCCCACAACAGCGACGGGCGGATGAGGCTGTCGGCCAAGTGGTTGATCCTGAGTTCCTGTCGCACGGCGTCTGGCGGCGAAGTACTTCCAGCTCATAGTTGACTTGATGTCGTGCAGATCGAGTTCGATCACCCGTGAGGCTTCATACATCGTCTGGTGGAGAGAGGCCGCGACTCGACTTGGCCGGGTGTCAGCTTACGGTGTGCGGTGGGGCTGGCCGATGGCTCCGCAATTCCTTGCTCGACTTGGCCACCGACTTGAGCCGGTGTTCACGGCTGTTCCCAGTAAGGGGTTGACCAAGTTTGTCGGATTGCGTCGAGTTTTCAGGAGTGAGATTTTCCTTCACGGAGGCTGATGCTGTATCGACTGTCCCTCGGCGGGACTTGCGCGAGTATTTGGCGCAAGTTCCTGATCCCAGAGGGCGCAAGGGACGAACACCATGTGTTTGTGGCCACTCTGACGGCCAGTGTCTGTGCGATTCTTCAGAACTGCCGGGGCGATTCGGCCATCGGCCAATGGTTGTCCGAACAGCCTCTTGACTTTCTTCACGCGCCGGGATTTTGGCGGAGGCCGTCCACGGCCAGCGAGGCCAGGAAACTGCTGTCGCGGAGCGATGTCACCGCGTTGGAAGTCGCGCTCACGCGCTGGATTCACGACCTGTTGCCAGACAGTGCCTTGACGACGTACCTCGTGAGCCTGTCACGCGACCAGGCCGACGCGGCCCGTCTGCTGCAAATCAACCGTCAGCATTGGACGATTGAAAACGGCGTGTTCTACATCCGCGACGAGACGTTCGGCGAGGACCGCAGCCGCATCCGAACGCGCTCCGGCCCGCAGGTGATGGCGGCCCTGCGCAACGCCGCCCTCAGCCTGCTGCGCCTGGATGGAAGCACGAACATCTCCGCCAGCCTACGCAGTTGTTCGTGGAATACTCATCGCACACGGAATCTCCTCGGCATCTTGTAACTGGACGCTGCCGTGAGCCAGTGTTGCAGGGCCTCGGACACCTCGTTCATCGAAGCGAATCGCTGCTCGGGCCGCTTGGCGAGCATCTTGCGGCAGATGTCCGACAGGTCGCGATCAATCTCAGGCCGGATGCTGTGCAGCGCGGGCGGCGCTTCGCTCAACACCTTGGCGAGGATCGTCATCACCGAGCCGGTGAAGGGAAGCTGTCCGGTCAGCAATTCGTAAAGCACGACTCCCAAACTGGAGATGTCGGACGTGGGGCCAATGGTCGATCCATCCGCCCGCGCCTGCTCGGGAGACATGTAGGCCGGCGAGCCGATCAGCGTTCCCTCCTTCGTCAGCCGTTCTCCGCCGATGGGCACCGGGCGTTGGGCGAGGCCGAAGTCCATCAGGATCGGCTCGTGGTCCGCCTTGACGATCACGTTGGTCGGCTTCAAATCGCGATGGACGATCCCCTTGTCGTGGGCCATTTGCAGAGCCAGCGCCAGCTTGCGAACCAGCGTCGCAGCCGTCTTCGGCGGCGGCAGGCGGTTCGTGCGAATGTAGTCCGCCAGCGGCCGACCTTCGATCAGTTCCATCGCGATGAACCTCGTACCACCAATCTCGCCCACGTCATACACGCGGCAAATGTTCGGATGGCTGAGGTTGGCCGCCGCCCGTGCCTCTTGCAGCAACCGCTCGCGCAGTTCCAGAACCGTGTTCCAGGGGAAATGGGACAGCTTCAAGGCGACGGGCCGATCCAACTGCGTGTCGTGAGCGCGGTATACCTCACCCATCGCCCCGCGTCCTAACAGTGACTCGACCCGGTAGCGTTCGAACATCGCCGGGCGGTAAGTCCACGGCACATGACTGTCGGTCGCGTCTTCAGCGGAGAAGTTCAGTCCACGCGGCGGCCTCGTCATCGCCCCGCTCGCTTCAGTCCTGCCGAGTCCACCCGGTCCCGCCAGTTGTTGCAGCAGACTCACGCTGCCGAAGAAGGATCGCAACGCCTCAGACGCCTCGGGATGAGCCGCGATGAACTCGGCCCGGTCCACCTCACCGCCGCCATTGAGGAGTCGAAGATACTCCTCAATGGCAGCGTTGGCGGGATCGAAGTCATCATTGGAACTGCCTGAGAGGCTATCCGAAAAGTTAAGTCTTGTTTTGTAGGTTCAGGCGGCAGCAGCGGGTTTGTGGTCTTGGTAGTGAAACTTGGGCGTGTTATGTGGGGCGAGTCGGCGGAGCATGAGAGGGCAGGCACTGATTTGGATCATAGCTTCACTGGAGCTGATGCGGCGTTCGTAGTCCTTGCTGTTGCGGCGGGCGCGGCCGACCCACGCGTTCGTACGTTCCACCACCCCGCGTTTTCTCAC
>JAYTGQ010000554.1:0-1619 GCA_043733345.1 Schlesneria sp.
GCACGGAAGTTCTCAGTGAGGTTCCCTTCGCGGCACTGACATTACTGCTGCTGAGGCTGCTCACGCGGGAGATCCATTCTACGACGAGTTCGCTCGACACGACCGCGCCAACTGGCAGACGAGTCAGCTTGGTTGCGCTGCTGCTGGCGTTCCTGCCGTTTGTCCGGACGGTGGGTGTCGTGTTTGTCGCGGCCGTGGCGGTGTGGAGTCTCGTGCGACGCGCGCGGTGGATTTGGATGGTGCCGGTCGTCTGTGCGATGGCTGCGACTGCCGCGTGGAGCTACCGCAACTCGCTCTTGTCACAGACGACTTACTCAGAGGTGGTCGCGGCCAGTGTCTCGTCCAACGGAATCGTTCCGCTGCTGGTGCGAGCATTTCTCCGCGCGACGACTTACTTCGGTTTGATGGGCGAACTGCTCCTGCCGGGACTGCAACCGGGGCTGCCTCGATACGAGTCGGTCATGATCGACGGCACGATGATTCCGCCCGTTCCCCAATCGCTCGTCTCACTGCTGACACTGGCCATCGTGGGAGTGTCGGTGGCGGGAATGTCCGCACGGCGGGCGCGAGACGGGGCGTTGGCGGGCGTGTATCTCGTCGCCTATCTCGCCGCGTTGGCGGTCTATCCGTGGACGCACGAGCGACTGGCGTGGCCGCTGATTCCGATCGTGTGGTCGTTTGTTCCGGCGGGCTGTCGAACCTTGTCCGCGCGACAAGGCGTGGCGGTACTCATTCCGGCGGCGCGAGTGCGACCGCTCCTCTGGCTGTTCGCTCTGGCGCTCGTCGGATGGCAGACACACCATTCGGTGCGCATGGTTCAGGCGAACGTCGCATTGCTTCAATCCGGAGATCGGTTCTATGAAGACTCATCGCCGGGCTACTACTACTGTGACTGGAGTTCGGCAGGGACGTGGCTGGCCGCGAACTCACCGGCCGACTCACACGTGCTGACGGTTCACGCCGACGTTGGCTCGACTTCACAACGCCCGCAAGAGATGTACTCGTTCGATGCGGGCGCGCTGCCGCAGTTACATCGCACGATCATCGAGCAGTCGGTGGACTACCTCGTCGTTCCCGCTCGCCGGTTGTCGTGTGGGTTTCCGTGGGGAATGGTCGGGACCGACAAAGCGTTCCATTACGAAGTCGTCTACGAACGTCGCCACGTTGCGATCCTGTCGGTGCGACCGCGTGTCGAGAGCGATCCCGCTCCGAGTCCCCGTTACCCCAATCACGTCGCCGAAGGGCTGGCGCGCGTCGAAGCCGCCTTGCGCAAGAGTCCCCACCGCGTCGATCTGCAAATGGAGCGGGCGTTCCTCTTGGACGAGCAGGGCGACCTGACGAACTCACTGCTGATCTTGCGATCACTGGTCAACCGCCGCATTGCTTCGCCCGGTCTGTATGCGGCACTCGGAGATGCCTTGGTGAGAACCCATCGCGGGGCAGAGGCGTTGCCGTGGCTCAATCGCGCCGTCTGGCTCCCCGAAGCGGACACCGTGATCCGACAAATCGGCGAAAGCCTCCGCAGCGCGAAGGCACAACGAAAGACGCCGCGCGACAAGAACTGATTGACCCGAAGACACCAACCCGAAGTGTGTAACAGGGGGGAGTCGGTAGGCGCC
>JAYTGQ010000555.1:0-12582 GCA_043733345.1 Schlesneria sp.
CAAGTAACCCGCAGCGTCAGCGAGGGAGTTCCTCATGTTTCACCCACGTATTTGACTCCCTCGCTGACGCTGCGGGTTACAAAGTGAGTGCCATTGGGCTGACGCCACCCGGCTCACCACTTCTGTCGGATAACGTCAAACTTGAATTTGAGGAGATTCTTCGACGAACAGCGCAACTTCAAAACTGACGCTTCGGGTGAGTGTCAGCGTGTACCGCGTGAGGTATAAGAATTACCAGCACGTTCGCAGTTGTCTGATATCCACGTTCAGTCATTTGCCGAGGGACAATCGATGAGCCAACCAACCAACTCCACGTCTGATCTGACCGCCATGTTTTCTCGTCGCCAGATGTTGCAAGCGGCCGGGATCGGTGCCTTGCCGATGGGACTCCCCGGCATGGTGGCGGCGGGGATCGATCCCCATCGGGGCCTCGGCAAGGGAGCCGCGAAGAAATCGTGCATCTTCATTTTGTTGTGCGGTGGACCGAGTCACATCGATACGTGGGACTTGAAGCCGGACGCTCCCGACACAATTCGCGGGCCGTATTCACCGATCGCGACGGCCGTGCCGGGGATGAACATCAATGAGATGCACACTCGGCTGGCGAAGCTGACGGACCACATCACGTTGATTCGGTCGATGACCCACGTCGGCAATATCAGCAACCACTTCGACGCGATGCATCACCTGCTGAGCGGTCAAGCTGAGGCACCACTCGACGCTCCTTACATCGGGTCGATCCTGTCGAGGGCACGCCCCGACGACAGCAGCATCGCGCCGTATGTCTGGCTGATCAAATGCGTCGGCGATCCGGTCTTCTGTGCGGTGAACATCGGGAACGGCGGGCATTTGGGCATGATGCACAGCCCGTTGTTTGTCGGCTCGGCGACGAATCATCCGGCGATGGAGAAGTTCACACCGCCGGATGAACTGGTCGCAGCGGTGACGACGGAGCGAATGCAAGATCGCCGCCGGTTGCTCAACGGACTCAGCCCTGCGGTGGACGACATCGTGCGGCACCGCGCGACGACCGACTGGCAGGAACTTCACGGTCGGGCTTTCGATTTGACGAGTGGCTCGGAAGGGCGTGAGCCGTTTGAATTGCATCGTGAACCTCAGGCGGTTCGAGATCGCTACGGGATGCACCCGCTGGGCCAAAATCTTTTGTTGGCACGACGACTGATTGAGTCGGGTGTTGGCTTCGTCACGGTCAACGGTTGGACCGGCCCGTCACCGAACGGCGGCGGCGGACCTCCCGCCTCAAGCTGGGACATGCACGGCGGCGAGATGGGCATGGGCAATGCCTTCGGCAGCGGGTCGTACGGCATGGGCTGGTGCCTGCCCTGTCTCGATGAGGGTTTGTCGGCGCTGCTCACTGATCTACATGATCGCGGCATCCTGGAAAACACGCTGGTGGTCGTCACCGGTGAGTTCGGTCGCACGCCGAACATCAACCAGAACGGCGCGGCAAACCCCGGTCGCCAACACTGGCCGTCCTGCTTCTCCACGATTGTCGCCGGCGGCGGCATTCGCGGTGGTCGGGTTTACGGCGAGACCGACAAGCACGGGGCCTATGTGAAGGATCGTCCCGTCCGTCCTCAAGACCTGGGTGCGACGATCTTTCATTCGCTGGGCGTGCCGCTGGACATGCGACTCGGCAAAGACGGCTTTACTCGCCCGCTCTCAACTGGCGAGCCGCTGCTCGAACTGTTCAGTTAGCAGCCTGTTGAAAAACGTAGGGTAAGCGTCTCGCTTGCCCGTGAAAGCAGTTGAAAAAGGGGAAAGCCAAAGTCTTACCCTACGTTTTTCAACGTGCTGTTGGAGTCCGCAGCCTGAATCGCATGCGACTTCCCGGTCTCACCGCGTGCGGGCACGGGAATTAGGTTCTTTCGGAAAACTCTGAATGGGCACCGAGGCAAGGAAGCAACGCGGTGACGAGTCTCTCGACTCAGCGGCTCAGCAGGAGCGAGGTTCTCCATTTTCGACAGAGCCTGATTTACTGAAGGTCCGACGTGATTGAGTTGATGAATTTTCTGATGCCGACGCGAGTGCTGCAGCCGCTACTGAAGCCGATCGTTCGGTTGTTTCTCGGCTTGATCGCGATTCCGATTTTTCGGTTGTTTGTGCGCCGCGTCGTCAAAGTGCAGGAACTCGATGAGGAACTGGAGAAGGATCTTGAACAATGGTTTCGCGGAGCGCTGCTGCTGTTGCTCGCCACCAAGAACATGGAGTCGCTCGTCTTCGGTTGGGTGAGTCAGGAAGTACTCGACGACCGCAATCTGTTGTTTATGGCGGGCCGACTGCTGCTGGCGATTGGCGTGATTGAAGGGATGCCGGACCAGTCGCTGTTCGCGTTGATCTATCCCGGCCCGCGACCGCCGAAGATCGAACGCGGCCGCGTCTGCTGGAGCATCGTCCGCGACATCCCGCAGCTACTCAAAGGTGTGGTCTGCCAGCATCTCAATCGTTCCTCACCGGTGTTCGCGATCCTGGCCGTCATCGAACCCCGTGAAGTCGGCTGGGTCTGCTATGGCGTCGCGATCGCGCAATACCTGTGGATTGGATTAGTGACATCGAAGGACAAGGCGCTGAACGTCCTCCAAAAGTTCGACGCTGCAGTCGAGATTCAGCGCCATCAACTGGAAGCCGAACTCCAACTCCACGCCGCCGCCCGACAATCCGCCGCCGCCAAGTTGCACGAACACGAACATCACGGGGGAATCTAAGGATCGGCGCATCAATTACTGTCGCAGAAACGGTAGTCCGGACGCCTCGTCCGGACGAAGGCGTTCGGACTGCGGCTTTCAATTCCCGACAGTAATTGATGCGAGGATCCTAAGCCCCCTCTTCAATCAAACACGGAACCATGAGGGCCGACGCCCAATGGCACTCACTTTACTAACCCGCAGCGTGAGCGAGGGCGATGACAAGCGGCGTTTCCCTCGCTCACGCTGCGGGTTATTTGACCAACGTGAGTGCCATGGGGGCTGACGCCACTCCGCTCCGAAATGCAGAAGCGGGCTGACGCCCAAGAGTCACGCTTCGGTTGAGGTCACAGGCGGCTTGGTTTCACCGTGACTGGCCAATGAATAGGACTGGCTGATGATGTAGAGGGGCACTCCCAGCAGGAACGGCACCGCGATCAATGGCAGCAGCGGCCGAGCGTAGATCGTCGCCGAGTACAGCCCAAAGCCGGACATCGCACAGAACAGCAGCGGACAAAGCGGAAACAGCGGCGCGCGGAACGGGCGCGCGATGTCGCGGTCTTTCCAACGGAGAACGAAGTACGCGACGCCGGTCGCCAAAAAGAACAACCAGAAGATCGGAGCCGATGCCGCGTAGAGCGTCTGGAACCCGCCGAAGTATTTGCCCCACGGAACCGGTGCGACACCGACCGCAACGAGGCTCGCGTCCAACGCCTTTCGTCCCGCAACCGTTCCCAACGCGAGGATCATCGCAACGGTGATCGTTCCTTGAATGAACAAGGACCGGACGGGAGCGTTCGTGTGGGGAGACCACTTCGCCAGCAACGCGAACAAACGGTGATCGGCTCCGACGGTCGCGTGCAATCGTGCGGCGGAGAAGATCACGCCGTTGACGCTGCCCAGCGCCGAGACCATCACGAGTACGCTCATCGCCCGTCCGCCACTCGCACCGACGACTTTCGCAAACGCATCGGCGGCCGGTTGGTGCGAGGCACGCAGGCCCTCGAAACCCAACGCGCCGAGATACGCCGCGTTGAGCAGCACGTACCACACGGTGATGACTCCGATCCCCAGCAAAAGCGCGCGCGGGATGTTGCGAGAACGATCCTTCATTTCCGCCGCGACGAACGCGGCATCATTCCAACCGCCATAGGCGTACAGCACGAGGATCAGCGCGAATGGCCAGCCAGCGTCAGACATGGGCTTTTCAACGGCGAGCGAACTGCTTCCGGCAACGCTCAACCCCGCGATGACGAGCAGTCCCATGCCGACAAGCTTGGCAATGGTCAGCACATTTTGAGTTCGCTGCCCCGCCTGAACGCCCAGCATATTGAGAGCCGTCAGAGCGACGACCGCAGCCAGCGCGAGCCAGATCGTGGCGTTGCCCGGCAACGCGAAGACCGTTACCGCCTGCTCGGCGAAGAAATACGACAGGGCACCGATGCTGCCCGTTTGGATCATCGACAACTCGGCCCAGCCGAATAGAAACCCGGCCCACGATCCGAACGCCCGCGTCAGGTAGTTGTATTCGCCACCGAGTCTCGGATAGGCCGTTGCCAGTTCCGCGTAACAGAGCGCACTGGCGAACGACAATCCGCCGCAGACGATCCACAGGCCCAGCCCCCACCACGGGCCGGGGACATTGGCGAAGATCAGCCCGGAAGTCTTGAAGACCGTGCTGCCGATCACGATGCCGATGATCAGACTCACCGCATCCCACGTCGTCAGCGTCGAGGAACCCGGCTCGGAGGAACAAGCCTTCCCGATGGACACGTCTTGCGAAGCGGAACTAGAGGTCACTTGGCCTGATCTTTCTTCGCTTCCGTCGAGGCTGCCTTGTCTTTGTCGCCACCGTCGGACTTGGGCTTGTCGTCCGCCTCTTTCTGCTCACGAACGGCCTTCATATAGGCCGACCGAAACTTGCCGAAGAAGGCGGCCAACTTCTCGTCGGCCTGTTTGGGAAATTTCCCCTCGACAAGGGCACCGAGCGCGATCGTGCCGATGGTTTCCTCTTCCTTCCAAACCATCACATACGGGGACTCGGACTTCTTGGCGTGCGGCTCGGCACAGATCAGTTGCGCGGTGATCTTCAACTCCTGTGTCCCCGCCGTTCCTTTGCGCGAGTTCTTCATTTCCAGAATCACCAGCATGACCGCTGCGTCGGCCGCCGGTTCACCGAACGACAATTGAATCTTGGACTTCTCAATCGCTCCCTGAGATTTGACGATCACGCGCGTCCAGATGCGGCCCGAGGCGTCCAACGCCACCGTCTTGCGTTCGGTCATGTTGAGCAGAAAGATCTCTTCAACAGCCGCGAACAGCTTGCGACCTCGCTCCGTACCCAGCTCTTCGGTGGCGAGTTTGCGCGAGATCGACTTCGTGAATACCTTGAGGTCTTCCGGCTTGAACTCTTTGACCGCCGAGGGTGCTTTCTTCAGCTCCTCGTCAATGTCCTGTGCTGACACGGCGAAGTTCAGGTTCTGGCCACTGGTCAACTGCATCGTGTTCATGCCCACCACGCGACCGTAGCGGTCCACGAGCGGCCCGCCGCTGTTGCCCGGTGAGATCGGTGTGTCGGTCTGCAACCAGTTGCCTTTCACGTCGGCTCCCAACTGGTCGCGCATCTCGTCTTCTTTCCGCAACGCGCTGATGATCCCCTTCGACGAGGTGAATGAGAGGCCGAGCGGTGCGCCGAACGCCATCACCTCGGCACCTTCACCGGGGAGTGCTTCCGCGAGCGGCACGACCGTCTGCGCGCTGGTGGGCATTTCGATCTTGATGATCGCGATGTCTTTCTTTGTGTTGAATGCGCGATAGCCCAGCCCTTTCGCCTTCGCCCCGTTCGCGAACTCGACCTCCACCTTCTTCGCGCCGGTGATGACGTGGTAATTCGTGATGACAGTCCCATCCTTGTCCACGACGAAACCGCTACCGACGCTCGGTCCTTCCTGACCGACCACGTTGATCCGGACCACGGACGGCTTCACGAGCGCGATGAGCTGCTCATAGTCGAGTTTTTCGAGGGCCTTCTTGGGGGCGGACGTGCCATCAGCGGCAGCCGTCGTGCCAGCGGAGGCCGCGGCGATATTCGTTGCCGTGGGCACCGTTCCCGTTGCGGGAGTGGTGCCGATCGGTTGAGCGACTGCGGGCGAAGTGAGTGCCGTCGATGAGGGAGTCGTGGGTGGGACTGTTCCCGTTGTCGTTGGATTGAGCGAGGTGGGATTCGCGGTGGCGATCGGCTGCGCGGGGACGTTCGTTGCGGCCGGCTGAGCCACCGACGACGGAGTACCAACCGGCGCCGATTGAGCCACCGCAGCGGGGGCATTCGGTGGCGGCGGCAACTGTTGCGCACCGGGCTTGAGTGCGAGGAACAACACCAGCCCAACGACCACCACGCCTCCGGCTGTCGCCGCGCCGATCAGCACCGTGTTGTCGCCGCCGGATGACTTTCCACCCGATTTGCGTTTGCCACCGGAAGACCGGCGCGGCGCGGGTTCGTCGTCGCCATCGTCCATCGGCACGCGAACCGCCTCGCCGCACTCGGGGCATTTCACCCGCTTGCCCGCCGCCGTCGAAGCGACCGCAAAATCGTGGAAACACGAATCGCAACTGGTTTGAATGCGCATGACAACCCGCCTTCAGAGGACCGCGCCGGGAACATCGCTCCGACCTTGAAGCAACTGCGTCTGCGGAGTCCGATGGAAATGAAGCGACCGCCTCCTGCGGCCCTCGAAGCATCGCTTGTCGAATTCCCCGACGACTGCGGGGAGAGAGTTGAAAGGGACAACCGAAATGCTCGCAGCCCCATGATTCAAGCGACGGTCGGATGCTAGCCATGCCACAAACGGAACGCCAGCGCGCGTGGTCGCGTTGCAGAACGGAAACTACACTGACGACCGTGGCGAGTGCGGTCGTTTAACCGCGTGGGCAACGCCCCGCGCGTGGATGAGGGACAGACTCACACGTCGCCCGACGCGCGGGGCGTTGCCCGCGCGGTTAGCAGTCTGTTGATTAACCCCACCGGGCTGGCCCCATTGGTCTCGACACAACTCCTGACGGATCGCCTTTCCAAGTGCCCTTGTTTTGTTCCCCTCTTCATCCGTGCCCCGGCTTTGCCATCCGTGCTAAACGGGCTGTCTAGCACGCTCGAACTAGCACGGATGGCAAAGCCGGGGCACGGATGAAGAGCAGAAACCAGAGCCGAACACATTAACCGAGGATGCTTGTTCTGAATTGTGTAGAGACCAATCGGCTGGCCCCGGTGGCTCGCGGGGCTTTGCACGACTTCAAAAACCAATTGAAATTGAGTAGTGCAAATACCTGATTCCACCGGGGCCAGCCCATTCGTATCTACACAAATACGGGCTCTTGGCTATCCGGTCCTGAGCAGCGGGATGGGGAGACTGACTTGAGTGGCCAGCGATTTGAGGGCATTGAGGTCATGGATGTCGAGGATGTCGAACATTGCCAGCAGCATCCACAGACCGGCCAGCAAGGCGGGGGCGGTGTGGGGGGGCGTGCGTTTCATTTGGCGGCCGCTCAGGCGGATCAGCACGTTTTTCAGTTCGGTGGCGGGGGCCGAATCGTCGGCCAACAGGTGCCAGACGGTCACACAGGCCATCGACGCCACCCACAGGCGGCGGGCCAGGGCCGGTCCGGTTTCCTGCCGCCAGTCTTCCCGTTGCAGGCCGTGGCTCTGGAGCAGCTTGAAGTCGGGTCCATCTTTTCTCACCCCCCCTTGTCCTCAGAACGTGTTGCAGGCCGTGGCTCTGGAGCAGCTTGAAGTCGGTTTCGATCCGCCAACGCCAGTAATAACAGCGGGCCAGGTGCGCCGCATCCGCCCACTCGGCGGGGACGTTGCTCAGCAGATACCATTCGGCCAGCAGTGTCCCGTGTTCGTCTTCGACCCGCGTCAGGATCAGCCGCATCGTGAGCGGCGGCCCCGGCACCGAGACCTGTTTTTTGTCGATCATCGTGCGGGCGGGACGATCCCGCACGACGGTGGTCTCGGCCACGCGCAGCCGTGCTTTGCGGCCGTGGTACAGAGCCGGTCCGGCGTCGCGGTACTGGCCGGTGGCGTGCCGTTCCTTCCGAATGGCCGACAGCTTCACCCGCCGCTCGTCGCAGAGCACGACGCGCTCGTCGGCGCGAATCAGCAGCGTGTGCCCGCCGCCAATCCACGGCCGCCAATGACCGACCGAATCGGCTTCGCGGTCGATGACATGCACGATCGGCCGGCCGAGCCGCCAACCGAGGCTGGCTTCCATCGTCGGCAGGATCTGTTCCAGATGCGCGACGGGCGGCGGAGCCACCTGGCGCGTGCTGAGAAATGCGTCTTTGGTCTTGAGGTGCAACTCGACCGGCCCCAGCGGTGCCCCGTGACCGCCAGCGATCGCCAGCGAGGCCGTGACTTCGTAGCCCATGTCGGTGGCGCTCGACAACTCGGCCATGTCCCGCCGAGACGCGTGCCCCGGAAAGCTGAGCTTCGACCAATCGTGGGCCACCAGCACGAACGGAGCCGACGACGATGCCACCCGCTCGCGCACGTACTCCCGCAACGGCTCCACGAGTTCCGCCAACGTGACCCGCTCGTTGTTGTAAAACCGCCAAGCCGCCTGAGTGACCGCAAACGCCTGAGTCGGACTCGGCAAGACGCCCACCCCGGCCGCCAACGGCGACGCCACTTTCATCTGCGAACGAACCAAGATCAGCCACCGCTTTCCCAACCGCTCGTCCTTGAGCTTGATGTTCATGAAAACCAGAACTGAATACCAAACCTCCAAAGTTGTGTAGATACGAATGGGCTTGCCCGGTGGGGTTTTTCAACAGGCTGCGAACCCGCTCGCCGAAACCCTCGCCGCAGCCGTGCACGACACTATCCGTTTGCGGACTTCAAGATTTCTCGCACGACGCGCGCGGGGCGACCGTCGGTGATCTGTTGCTCGCGGCCATTGAACTGGTACGCGAGCTTGGTGTGATCCATGCCGAGTTGGTTCAGGATCGTGGCTTGAAAGTCGTTCGGGGTGACGATGTTCACTGCCGCCTTGTGGCCGACTTCATCGGTCTCACCGTAGGTCAGGCCGGGGCGAATGCCTCCACCAGCGAGCCAGATCGAAAAGCCTTGGCCGTTGTGATCGCGACCGCTCTGCGCGTCCAGCGCTCCTTCGCAGACGGGCAAGCGGCCGATCTCGCCTCCCCAGTGGACGAGCGTCGTATCCAACATGCCGCGCTGCTTGAGGTCTTTCACCAGCGCGGCGGCCGGTTGGTCGGTCCGATTGCAGACGGCGGGAAGGTTCTTGCGGATGTCTTGGTGCGTGTCCCACGGCTGTCCGCCGAGGAACATCTGGACGAAACGGACTCCCCGTTCGACCAGTCTGCGTGCGATCAGGCAGCGCGTGCCGTACTCCTTCGTCACGTCTTGATCGATGCCGTAGAGCTTGTGAATGTGCAGCGGCTCTTGAGTGATATCGAGAGCCTCCTTCGCCGCCGTCTGCATCGCAGCGGCCAGTTCATAACTGGCGATGCGCGCTTCGAGATCGGCTTCGCCCGGATGCAGTTCGAGGTGCTTGCGGTTGAGCCGCGCGAGCAACTCCAAATTCTGTTGCTGCACGGTTCCGCGCAGCTTCGGCGGCGGATCGAGATTGAAGATGCGCGGCTCTTGCGCTCGCAGGACCGTTCCTTGAAAGAGGGGCGGCATGAAACCGCTCTCCCAATTGTGAGTCCCATCAACGGGATGCCCGCCCGGATCGGCGAGGACCAGATACGCGGGAAGGTTCTGGCTTTCGCTGCCGAGTCCGTACGTGATCCAACTCCCCATCGTCGGTCGTCCGGTCACAGCCGGGATACCGCCGTGGAAGTAGCGGATCGAGACCTCGTGCCCGTTGTGTCCCGTGTGCATCGACCGAATCACGCAGATGTCATCGACGATCGACGCCGTGTGCGGGAGCAGCTCGCTCACATCGGTCCCGCATTCGCCGTATTTCGAGAACTGCCACGGCGAGCCAAACAATTTCTTGCTGGCTCGGTTCACGAAGCTGAAGACCACGTCACCGCCGTAGTCTTGGCCGTGATGTTTGGTCAGCTCGGGCTTCGGGTCGAGCAGGTCCATGTGAGCCGGACCACCGTGCATGAACATCGAGATCATCGCCGTCGCCTGCGGCGCGAAGTGCGATGCGCGCGGCTTCATGTCGCGCGGCTGATCGTCCTTCGGTTTGACGGGCGGAGCGGCAAGCAATCCCTCATCGCGCAGCAGGCTCGCCAGCGCAAACGCTCCGATCCCGAAGGCACTCGACGCGAGAAAGCGGCGGCGCGAGGTGAAGTTGGGAAGTTGGAAGGCTGAGTTCGAGGGGACAGTGAGCGAGGTGACATCGACCATTTGGGATGAGTCTCCAAGAGCGAGTGCGATCATCGTAGGGTAAGCGTCTCGCTTGCCCGTGTTTGTCATTCAATCCCGTGTTTGCCATTCCAAGACGGGCAAGCGAGACGCTGACCCTACGTCAAAACGGAAGCAGACAGGTGGCCCGTTTTATCAGGCTGCGGGACGTGCGGACTAGCCCGCATCGCGCACCGTCCCCACCTTTTCGGAACAACGTGTCATTGCAACTAGCCCGACGCGCAAGCGAGGGCTTTACGTTGATTTCACGCGAAGCCCTCGCTTGCGCGTCGGGCTAGTGAGTCATGGTGCGCACAGCCGGCCTAGCTCGAATGCTGAACTTCCGAGCATTTCTGGTGTCTGCTAAACTCCCGCCGCTTTGGCTCTGCCCCCCTCACTGGTTCACTGACGAGACCCGTTTCATGCGCAACGAATCCGAAATCCCACTGGCCGATAACCCTTTTTCGATCCCCGTCGCGGATCGTTTGAAGAGACTGCCGCCGTATCTGTTCGGCAAGATCAACAAGCTGAAGTACCAACAGCGCGTCGCCGGCGTGGATGTGATCGACCTCGGCATGGGCAACCCGACGGATGCTCCCGATCAGCAGATCACCGACAAGATGCAAGAGGCATTGCTCGAGGCGAAGAATCACCGGTACTCGGTCGCCAACGGGATCGCCAGCCTGCGGAAAGAGGTCGCCAAACGGTACGACCGCAAGTACGGCGTGAAGCTGAACGGCGACGACGAGGTCATCGCGTGCCTCGGGTCGAAAGAGGCGTTCAGCCACATGTGCCTCGCGCTGATGGGGCCGGGCGACACGGCGATCGTTCCCGCGCCGACGTTTCCGATTCACGCCTACTCGGTGATGCTGGCCTCGGGTAACGTGATCGCCCTCGACGTGCGCGATCCATCCGAGTTCCTCAAGAACGTCGCTTACACCTGTGAACATCTCTATCCCAAGCCGAAACTGGTCGTCGCCAACTTCCCGCACAACCCGTCGGGGACGTGCATCGAACAGAAGTTTTTTGATGAGCTGGTTGTGTTAGCCAAGCGATACAAGTTCCTCGTCATCAGCGACTTCGCCTACGCCGACATCTGCTTCGACGGCTATCAGGCTCCGAGCTTTCTCGCGACGCCGGGCGCGATCGACGTGGGTGTCGAGATGACCACGATGAGCAAGGGTTTCAGTATGGCTGGCTGGCGCATCGGCTTCTGCTCGGGCAACCGTGAGATGGTCCGAGCCCTCGCCACGATCAAGGGCTACTACGACTACGGCATCTTCCAGGCGAGCCAGATCGCCGCGATCATCGCGCTCCGCAACTGCGAACCGGCCGTCGAGGCGATCGCCAAGGAATATCAAATCCGTCGCGATGCGCTCGTCGAGGGACTCCACCGGATCGGCTGGGAAGTCGAGAAGCCGAAGGCGGGGATGTTCGTCTGGGCCAAGATCCCCGAGCCGTGGGCACAGATGGGGTCGATCGACTTCTCGATGAAGCTGCTGCAAGAGGGTGGCGTCGCCGTCAGCCCCGGCGGCGGCTTCGGCAAAGAAGGCGAAGGCTACTTGAGACTCGCGATCGTCGAAAACAGCCAGCGCCTACGCCAAGCCGTGCGACAGATTCAAAGCTGCCTCAAAACGGACGCCGTTCCCGCCGCGTGATCATTTGAGAGGCACACCCGAAGAATTGATCGAGGAATCACATGGCCGCTGACAGCATTGTTTCCGAAGTACGGCAAGCCCGTGACGCTCTGGCGCAGCGATTCAACTACGACCTTCACGCCATCGTGTGCGACGCGAGGGAACGCCAAGCCACCGGTGGTCGCAAGGTTGTGACGTTCCCACCCAAGCGGATCGGTCAGCCCGTTGAGACGGCAGGACTCAAACAAGCTCGGTAACTTCGGTGTCGTACTGCTCCACCAGTCAGTGTGCGACTGATGATCGACAGCAACGACGAACCCCGCGATGATGAGTCGCGGGGTTCTTTCGTTGGTAAGGATCGAGCGTGCCGCGTGGGCGAGTTCTTCAAAGGTTGGCGACGCAAGGCCGGGCTGGTCACGCTCGCGATGGCCTGCGTGCTGGCCGTGGGCTGGTCCAGAAGCTATTTGGCCACCGATGCCCTGAATATCCCCACGAGGGAGTTCACAATTCAAGTGCTGGCATCTGTGAACGGTTCGCTTGTTTGGGGAGGACTTGACGGACGAAAGTCTAAGTTCATTCCCAACATTCATGTATGGGATACCAGAGAAGCAAACGGTATCCACGACACCCTCATTCTTGGTCAACAGCAATTCCGATGGCTTGGCTTCGAGGTCGTTGATTTCAATGAACGATACTACGGCAGGAAAACGCAGCCGAACGCGACCGTCTATCATGCGTACTGGATCATCCGCTACTGGTCGCTCGTCCCACCGCTGACTCTGCTCTCGGCGTGGCTGATCTTGGGGAAGCCGAGGAAGGCGAAGTCGCCATCTACACACGGGTAGGACAGTACCGGATGCTGGGTTGA
>JAYTGQ010000556.1:0-12580 GCA_043733345.1 Schlesneria sp.
GTAGCTGAGTTCGCAAGAACTCAGGGGCTTCGCAGGTGCCGAAAAGGCTGAATTCTTGCGAATTCCGCTACTTTGAAGCGCAACTGCGCAACTTCAAAAAGCGTGAGCGAGGACGTGTCTTCATCCCGACATGATGCAAACTGGCTGGTACACGCGCCGTCCTCGCTCACGCTGCGGGTTGGTATGTCACGCCACGTCTTCGCGGACGCTGAACTCCAGCTTCCACCGGCCGCTGCCCCGCGTGCTGACGCACCAAAGTTCCAGCACACCCAGCTCGGTGATCTTGGTGTGGAACTGAACCGGGACGTAGTTGTCGTCGATGGCATCGTCCTTCGGCAGCGTCGCTTCAAGTGAGTCGGTTTCAGCGAGTTCTTCGTCGGTCCAGCGTTGCAGGCGGACCCCCTCTTGATCGTCCTTGCGCGTGGAGGAACTGAAGAACCGGAAGTGCGCGGGCTGGCCCACGATCAGTCCGATGGATTCCGACGGCACGTCGATTTCCGTCCCCTCTTCCATGCCGAACGGGACCACGCACAGAGCACGCAGCGGGCGCGGGGCACCGGGGATCGCGAGGCCCGCCGATTCGATGCCGACGTAGTAGGACCGGGCCGCGCCACCACGAATCCGCACGCCCCCTTTGACCTTCGCCCAACCGTAGTACGCCGCGCCGCGCGCCACTGCGTAGTCGAGATCATGCGTCCCTTCCAGTGGTTGCGGAGCCGTCTCGGGGAACCAGCCCTTCAGCGTGTCGAGCAGTCGTGTGCGCATCGCCTCCGCCTTGAAGACGCCGCCGTTGAACAGGACATGCGTCGGTCGAATCGGCTCGCCATCGGAAGTCCCGTGGCTTTGCAGGAACGCGGCGAGATGCTTCGTCACGCTCGTGTCCGCTTCATACGGCAAGCCCAACTCTTGGAAGCCCGAGGCCCGTTGTCGGGCTGGTCGATCCCCGACGCCGCACTTCGGAAAGAAGCCATCCACGAGGAGGTCGATCGTCGCGTCTCGCGGCACATCGACCGTGACGGTGCCGCCGATGAGCTTGCTGCTGCGGCCCAGCACGCTGACCGGATGCTTCTTCGGGCCGTCGGGCGCGAGCAACGTCTCCTTCGCCGCTCGGCACGCATGCCACAGCGAGACCGATTGCCACGGGTCGAGCGTCACACCCTTCTTGGCGAACAGCCCGGCGACATGATGGGCGAGAGCCAAGTCCATGTTGTCGCCACCGACCAGCAAGTGATTGCCGACCGCGAGCCGCTTCAACACCAGCTCGCCCTCTTCTTCAGCGACGCCCACCAGCGTGAGGTCCGTCGTCCCGCCGCCGACATCGCACACGAGCAGCGTGTCGCCCACCCTCATCGCCTTCCGCCAGCGGTCTCCAATCGCGGTCAGCCATGAGTAAACCGCCGCCTGCGGTTCTTCGAGCAACACCAACCCATCAGGCAGTCCAGCGAGCGACGCCGCCTCGCGCGTCAACTCGCGCGCACTGGCATCGAACGACGCGGGGACGGTGAGTACCACTTCCTGCTGACCAATCGGATCATTTGGAAAAGCGTCATGCCACGCGGCGACGAGATGCTCCAAGTACCGACGCGCCGCCGTGACGGGCGAGACCTTCGCCACATCGTCTCCCGCGCCCCACGGCAAGATCGCCTGATGCCGATCAACCCGACTGTGACAGAGCCACGACTTGGCCGCGCCGACAGTCCGCTCGGGCAACTCAGCCGACTGCCGCCGAGCCATCTCTCCCACCGCAAACTCACGATCGGTCGCCCACGGCAAATCGTAAGCCCCCGACGCCGCTTCGATCTTCGGCGCGAGGTACAAAAACGACGGCAACAGATTCCGATTCTCCACCGTCGCCGGAGCAACAAGCTGCGGGATCGGCAGCAACGTCACCTCGGGCTTATCAGTGCCGAGTGCCGCATAAGCCAGCGCGCTGTTCGTCGTCCCGAGATCAATTCCGATGATGTACTTGGCAGGCATGGTGAGCTTTTTATTTAGCAAAGCAGTGGAATAAATTTATAATTGCAAATTGATAAATGCAAATTGCAAATTGGAAGAGGAGGCGGCTGAGGATTGCACGGCGTGTTAATCGGCGCTGGGAGACGGGCTGTTCGCGCTCGTGGCCGGAGGAGGACTGAGCGGTTGAGTCTCATCAGGATCAGGAGTTTTGCGTTTACGTTTCAGGTGTGCCGTGTGGACTGACTTGCCGAAGATGTTGCAGAGTTGCTCGGCCTCATCGAGCAACCCCGCCAAGCGAGATTCCGTGAGCAGTTCGTATTTGATGATGAACTTAATCCATGATCGAGACTCGCGCAGCTCCTTCAACGCAATTCGCATGTTGTGTATGAAGTCGTTCCGGCTTTCGGCTCCACAGGCTTCGGCATAGTTGGGCGCGGGAGACGTGCAACATCGGACGAGCTGCCCGGCAACATGACGCCCGACCTTCGTATCGGGCAATGCTTCCACGGCATGACAAGTCCGAACTGCAAAATCAAGTAATCGATCCTCCAACTCGTCGGGCTTCCAACTCCCATTCATCACAACACCTTTAAACAACGCGGCGATACATGAACAAGAACGCGCGACAATCAACCTGCGATTGAGGCCCCGCCGCTTCCTCTTCCATTTTGCAATTTGCATTTACCAATTATCAATTTGCAATTGCCTTCACACGATCTCCACTTCCGCCGGGGCCACCGTCTTCGCGGCCGAGTCGCTTCCGGTGAATTGCGGCAGTTCGCACTTGGTTGCTTCCCAGCCGTGGTGTTGGAGCGTGCCAGCGAACGGCGCGTTGCCGGTCACTTTGCCGGTGAGGCGATAGCGGGCCGCATCGAAACCGGCGGGTACGCTCACCTTCGCTCCCTCTTCGTCCGAGACGACGGGTTGGAGCGCGAAGAAACGGTCGAGGACTTTCGCGCTGTCACGCTGAATGGCTCGGACTGCCGCACCGACTTGTTCGTCGGCGTACCCGCTCAAGTCCTCTTTGAGGAAGTCGATCAAACGGGCTTCGCGCTGAAGCGTGGCCAACAGCGTGATCGCTTCGCTTTGAGCCGGCTTCTTCGGCTCGGCTTTCTTGATTTCGACCGGCTTCAGTTCGGGTGCGGGCGGCGCAATGACGGACACCGGTGTGGGAAGGCCGTTCGATGACAACGCCTGATTCACGCGAGACGCCGTGTCGCCGTTGAATAACGATCCGAAAAAGGCGCGGAACGCCGTCGAGACTCTGCCCATCAGTTTGCCCTCCGTCCAAACAAGTATGTTGGGGCGGGAGTAGCGCGGCTGAGTTGGGAATTGTCAACCAACGCTCTCGGTTGCGCTGGTCGATGCCAATTTGAAGAGGCTGTGAATCCCGCTGGGCTTGGTGGACGCTGTGTCGGTGCGTGCTTAGAGTCTGGCCCGTCCGTGTGAAGCTCACTCACACCAACCCGAAGCGTGAGCGAGGACGGGCGACGATGAAGCACTCGCCGCCCCAAAACACACCGCAAACAGAGTCGCTCGCAGCGTGCGTCCTCGCTCACGCTTCGGGTTAATGTCACCGCACACTCGCTCTCCATCGACCTCGAAAGTTGACGATCCGATGAAAGTTCAGCAGTTTCTTGAGCATCACGGTTTGACGCAGAACCCGTTCTCGCAGGAGGACGCACAGACCGATCCGCTCTTTCAGCAGCATTGCTCGCGTGGCACGTTTCATCCCGCGTGGGACAAAATTTACGGCGATCCCGGCACACCGGCGACGGCCGTCGTGTTCGGTGAGAAGGGGGCGGGCAAGACGGCGATCCGATTGCAGATCGTCGAACATACTTCCGAGTACAACACGCAGCATCCCGACGCGCGGGTGTTCGTCATCGAGTACGACGACTTCAACCCGTTTCTCGATTGCTTCAACGGGAAGGTCTCGTGGCCCGGTGCGACGCCCGAGCGGACGCTCGCGCGGTGGCGGTTGTGGGACCACATCGACTGCATCCTGTCGCTCGCCGTCACGCAGCTCATTGATGACATTCTCAACGAGCGCACCCATGGCAAAACGCTGCCGTTTGAAGTGCAGGGCGAGCGACTTCAAAAGCTGACGCGGCCTCAAAAGCGAGACCTCTTGTTACTCGCGGCCTTCTATGACCGCAGCACTGACGTGGCGTTGCAGACGCGCTGGACCAGTCTTCGTCGCAAGCTGCGGTTCTCGAACTGGCAGACATGGAAGGAACTCGGCATCGGTGCGGCGGTCTCGCTGGGGATGTTCGGAATTCTGGCGGACTTCGGGTGGTTGGCGAGCTTTTTCTCTTCGTGGTGGGTCTGGCTGATCATCGTCGCGGGCTGGCTGCCGTGGCTGATCCGACAATCCACCGCGCTCTGGCTGGCGTGGAAGATCAACCGACAGATTCGCGTGCTGGACCGTCAGACCAACACGTTGCGCGGGACATTGACGAGTCTCGAAGCGAAGGACATCACGGGCCAGCCCGTTCCGTCGCGCGACCGCAGCGACGATCGCTACGAGTTGCTCGGCAAGTTGCAGGCCATCCTCAAGACGGCCGGGTTTGAGTCCATTACGATTCTGGTGGACCGCGTGGACGAGCCGCATCTCATCAACGGCTCGGCCGAGCGAATGAAAGCGTTCCTTTGGCCGATGTTCGACAACAAGTTCCTTAAGCACGCGGGCCTCGGCTTCAAACTGCTGCTGCCGATTGAAGTCAGCTTCTTCCTCGCGCGCGAGGACAAGGAATTTTACGAACGCTCACGGCTCGACAAACAGAATCTGATCCGTTCGCTGGAGTGGACGGGTGAGTCGCTCTATGACCTCGCCAACGACCGCATCACTGCCAGCAACTCTCCGCCGGTATTGACCGCATCGAACGCGTCGAGTTCCGGGGCCACCTCAGACAACGCCAACTCATCGAAGCCGTCGGCCCCCGCAAAGTTGAAGGCATGGTTCGAGGACTCGATCTCGGAACCCGAACTCGTCAGCACACTGGCTCGCCTGCGCGTGCCCCGACACTTATTCAAGTTCATGCACCGCCTGCTGGTCGATCACTGTCACCGCTACACTGACGAAACGCCGCGCTGGCAGATTGGCCGGGAAACCTTGCAGTCCACACTGGCGGTCTACATGCGCGACCTCGAAGCCTACGACCGCGGACTAGGAACGGGCTGAGCGAAGACTTCACGCACCCGTCAGCGAACAACACGTTTTCATCTTTCGGCCTCCCTGTCTTGGCACTGCAGTCATAGGGGGGAGGCTGAAAGGAGAGACCGAAAGATCGTCGCTGGGTCATAAGAGCGTGTTGTGGCAGAGGTCCACTCTGAAGGTAAACAACAATGCCGGGCTGCGTTTTCAGAGCATCTGGAGTGGACTTCGATGTTGATGTCTTTTGGTCCGCATCGCGGTGGCAGGAGGACACCGATGATGTCTACCACCGTGGAACTTCGACCAACCATCCGATCAAACCCTTGTTCGACCGGTCGGGGTTTTACTTCGGAATCTCGGACTACGACGAAGACGGCTTGGAACAACAGGTTCAGGATTCGATCGAGTTCTTGACCGAAGACCGCGCTGAACTGGAACGCTTGGCCGCGTTTCCCGGTGTCGATGAGATGATTCTGAATATTGGCCTGTTCTGGTGGACTGATACGATCCACCAAACTCACGAACTGCCGCCTGAGCTATTGCGGTTGGCGGGCGAACTCGGCGTGGTAGTCGCGTTGAGCATCTATGGAGCGGACAGAGATCGACCGACTGGACGAGAAGCCGAAGCTCCCTCACCCTAACCCTCTTCCCGTCTGTGTTCCTTCCTGAAGACAGGGCGGGGCGAGGGGACTGGAAAAGATATCGCAACACATGCTCGCTTCACTCGTTATTGGCGGTCGGGAATGGATCGCACCGGCTCTTGGACTGGCGGTGGTTGCGGCACTGGTTGTTGGGTGGCGGTACTCGACAGCGTTGCTGAATGCGCGGACTCGGTGGATGGCCGGGGTGTGCAAGGCTGTTGCGCTGGGGTTGCTTTGCCTCTGTCTGATCGAGCCGTTGTGGAGTGGGCAGCGGGCGCGGCCAGGGGCGAATCTGTTTGCGATCCTGGCCGATGACAGCCAGAGCCTGACGATTCGCGATCCGAAGGCTGATGCGGCACGTGGCGACTCGCTGAAGAAGTTGCTGACGAATGAAGAGGCTGCGTGGCAGGTGCGGCTCGCGCAGGACTTTGATGTGCGGCGGTATGCCTTCGATGCGCGGCTGCAAAGCGTGGCTGACTTCTCGCGGCTGGAGTTTTCCGGGTCGCGGACGAACCTCCACGCGGTGCTGGCCAACTTGAAGGAGCGGTTCAGGGATCGGCCGCTCGCGGGTGTGCTGCTCTTCACCGATGGCATCGCGACCGACTTGCACGAGGCTACGTTCGATGCGGCCAGACTGCCGCCGATCTATCCCGTGATCGTGGGCAGCGGCGATGGACATCGCGATCTGGCGATCAGTCATCTCACCGTGACGACAACCGCGTTTGAGGATGCACCCGTCACGATTCAGGCGGATGTTTCGCAGCTCGGCCTCGCCAAGTCGAAGGTCACGGCGAAGGTACTCGATGAGGACGGGAAGATCGTCAAAGAGGAGACGCAAGCGTTTGGCAGTGACTCGTCGCCGCTGGCGTTTCGGTTCCAGATCAAGCCACTCAAGCCGGGGTTGTCGTACTACGAGGTGAAGATCGCATCGGACGCGATCAAGATCGAAGACGAATCGACGGCGGCGAACAACCGGCGGCTGGTGGCCGTCGATCGCGGAGCGGGTCCGTACCGCATCCTCTATTTGTCGGGACGGCCCAACTGGGAGTTCAAGTTTCTGAAACGAGCCATCGAGTCGGACGAGCAGGTTCACCTGACCGGCGTGATCCGCGTGGCTCGTCGCGAGCCGAAGTTCGACTGGCGGAGCAAAGACGGCGAATCGACGAACCCGCTCTTTCGCGGCTTCGACCGCACGACCGAAGAGACCGAGCGCTACGATCAGCCGGTGCTGGTGCGGCTCAACACGCGCGATCCCAACGAACTGCGCGACGGCTTCCCGAAGAAGGCCGAAGACCTCTACCAGTTCCACGCGGTGATCGTGGACGATCTCGAAGCGAAGTTCTTCACGGCCGATCAGCTGGCCCTACTGGAACGCTTCGTCTCCGAGCGTGGCGGCGGTTTGCTGATGCTCGGCGGGGCGGAGTCCTTCCATCACGGCGGCTACGACAAGACACCGGTTGGCCGCATGTTACCGCTCTATCTCGACGCGGCCTCGGCGATGGAGAACGCGGTCACTGCGAGCGGCTTCCGGCTGACGCTGACTCGCGACGGCTGGCTGCAACCGTGGGCGCGGCTGCGTTCGACGGAGACCGAAGAACAACAGCGGCTCAAGGAATTGCCGAACTTTCGCACGCTCAACCGCACCGGGGGACTCAAGCCCGGTGCGACGGTGATCGCCGAAGTGACCGATGTCGCGGGACAGAAGCATCCCGCGCTGGCCGTGCAACGCTTTGGTCGCGGCCGGTGTTCGGCGATGCTAATCGGAGACCTCTGGCGCTGGCAGATCGAACGGACCGACGAGCAGCGCGAACGGGATGACCTCGGCAAAGCGTGGCGGCAGATGGTGCGCTGGCTCATCGCCGACGTGCCCGATCGGATCGAGTTGAAGGTCTCCGAGCGAGACGACATCGGCCAGCCGCTCACTCGCCTCGAAGCCCGCATCCGGACGAATGAGTTCCAACCGCAAGACAACGCGGCGGTGAGTGTCACGCTGCATCTACCCGATGGGACGACGGTGACTCAACCGGCCGAACCGTCTCTCGCCGAAGCGGGCTTGTACGAGACGACGTTCGCCTCGCGCCAATCGGGCAAGTACCACGTCGGCGTCGAAGTGATCGACGGCGACGGCCAGCCGCTCGGCAAATCCGAAACGGGCTGGGTGGCCGATCCCGCCGCCGACGAGTTCCAGCGTGTCGCCCCCAACGTGGATCTGTTGACATCGCTCGCTAAGCAGACCGGCGGCGAGGTGGTCAGCGAGGGCAATCTGGAAGCCTTCGTGAAGTCGCTGCCGATGAAAAAAGCTCCGCTCACCGAAGCTTACACAACGCCGCTGTGGCATCAGTCGTGGGTCTGGCTGCTGATCGTCGGCTGCCTGTGTGGCGAATGGGGCCTGAGACGCTATCGGGGGTTGCCGTGAGCAGCGTGAGCCACTTCAAAATGGCACACAGAGAAAGACAGAATGATGTGGTACAGAATTAGGAAAGCCGAAGGCATCCACATCAGGATGGGATGAGGCGCGGCATCGCGCGAGGAGCCTTCGATGTGGACTTCCTCATTTTGTGGCACATGATTTTGTCTTGTCTCTCACGGCCGTGTGAGATTTCTGAATCGACCAGAGACGATTGTGGGGATGCTGTGAGGAAGAGAAGCCAGAGGTCAGAAGTCAGGAGTCGGAACGGGAACGCCAGACGGCTGAAGGCTGACAGGCCGACAGCCGTTGGCCGCTGGTTCCTGTTCGTCATCGGAGCGCTGCTGAGTCTCCTCTCGTCCAGAAGCCTTTGCTCTGCAGATGCAACAATGGGTGCGAAAGCGATCTCGACCAACAAGCCGACCGTCATTGTGGTCGTGGGGGCGGAAGGGGCCGTGACGTATGAGAAGTTGTTTCAGGAGTGGGCGGATCGGTGGATCGTCTCGGCCAAGCAAGCGGGGCATAAGGTGATCGCGATTGGGCGGGAAGCGGGTGACTCGAACGAGGTCGATCGGACGCGGTTGCAGGCGGCGATTGCAGCGGCTTCCACGGAGAAGAACGCCGAGTTGTGGATCGTGCTGATCGGGCACGGGACGTTTGATCGGCGCGAGGCGAAGTTCAATCTGCGTGGGCCGGATGTCTCGGCGAAGGAGTTGGCCGAGTGGCTGAAGCCCGTCGCGCGGCCGACCGCAGTTGTGAACTGTGCTGCGGCCAGCGCTCCGTTCTTGTCGGCATTGGCAGGACCGAATCGGGTCGTCATCGCGGCGACGAAGAGCGGCGCCGAGCAGAACTTCACACGATTCGGCGACTTCATTTCGCGGGCCATCGCCGATCCGCAAGCCGATCTCGACAAGGACAATCAAACGTCGTTGTGGGAGGCGTATCTCGCCGCCGCGCGTCGCACGGCCGAGTTCTATTCGACCGATGGCCGCTTACTCACCGAACACGCGCTGCTCGACGACAGCGGCGATGGTCTCGGTGTGCGGGCCGATCAGTTCCGGGGCCTCATGCCGATTGAAGTGACCAAAGACGGCAAGCCGCTCGACGGACAGCACGCTCACCAATGGCACCTCGTCCGCAACGCGACGGACTCGGCGCTGCCGCCCGATGTCTTGAAGCGACGGAACGAACTCGAACGAGCCGTCCTCACACTGCGCGATCACAAATCGAAGCTGGCGGGTGATGAGTACCTGCGCGAGTTGGAACGGCTGCTCGTCGAGCTGGCTGAGTTGAATGAGTCGGCCGGGAAGTAGCCTTCATCGCTCCGCGTGAAGGAAGCCGATTGCGATACGACGTGATTGGAACAATCAACGCTGAACTCGCGCTCGGCTTTCTTCACGCGGAGCGATGAAGGCTACTTTGGGTCACTCGCGAGTGATGAATTCGTCGAGGTTCATCAGGACGCGGGAGACGGCCATCCAGGCGGCGGCTTCGGGGGGAGTGACATCGGCGGGGAGCGGCTTGGGGGCGAAGTCGGTGGCGGACTTGAGGTCGCTCGCGAAGTGAGCGCGTTGTTCGTCGAGGTAGCCTCGCAAGCGGGCGAGTTCTTGGGACGACGGCGTGCGCGACAGACAAAGTTCACACGCGAACGTGAGGCGCTGCGAGTCGTCGCTCATGGGAGTGGCCAGTAAGCGCGAGGTGAGGCCGCGTGAGAACTCGATGAACGTCAGGTCGTTGGCGAGCGTCAGGCTTTGCAGCGGAGTGTTCGAGCGGACGCGGCGTGTGCAGGTGACGTTGGCGTCGGGGAAGTCGAAGACGGTCATCGCGGGATAAAGGCTCGACCGCCAGAGTTGCGTGTACATCGCCTTGCGATGCCGATCGGAACCGGTCGCGGTCTTCCACGGCTTCTTGTCTTGAGTGAAGTCGAACACGCCGTCAGGTTGAGGCGGATAGACCGGCGGCCCACCGAGTTCCGTTGTCAGCAGCCCGCTCGCCGCGAGAGCCGCATCGCGAATGATCTCAGCGTCGAGACGCAGACGGCTCTGCCGCGCGAGGAGCTTGTTGACGGGGTCGCTCTCGGCCAACTCGGGCCGGTGGCGTGAGGACTGGCGATAGGTGGCCGAGGTGACGAGGAGGCGGTGGAGGCGTTTAGTGTCCCATGAGAGTCGAGAGCTGAGGGTTGAGGGTTGAGAGCCAGAAGGGAACGACGACGCGATTGCCGATTTTCTGGCTCTTGTCTCTCCACCCTCAACACTCGACTCTCCCGCGAACTCAGTCGCGAGCCAGTCGAGCAACTCGGGGTGCGATGGCGGCGTTCCCTGAGTGCCGAAATCATTCTCGGTCTCGACGAGTCCCCGACCGAAATACTTCTGCCAGATGCGGTTCGTGGTGACGCGCGCAGTGAGTGGGTTGCCGGGTGCGGTCAGCCAGCGGGCGAGGTCGAGGCGGGTTGCGGGTTGAGAGTTGAGGGTTGATGGTGAAGACGAAGACGGCACGTTGGGTTGAGGTTCTTCCTGCTGACTCTCAACCTTCGCCCCTTCACCTTCTTCAACCACGTTCTTCTGCTCTTCAACCTTCGACCCTCCACCCTCAACCTTTCCCAGTACCGCAGGCACTGCCGGTTCGACTTTGGCTCCCTTACGCAAGAAGTCGCCGCGCAGGTGGATGAAGGTGTCGCGCGGTTTGGCCAGTTCTTGCATGACCATCGTCGAGGGGAACTTCGGTTCGTCGGCGCGGAGCTTCGCGATCTGTTCGAGCTGCGGGTATTTTTGGCGCGCGGTGGGCAGCGTGCGAAAATAGGCATCGACATCGCGTTTGTGGACGGCCGAGCGGTCGCGTGGCGGGAGATCGACGCCGTTCTTCACGTTGAACGGCAGCGTCTTTTTGTCGTCGTCGGTCAGCGTCTGCTCCCACTCGTACTGGTCGTTGAGGATCGCTGCGGTCGAGGCTTTGATCTGTTTGTCGAGCTTCGCGATCTCGGCGCGAATCGTCTTTTGACGATCAGGTTCGCCACTCTCGAACTGCTCGCGCGACGGGACATCGACACGCGGCGCGGCCGGGTCGCCGCCACTGAACGCCGCGTTGTTGAAGAAGGCCATCAGTTGGTAGTACTCGCGCTGGCTGAGCGGATCGTACTTGTGATCGTGGCATTGGCAGCAGCCGACCGTCAGTCCGAGAAAGACTGTGCCCGTCGTGTTCACGCGATCGACGACCGCTTCGATGCGGAACTGTTCGGGGTCGGTGCCGCCCTCTTCGTTGATGAGCGTGTTGCGGTGAAAGCCGGTCGCGACGATCTGGTCGAGCCGCGCGTGGGGGAGCATGTCACCGGCGAGTTGCTCGATGACGAATTCGTCGAACGGCAGGTTGCGGTTGAAGGCCTCGACGACCCAATCGCGGTACTTCCAGATCGTGCGCGGTTGGTCGCGGGTGTAGCCGTTCGAGTCGGCATAGCGCGCGGCGTCGAGCCAGTCGCGGCCCCAACGTTCTCCGAAATGGGGCGAGGCCAACAGCCGATCGACCAGCCGTTCGTAGGCATCGGGCGCGATGTCGTTGAGGAACTCGTGCAGCTCCTCGGGACTTGGGGCGACTCCCAGCAGATCGAGCGTCGCGCGGCGGAAGAGCGTCGCGCGATCAGCTTCCGGGGACGGTGCGATCTGGTCGTGATCGAGTCGCGCGACGACGAAGCTGTCGAGCGGACTGCGCACGGTGGCGGGTTGCTTCACGGCGGGAACGGGATGTCGCCGGACAGGCTGGAACGACCAGTGATCGCTCTGCTTTGAGGAGGCTGCGTCGGTGATCTCATTCGCGGGAGACTTGGCTCCGTCATCGATCCACTTGCGAATCAAAGCGATCTCATCGGCGCTGAGCGCCGGTCCCTCGGGCGGCATCTTCGACACGCCCTCGGCCCCCGAGATGGCCTGCACGAGCAGACTCTTTGACGAGTCAACGGGCACAACGGCCGTCCCGCTGTCGCCCCCTTCCAGCATCCCTTTCGCCGAGTCGATCCTCAGCCCCGACTGCTGCTTCTGCGAGCCATGACACTCCCCGCACTGCTTCGCCAACAGCGGCTTCACGCGCGTCGAATAGACATCGTCCGGAGCCGCCTCCTGCGCGACAGCCATCGCTCCCGACAGCAGCAGTCCACAGATGGCAGAGAAAAATCTGACCGGCATGAGGTGATCCTCAATCGACGTAGTGAAAGCAATTCGTCACGGCGGGCGAGTATCACGTCAGGCATTGGCACGGTCAATCAGCGACGTTGGGGCGTCCCGTCGCGAAGTCCGTTCCGTTGAGGAATGCAGTCGGTTACAGAAGTGCGGCGATGGGGGCGGATGCCGAATACAACAAACGTTATTACCGTATGCGGCACAAAGTGAGACATTTCTGAGCGGGGCGGCGTAAGCCCCCGGTGCTTGGGCG
>JAYTGQ010000557.1:0-1615 GCA_043733345.1 Schlesneria sp.
TCTGCCCGTGGTACACCACCAAAACCGCCCCGTCGTTCGCCGACAGGCTCGCCACACTCCGCCGCCTCAGTATCCGACAACAGGTTTTGAAGTGGGCGATCGCAGGACCGGAGTCTCGAAAACTCCTGCAACTCCTGGAAAACACCGTCGCCCTAGCCATATAAACTGCAAAAGTCGAACTGACAGCCTGTTGAAAAAGGTCGGACGGGTACTCTTGCCCGTCGCTTTTCAAGCGGAAAGACGGGCAAGAGTGCCCGTCCTATAAGGGGTGTTCAACAGGCTGCTATACCGCTCGCGGGAGAAGCTGACACTAACCCGAAGCGTAAGCGAGGATGCAACGCACGTCCTCGCTTATGCTTCGGGTTAGTGTGAAATGTGCCATTCTCACCCGCGAGCGGTCTCACGTGGGCCAACGTGCTGATAGCGACCGGTGTCGTCTCGTGGAGTCGCCTCGACACCAAGCCGTTTCTTGACGAGTTCGGCCATCAGTTCGTGGCCCTTCGGCAAGAGATAGATGCCATCGACGGTGGCTCCCGATGAAGTCAGCACCCCGATGAACAGTCGCTTCGGGAGCAGTGCGACTTCGTACTTGGCAGCCAGTCGCCGTTGAGCCTCTCCATAGCGAAATGCCAGTGGCGGCAGAGGCAACTCGAACATCAGTACCGTTCGGCCCGGTTGGCGAGCGGCGCTGAGAAGCTGTTCCAAGTCTTGTTCAAATTGAGCGACCGGCAGTCCCTCCAACAGATCATTGCCCCCGATTTCGAGCAGCAGTACAGAGGGTTCTGCATCGAGCAAATCGACTTGTTGACGAGCCGATTTCAACGTCGCGCCGGGTTGCGATGCGTCGGTGACATTCCAAAGCGAACTGCGTGCGAGTCGCTGCGGCCAGGTGTCTTCTCCATCGTTTAATCCCGCCGTCACGGAATCGGCCACGACGGACAGGCGATCAGACGAAACATTTCCAACAGACGGAGAGAAACGATAGGGCAACTCCGACAACACGACGGCGAAGGCACAAGCGCAGTTGAGCCAACTCAATTGCCGAACGCGCTGCAAACGCGAGGCACGAATGATGGTGTCGCTCGCCGATTTCGACCGCCAAACTTCAATGGTCAACCACAACAAGCTCGCGGCGAACAGAATGAGCAACCAACGTGGTGTCGGAGACGGCAGGACGAACGACCAAGCCAACCCGATTCGCGACGTGATGGTCAACGGCCGTCGCCATCGTTCGGAACAGTTGCAACTGAGTCCCATTTGAGCCAAACAAAACAACAGCAACCCGCACAGATAGCCATCTCCGCCGGGGAAATGAAACATCGCGAGTCGCAGCAGCAGCGTTGGCTCTTGCATGTAAGGCGTGATTCCGAGAGAGGCGACCTTACTTGAGCAATTCCTGTTTGAAAGCTGACGAGCATTCTTCAGCCCGGAGGGCGGCAGAGGATAAGGGTAGGGAGGACTCATTGGTTTGAGTCCCCCCTCCCTCCGAACCGGACGGGCGGGTTTCCCGCATCCGACTCTCCGGTTGATGGTATGACCTTCGTGAGGATTGGACGACCGAAGCAGGGGCCTTGGCCGGACGGAACAGCCCGGGGCACCCTCTGGGTCCGGCGAG
>JAYTGQ010000558.1:0-4837 GCA_043733345.1 Schlesneria sp.
AGCTGAACTCGCAAGAGTTCAGACGCTCGTTCATTTGAGTCTGAATTCTTGCGAATTCAGCTACGACCGGCGTGGGAATCGACTTTTGTCGGAAACGTCAAAAAACGGATATGGCTTTTATCTTCTTGTCCAACATCTTCTTGTTCCCTTTGGTTGCGGCTCCGCCGCGCTGGGAGATATCAGCCATCATTCTTCCTGCGGCGCGATCCACGAGCGAATCCGTTCGCGGTAGTGTCGGTACAAGAACGACACCAACAGTAGCGTCACTCCCAGCGAACCGAACGCGAAGAACCGAATGACCGTGTTGAGGTGCCAGATGTCGAACAGGAAGACCTTCGCCACCGTCAGCAGGAAGACCGACAGTGCCAACACGCGGACAGTTCCACTGCGCCAGTAGATGCCCGCGATCAAGGTGCCGAGCGCATAAGCCGTCCATGAGAGCGTGATCGCGAGACTCGTCTCGGTTTGCCAATGTCGCGCCGCTCCCTGTGCGATCGATTCGATGGTGACGAGCGCCAGCCCCGTCAACCACGCACTCACACCGAGAGTCTGGCTGTACAGCAGCGCATCGGCATCGAACTCGAACGTGCCGCGATCAGGACCGGCGGCGAGTCGATGCGCGCCATTGTCGCCGGACGCGCGGAGATAGAACGCGGCGGCAACCCCTGCCGCAGCGATGCCGATCGCGAACGCAGCCCCACGCGGATGGAGCAGCCACAGGCGGACCACAGGCTCACCGGTGAAGCCCGCGACGACCGTCGAGCAACCATCGAGCGCGGTGATCCCCGACACGAACAGACAGATGCCGAGCACCACGAACACGCTCGCAACCGCTCCGTTCAACACGCGGCGGCGATACCACGCGGCCCACACGGCGAGGCCCAACGCAAACGGAGCCGTCCCCAGCGCGAGGCTACTCGCCAGCGTGTCTTCCAACCAATGGTGAGGCACGCTCCACGCGGTCGTCTCCAACAGCACCATCGCCAGCCCGACGAAGCACGCCATCAGCCCGAACTGCTCACCACGCGTCATGGCTTTGTCGAGCGACTCGTTCGCGTTGGCTCGAGTCAGCCGCAGACATCGTTCCAGCCACGCGGTCAACACCGTCGCGCCAATCGCCAACAGGAAGCTGAATCCGCGCGGATTGAGCAGCCACCAATCGACAGCGGCGTCTGTCGCCAAACCGCCTCCCACAGCCTCCACCACTGGAGTCACACGCAGTGTGTGCTGAGAGTGATTCAGCGTGACGATCGAGTCCATCGCGAGGAAGCTTCCCAGCAGCACGAACGTCGCCACAAGTAACCCGTCGAGGCCCACCGAGCGCCGCACGAACTTCCACACGGCCAGCCCCGCACCGAACAACGACACCCAGGTGACAAAGGCATTCAGAATCGAGCCGCCCGTCCAACCGTGCGTCTTGCCCCACGCAAATGTCTCCAGCAACACCATCGTCAGCGCGAGTACAAACGCCCCACCACCGAACAGCACGTCGAGCAACACTCTTTCATCTCTTAGCCTTGTCCTCTCGCTCCCGTCTTCGGGCGAGAGGGTTAGGGTGAGGGGGTCTTCTTCCCGCCCTGCCGCCACCTTGTAAACCAGCGCCGTCAACACCCCCGCGACCAACACACTCAAGAACCCAAATCCGCGCGGATGGAACAGCCACCACTGCGCGGCCCAGTTCGCGTCGTCGATGCCGCGTTCCATGATGCCGACGCTCGTCCAACCCAGGTTCAGCAGCAACGCCCCGCTCATCAGCACGAACAGGAACCAACCCAGTCGTTCCCGCAGACGCGGCCCGATGAAGACCGACCAGGCGATCAGGGTGACTCCCGCCAGCGCGGCCCACATCGTGAAGCCGCTCAGGATCGTCAGGCCATGCCACTGCCGGAGCATTCCCCACACGAAGGTCTCGGTGATCGCGAGCATCAGCGCGATCAAGGGGACTCCCGCCGTCAGCCACAGTTCGAGATCGCGGCTCTTCATCCCGAACAGGTCGTCGTTCTGACCCGCCTTCGCCCGGCGACGGCAACTCCACGCCAACCACGATAGTCCCAGCACGTCCACGAGATAGCTGAAGGATCGCCCGTTGAAGATGTTGCTCCACGAGGTCTCGAGCGCGGCCGGGCCGTTGATGAGATGAAACTCCTTCCGCACGAACGCGGTCTGGAAACCAACCGGATCGGCGAACGTGGCCAGCGCGTAGATGAGCAGAATGATCTGCACCTTGGCGAGCAGCGCGAGGCCCGTCAGCGTGAGCGTCTTCTCGCGGAACTTCAGCCCGATCTCGACAAGTAAAACACTCTCGGCAATCCACGCGATCGTCACCCAGTGCCCGGTGAATTGCAGCGGCGCGGCAATGATGAGGAACGTTCCCGCCAGTCCCGCCAGCGCCGCCGCGACCGACTTGCCGCTCGGATTGAGCTGCGCACAGAGCACGGTGAGGTAGCCATAGATCACCGTCATGCCGAGCGCCAAAAGACCCTGCCAGAACGGAAAGACTTGGTACGTCAGACCGTAAACCGCGCCGAAGTAAGCGACCGGTGTGGCGAGGATCAGGAAGAAGTCGCCCGACTTCGCGGGCTGTTGCCGCACGATGTTGAAGATCACGCCCATCGCCGCGAACTCGCAGAAGAACGCAGTCAGGAACGCGAGCGCCGGCCAGAACGGGCCGACCTGATGAAACGTCACCGGATTGAAGTGCTGATACGCGCCGAGCCAGATGTACCACGACAGACAGGTCGCGACGAACGCCAAGTTCTGCACGCCCAACCACCGTCGTCGGCCCGCCACCCACAGCACGCCCGCGTCGAGCATCAACAGATACGGGAACAACACCCAAAATGGATCGCCTTGTCCCTGCAACATCACGGGTGTCAGAAACCCGCCGAGCAACCCGAGAAACGCCGTCGGTTGCGAATCGAACCGTGCCGCATACGCGAGACCGATCGCCGTCGTCAGCGTCATCCCGAAGAACGCGACCGAGTACGGCACGAGTCCATACCACTCGTGAGCCGCGAAGCACGACATGTACAGCACACCCATCGCCGCGCCGGTCAGTCCTTGCCCGAGAAACCGGTAATCGCGCCGCATCGCAAACGCACCGCCAGCAAAGCTGCACGCGCCGACGATCAATCCGAGGATCACGCGCCGCGAGGGATCAAGCCACCCGTTATCGACCGCATACTTGAACCCGAAGCCCGCCCCGATGATGACCGCCAACGCTCCCACCCACGTCAGCCACTTCCCCGCCAGAATCTCTTCCAACGTAGACGATTCCTCACTTGTAGGATGGGCACTCCTGCCCGTCCGCTCTTCTCGACCTCCGCCCACAATCCGCGTGGGGTCAGGCACCACTGCCGCGTTTCGCTCGCGCTTCTCATTGAGCAAGGCTTCCGTCACGGAGGCCGTTTCCGGCTCAACCCTCTTCGTCGCATGAGACGCCTCACTGTGCGAGGGCCTCGGCGCGAGCAACTCCATCAGCGGCACTTCCTTGTTGAGCTTCGATGCGGTTCCCACCTGCGGCATCTCGTAGGACGAAGCCGCTGCCACCGGGATCGCGGGCGGTTCGCGAGTTGGTTCAGTCCGCGAACTGGCTTGCTTCTGGAGCCGCATGATCCGCTCTTCCATCTCGTTCAATCGGTTCCACAACGAGAAGACGAAGAACGGCGACACGAGCAGCCAACAGACGGCCGCAAAGCAGAGAAAAACGATGAATTCCATGAGGGCCTCGCAAAGTGAAGCAACTGCGACACGACAACGCGATCGCAATGAAAACCTGTTCTACAGGCAAGGGCGGCTCGGTTGGCAGAGTATCACGCGGAATTTGCCAGATTGTTGCATCGCCCCCGCCAGCGGGATAAGACGGTTCATCCGACGTTTTGGGGGGATTGCCGGTTGGAGCAAAACAGCAGTCGGCGGGATTCTTCATCCTGAAGGGATGTCAGCGATTAGCCGGGGGTTGAGCGTCCGCGACACCCCCGGAAGCGTTCGGTCAGAGTGATTTGCATCCTGAAGGGATGCTGGCACGGTGCCATCTGGCTGGGATGGGGAACTTGCCCGCATCCCTTCAGGATGCCAATCCCAGTTCGAGGACTGCCCACCGGGGGTGTCGCGGACGCTCAACCCCCGGCTAATTTCTGAAATCCCTTCGGGATGAAAACGGAAGGCATCATCCCTCCGACTGGAATCGGCAATCCCCCCAAAACGTAGGATGAACCGATAAGACGGACGTTGGCCTTGAGAGACGACGACGAGCAGCAAGCGTTGAAACCACGGATTTCACGGAGGGCACGGATCAGAGGAAAATGCATCAGACGAAGACCAAGAATGAGCAAGTCCTGAGCGCCACCCCGCTCGCCATAATTTGATCGTTGTCGGGCGCGGCACGCGTGTTCCTCATTTCCTTTTCTGATCGTGCTCTCCGTACAACTCACGTTTTGTTTCTTCGTAGGCGTCGCAAATTCGACAAGTTGAGTTTGGCAAAATGATGAGGCACAAAATCATCAAGTCAGGTGGTCGGTGTGCTTGCGGACCTCTTCCATAATTTTGTGCTTCATCATTTTGTCATTCTGGTTCTGGGTTCATTGGGTTGCGGGCAAGGCCCGCGCTGGGACACCCGTGGTTCGCCTGCTGCTTCCTTGAATTGCGCATCGCCCTGTTTGGAATCCGCATCATGTCCGACACATCTTCCTCCTCGATGCACGAATGTCTCGCGCTGGCCCAGCGTGGTGACGGCCCCGCGCGCGAGCGGCTGTTCGCGGCGTGTCGCAGTTATGTCGCGCTGCTGGCTCGGGCGAATGTCGAGAAGTGGATGCAGGCCAAGGTCGATGCGTCGGAC
>JAYTGQ010000559.1:0-4836 GCA_043733345.1 Schlesneria sp.
CAGACCTGAAAGGCGGCCGGCGTCATCATCGACAGGACACGCCGAAAGACATCCTTCCGGGGGATGCCGTGCGGCAGGTCCAGCACGCCCAACAACCGGAGCTTGTTCAACTCTGCCCACGCCGCGATGGCCGTCGGACCACCCGACCCGCCAGAATCCCCCTCAGGGCGATGACGATCACACTCACCAACGGCTGCCGCCGATTCACGGACGAACGCGGATCCTCCAGACTCTCGAAATACTTTCCGAGCTCCAAGAGGCGATCACGCTCCAAACCAACGCTCACGAAATCACTCATCGGTCAGCCTCCCTGCACCGCGATCTATACAGATCCACACGGCCGACTACATTACAAGCTGACATCGCTTCGCGCTAACCGCCCACTCCCTCACGTCAGCCCAGTGCGCTCGCTGGCCCTGCTGCTCGGGACTCCAATTTGGCGATGTGAATTGCTTCAGTAGCCAGCAATGTCAACGCGGCAGTCAAAGAGAGTCGCGTGCTATAACGGTTAGGCATTCGCCCTCGTTCCCAAGCCGGAGCTTGGGAACGAGAACAACACCGCGCCATCTCAGCTCTTCGCGGGAGCGGCCATACCGATGTTGATGTAGGCGTGGACGTGCGGCGCGCCGCGGAAGTGCCAGACGAATGACGGGCCTTCGACGCGCCAGATGTCCCAGACCTTGTCGTTGCCGAGATCGCCTTGCTGGTAGAAGGCCATGTGTAGCTTGTCGATCCCGCCGGTGGACTTCACGATCTCCATCGCTTCATCGGCGTCCTCTTGACGGTACGGAGCGAGCAGGACTTTGAGCGTCTTCTCGACGAGCTGCTTCTGATCGGATGAGAGCTGTCCGACACCGATCCCCGCGAACTTACCTTGCTCACCTTGCAGCGAGACGGCGTCCTCTTTGGGAGCGGTCGCCACGAGAGCCAGCTTCGATTGATTGGCATCGAGCGCCTTGAAGACTTCGTTGACTTGCTGCGTCTGATAGAGGAACAGGTTCTCTTTCGGATTCTCTTCGCCGTGGCCGTAGACGATCGGGCCGCCGAACGCCGCCTTGTCCACACTGTTGCCGTCGGCGCGCAGCGTGAGATGTCGGCCGGTCAGCTCCCACTCGAACGCGGACGTGCCCGGTTCGCCGAAGACCGCCACGCTGTAGGCACCGATCCCGCCATCATCGAATTCCATCTGCTTGAGCAACCGGTCATAGCCATCCTTCGACGTGACGTTCTGGACGATCTCGTCGATCAATCGCTGTTGGTCCTTGTTGTAGAAGTCGCTGCTGACCGTCGGCTTGGTGATGTGCCAATTGGCGTTGACCTTTTGGCGGAGCGGGTCGGCGAAACCGAAGCAGATCGACTTCTTCTGCTCGGCCGACAGCGAGTTGTAGAAGCGGCCGACAGCGGTCTCAGCGGCGCTGGTCGGGCTGGGGGCGGCCCACGCACCGGGAAGGATGCCGAAACTCGAAGCGGCTCCCACAGCGGCGGCTCCCGCTGCGAACTTGAGGAAGTCGCGGCGATCCACAACATCGCAGTCGGGGCATGAGGTCGAACGGTTGGTCATCGAAAGGTCTCCTTCAAGAGTGACAACGGAACTCGAACAGGTTTCCAGACCGACCGAGTTCGAACACAAATGCCTCGTCCACCGGTCGGTCTGAGTGAGCGGCATTGTTCCAACTTCCGTGCCGCTTTGCGATCCGACCAAGGTGAAGAAGAGCTTTAACCACGAATCTCCCAGCGCGGCTCCGCCGCAACCGAATGGAACAAGAAGATGGTGGACAAGAAGATGGGAGAGGACGCGTCTGGTCTTGGATTTCATCTTCTTGTCCACCATTTTCTTGTTGATGTCTTGTGATCGCCGCTCGTTGATGAAGCGGGATTGTGACGAGCTGCCACGCGGAAGGGCATCACTTGTTGACCGTGCGGAAATCTTCGCAGGGCGCAAAGATTTCCGCACCGTCAACAAGTGACACCCGCTGCCGTAGAAGTTTGTCACCATCCCACGTCACCAACGAAGGGCCATCAGAAGACCTCAACAAGAAAATGGTGGACACGAAGATGAAAGCCAGACCCAGATGCTTTCTCTCCTATGTTCTTGTCCACCATCTTCTTGTTCCTTTCGGTTGCGGCGGAGCCGCGCTGGGAGATTCGTGGTTCAAACCTCTTCGCCTGCTGACTTGGCATCGCGTGGTTTGTTGGGCGGATTGAGGCCCGGCTAGAATGCCGCCTCATTCGTGAGGGTCTTCTCAACCGAGGCTGTTCATCGGCAGCCCGTTTTCTTTCAGCGGTTCATTCACTCGTGCGAGGTGCGGCATGACGAAGCTTCGGTGGGCGGGCGTGTTCGTAGTGATGTTGTTCGGCGCGGGAATGTGGCTTGATGCGGGAGGCGCCTCCAGCGGGACGGCTCTCGGTGCTGAACCGACTGCTGCGACGAAGCCCCTCGCGAGGAAACCGTTCAACACGCAGCAGCGCGCGCTGTGGACGACGAACAACATTCATGGCTCGCCCGAGCCAGCCGATCCGTACACGACGGAGAATGCTTTCCCGAAGCTCAAGCTGCATGAGCCGCTATCGGTGGGAATGGTTCCGGGGCGGAATCGGTTTGGCGTGGCGACGCGGCCCGGCAAGATCGTCACGTTTGAGATCAAGCCCGATGTTGCCGTGTCCGACGTGTTGATCGACATCCAGCGGACGGTGTATGGCGTCGCGTTTCATCCGCAGTTTGCGACGAACGGGCAGTTCTTCGTGATGTCAATGCTTGCGCCCGATCAGCCTACAGGAAGCAGACTCTCGCGGTTCACGGTGAAGGACGCGCAGAGCGGCGCGTTGAAAGCCGACTCGAAGTTGGAGGCGGATCTCGCCAGCGAGCAGGTTCTGCTCGAATGGCCTTCGGGCGGACATAACGGCGGCTGTCTTCGCTTCGGTCCCGACGGCTTTCTGTATCTGGCAACCGGTGATGGGAGCGGCATCGCAGACGGATTGCAGACCGGGCAGGACATCCGTGATTTGCTTGGTTCGATCCTGCGAATTGATGTCGATCACCATGACACCGGCCGCGCGTATGCGATTCCCCAGGACAACCCGTTCGTGGGACAGGCCGATGCGCGGGGAGAGATCTGGTCGTTCGGGCATCGTCAGGTTTGGAAGTTCTCGTTCGACAAGCAGCAGCGGTTGTGGGCGGGTGAGGTCGGGCAGGACTTGTGGGAAATGGTCTATCTCATTGAACGCGGCGGCAACTACGGGTGGTCGATCAAGGAGGGGAACTACCCGTTTCGCCCCGAGCGGCCGCAGGGGCCGGGTGAGTTCATCAAGCCACTCGTCGAGCATCCGCACAGCGACTTCCGGTCAATCACCGGCGGCTACGTTTTTGAGTCGAGCCGCCTGCCCGAGTTGAAGGGGGCGTACATCTATGGCGACTACGACACGGGCAAACTCTGGTCGTTGAAGTATGACGGGACGAGCGCGGCCAACGGCAAACTGATTGAAAGCCGCGAGCTGGCCGACACGCAGGTCCGCATCGTCGAGTTCGCTCAAGACGGCGCGGGCGAGGTCTATCTGGTGGACTTCGTCAGTGGCGAGTTCCATCGGATCGTGAAGGCACTGCCGCAAGTCGCGACCCAACCGTTCCCGCGCAAGCTGAGCGAGACTGGTCTGTTCGCCTCAACCAAGGACAACATTCCCGCAGCCGGACTGATCCCGTACTCGGTTAATGCGCCGCTCTGGTCGGATGGAGCCGAAAAGGAACGGTTCATCGCGCTGCCGGGCGACACGAAGATCGGGTTCGACAAAGTCATCTATCCTCACGGCCCGGATTACCCCGATGTCGGCTGGCGGTTTCCCGATGGCACGGTCTTGGTGAAGACGTTCGCGATTGAGACTGAGAAAGGGAACGCGGCCAGCCTGAAGCGATTGGAGACCCGCATCCTGCAGTACCGCAAGATGCCGGGGAACGACGACGAGTACGGGGCGCAGTATTGGTACGGCTACACCTACGTTTGGAACGACGATCAAACCGACGCCGAGTTACTTCCGGCGGAGGGCCTGGATCGCAAACTCATCATCAAAGATGCCGCTGCACCGGGCGGACAGCGCGAACAAACGTGGCGGTTCCCGAGTCGCGCCGAATGCACGCTGTGCCACACGATGGCGTCGAAGTACGTGCTGGGCGTGACGACGCTGCAAATGAACAAGAGCCACAACTACGGCGACAGGCAGGCGGGTGACAAAGTGGCGAACCAGCTTGCCGTTTTGGAGCAACTCGGCGTCTTCCAAGAGAAGCTGCCGCAGCCTCCCGCCGAGTTGGCGAGTCTCGCCGACTACCGCGATCCGCAAGAGAGCCTCCACCTGCGGGCACGTTCGTACCTCCATGCCAACTGCGCCCACTGCCATCGCCGCTGGGGAGGCGGCAACGCCGAGTTCGAGTTGCACGCTTCCGTGCCACTCACGCAAACCGCGACGATCAACACGAAGCCGGGTCAGGGCGCGTTCAAACTCTCCGACCCCCGCATCCTCGTTCCGGGTGAGCCATCCCGTTCGATGATCTTGGAGCGAATGAAGCTCGCAGGCTTGGGCCGCATGCCGCATGTGGCGTCCAAGGTCGTGGACCAAGACGCCGTGAAGGTCATCCATGACTGGCTCGCCTCGCTGAACGACGAGGCTCTGCTGGAGCAGCCCGGCGCGAAACACCCGCGTCTGCCGAAGCGGCCAATCGTGAAGTAGCGAGGATGGAAATCCATCGTTTAACCGCGTGGGCAACGCCCCGCGCGTTTAAACGATCAGGCAGCACAACGTGAGACATCCGAGCGGGGCGGCGTAAGCCCCCCGGTTCTTGGGCGTTAG
>JAYTGQ010000560.1:0-1608 GCA_043733345.1 Schlesneria sp.
CTTCGATGCACCCACATCATTGTCACCTGTCGCGAGCCGGTCGATTCGATGTACCGCGTGTACCAATTCGACGATCTCCTCTATGGGGGGATGATCCACTTGCCCTATTCGCCCGGTGTTCAACATCGAGTTCTCTCTCTTCCAGTGACTGAAGCGGTCGGCCGATGGCGTGAGAAAAATGCTGCCCTGTACGACTTCATGGTCGACACCGTCCACCCAGACATTCAGCTCGACTTCGAAGCGATCAAGTCGAAGCTCACCGAAGCCAGAAAAGAGCAAGCCACCGTTGAGGCATAGCTCGCGAGCCGCATCAATGCTGGCAGCTCTCGTTCCGCGGCCGTTTCGATCTTTGGCGATACGGACACTTCAGCCGCCACCCTCAAGGTTTGGCTGATGTTGCCGAAATGACAAGGCTCTAGCCGAGAACAGAAAGGGCCATCGAAGCGGCGATTTACCGCTCGATCCGATTCGCTTTCGGCACCCCGAATCAGGGCCTGTCGATGCAGCTGAGTCCGGCAACCAGCATCCGTCTCCTCAAGTACGAGTCGAATAATTCGACAAGTTCGGGCGTAGAAGTCATCGTCGACGCTGGGGTTGACATCAATTTGCTCCTGGACGATCTCCAGTGGCTTCTTGCGGCATCCGAGCCGGGCACCGCCCCTGACTTCTTCGTGATGCAGGTGCGGAATGATTACGACGACGAGGACTTCCAAGGGTTCGCGCAGGCCGTCGCCGCGAAGGGACTGTCAGAGAAGATTTGCCTCGTCGTTCCTTTCAGCCGAACACTGTCCGACGCCGTGCTTCCGGTATTGGCAGACCATGGCGTCCGGATTCTCCTTGGCGGCGTTGGTGTCGACGCAAGGTTCTCCGACCTGATTGACTGTCATTGCGACGGGATCGTTTTCGACACAGCCTTGATTTCCAGCGCCGCGGGTGATCCCGGGGCTGCGTCGGTCCTAGAGGCCGTTTCGGCGCTCGCCATGCATCTCGGACTCAGGACCTTCGCCAACCAGTGCTCCCGACAAGCAGAACTTGAAGTTGCCTTGAGCTGCGGAGTCAACTATCTAACGTTGGCAAAGGGAGCCATACCAGCGGCGACCGCAGCCGTGACCGCCATGGTGAATGCCTCTCATCCAAGACGAGCCGGTTTGGCGCGCCGCTGAAGAGATCCCTCTTTCGCTCTCAGCCTCGCGGCGCCGAGGACGACGGCCGCTGCTCCGAGGCCTTGACAGTTCGACGCTGGGACCCTACGTTGCCGGTGGAGACTGCCTACCGGGGAGAGGTCATGCCGTACGAACGACAAGCTTACGGGTCGCCAAGCGACAAACTGCTCGTAGCGGAGTTTCAACAGGTCTACCGCAAGCCCGCAGCGAGATACCTCGCACTCGCCTGCATGCTTGGTGGCCTGACGGCATTCAACTTCTACGTAATCGACGCGATCGGCGTCGACCAGTCCTGGTTCGGCGGAATGCAGAGTGCTCGCCTCGCCCTCTGGGTGATGTTTCTGGTGGCGTCGCTATTTTGTGTTGCGAAGCTGGACTTCGTGACACGCCACTACGCGTCGTTGCTCACCTTGGTTGCGACACTGTTCGTTGGCTTCGGCTGCTT
>JAYTGQ010000561.1:0-12532 GCA_043733345.1 Schlesneria sp.
GATTGGGACTAAGTCGTAACAAGGTAGCCGTAGGGGAACCTGCGGCTGGATCACCTCCTTTCTAAAGGATGTTGGCTCACTGAGCCAGAGTCTGTTCCGCCGGTGTTGGTCTTGCTTGCAAGTTACCAGCATCATAGGTCAGTCTCGAATCAGTAATTTACTCACAGACCGCAACGGTGCGGCGAAGCAACTCAGAACCACCAGCCATTTCTATATGCCAAGACCCAAGTCATTTATTTGACTTGGGTCTTGGTGTTCTTTGAGGTTGGCGATCGTTCAATCGAGCGAATTTTTTTGGGAGCGGGGCCTGTAGATCGAACCATTGTCTCCGCCATACTTCGTTCAGATATTCCATCCGAATCTATGACCTTTACGTCGATCGTAGTTAGGGTGTTAATTCTTCGGAGCCATGTGCGGTATTGCTAAGAGTGCCACCTTCGCGTGAATCTCGGCTTCGACTAAGGCGTGCCATGTCGGATTTAGCGACGGCTAGCGCGGAGATGACTACGGATTCAAAGAACACACTGGAGCTTGCCACAATGATGATCCCACTGCGTGACGACGCACGCCGCATCTACTCGGCAGACGGTGATAAATCGTCTGGAGATGGAATGCAGGTCTTGCTGGCGGTTGACCTAGCCATCGGGGCCGAATTGCTCGACGCCGAACAGATTCTGGCTGACGAACTTCGCAGCGAAAACCCCTACGTCAGCGACATCCTTCAGCACTCGACCCGTTTCCGAGGCAAGCGGTTGCGGCCGATGTTGCTGCTGCTGACCGCGAAGGCGTGTGGCGGGATCAGGCACGATCACAAAGTCCTCGCGGCGGTCGTCGAGATGATCCATCTGGCAACGCTCGTCCACGATGATGTCTTGGACGAGGCGGAGACTCGCCGCCACGTCGCCACCGTCAACGCCCGCTGGAACAACGAGACCAGCGTGCTGTTCGGAGACTACCTGTTCACGCATTCGTTTCATCTGGCGAGCAGCCTGCCCACGACCTACGGTTGCCGCTGCATCGGCCGCTCGACGAACATCGTCTGCGAGGGCGAGCTGTCCCAGATCAAGGAACGCGGCAACCTCGACCTGACCGAACAAACATACTTCAAGATCATCGACGGCAAGACGGCCGAATTGACCGCGCTGTGCGGGCATCTCGGTGCCCATTACGCCAGCGCCGATGAGGCGACAACCGCCGCGATGGAACAGTATGGCCGGTCACTCGGTCTGGCGTTCCAGATCGCCGACGATGTGCTCGACCTGATGGGGAACGAGAAGAAGACCGGCAAGACGCTGGGGAGCGATCTCGACAAACAAAAGCTCACGCTGCCGCTGATCCGTCTGCTGGCGACGGCCTCGGAACCCGACGCGACCGAGATTCGCCGACTGCTCGCCCAGCCGGACGACTCGACCCGCGAACACCTGACGCCGTACTTTGAGCGAAGCGATGCGTTCGAGTACACCAGCCGCCGCGCGCAGAGCCTCGCGCAGGAAGCCCGCCGCCAACTGGAGGGCCTGCCCAACTCGACGGCCAAGCGCATCCTCGCCGACATCGCTGACTTCGCTGTTCAACGCACGTTTTGAAGTGAGGCGTGAATGGACGAGCCTGTTTGCAAATCCGTGGAGATGCAACTGTTCTACGCTGTATTGGATGGTCGCGAGTATGCTTTCGGGCGAACTGAGGCGGAAGCGAGGGAAGCACTTGAATCAAGTTGGGCGTTTGGCGAGCCGGTAGAAGAAGACGACCATTGTAAGAGTGGACACTGGGCTCAAGGCCCTGACGATCACGGTTGGCGGATCGTTGCAAGAATGCAAACGGTATTCTTTGTTCAGGCCACATTCTTGTTTGTCGGGATGGAACCGGATGATCGCAATCACGTCGGATGGCAATGCCCGATATGTTCGAGTGGGCACTCTGAAGATGTGACTCTGGATGATCGTCCGCCGATATTCGCGACTTGCGGTCGAACGAAACGGCATCCGGACGACAAGAAAGTTCTCGCACTGTTGAGTTGGGAGTTACCACCGTTTCAACGGTGATCAGCGACTGATCCGGATCAGCCGCGTCCAGCGTTTGCATTCGCAGATTACCTCCGTGATGATGCGGGCCAACATCAGCCTCAAACTTCGGAGTGCCTCGCGTGACTGACGTTTCTTCTGCGGATGCCCAGCCGGCTCACAGTGACCTCGACGCCGTTGAGCGGCTCGGCGCGGCCTATCGGCGGATTGTCGATCAGTTGGGCAAGGTCATCATCGGGCAGCGAGCGGTCGTCGAAGAGTTGCTCGTCGCGATGCTGGCGGGGGGGCACGCGCTGCTCGTCGGCGTGCCGGGTCTGGCGAAGACGCTGATGGTGCGGACGCTGGCCGAGACGCTCGACATGTCGTTCAACCGGATCCAGTTCACGCCCGACCTGATGCCCGCCGACATCACCGGCACGGAAGTGATTCAAGAGGACAAATCGTCGGGAACGCGCGAGTTCAAGTTCCTGCCCGGCCCGGTCTTCACGAATGTCCTGCTGGCCGACGAGATCAACCGGACGCCGCCGAAGACTCAGGCCGCGCTGCTCGAAGCGATGCAGGAGCACCAGGTCACGGCGGGCGGCAAGCGACACAAGCTGCCGAACCCGTTCTTCGTCCTCGCCACGCAGAACCCGATCGAGCAGGAGGGAACGTACCCGCTTCCCGAAGCGCAGCTCGACCGCTTCATGTTTGAAATCCTCGTCCAGTACCCGAGTGAGGAGGAGGAGTTCGAGATCGTCCGACAGACGACCGTCAACACGACCCCCACGGTCGAGAAGGTGCTCGGCTACGAAGAGTGGCTCGAATTGCAGAGCCTTGTCCGTCGAGTTCCCGTCGCCGATTCGGTCATTCGCTACGCGATGCAGTTCGCACGACTGACTCGCAAGCAGGACGGAGCCACGAGCGACGCGAAGGTTCCCGATTTCGTGAAGCAATACGTCAGTTGGGGCGCCGGCCCGCGAGCCAGCCAGTACCTGATCCTCGGTGCGAAGGCGCGAGCCATCCTGCACGGCCGCCCCTACGCGGGGATCGAGGACGTGCAGTCAGTCGCTGCCCCCGTCCTGCGCCATCGCATCCTGACCAACTTCAACGCCGAAGCCGAGGGCGTCCGCCCGGACGACATCGTCAAGAAGCTGATCGACCTCATCCCCCCCGACGGCACAATCAGCCGCGTCCTGCCAAAGGTCTTCAAGACGGCGTGACAGTTCACGCTACTACTTTCCTTCGAGTCCCGTAGGTCAGGCTGTGCCTGACAACACGACAAGTGGATGTTCGACCTTCATCGCGTCAGGCATAGCCTGACCTACTGGGCTACGTTCCTCACACCCTACCCGGCTCGAAAAATCGACACCCCCTACTTGGCTAATGGGCAGAGGAAGTGCATTTGTGGCAATGATTCAAGAATCCGACCTTCAAGCACTGGAGCAATTTGTCGTCGAGAACGACGACCTTTTGGAGCTTGAGGAACAGGTCGGCCGCTTCAACATTTTTGACGCCCTAGGCATCGCCCGTGTCGAGATCAGGCATAGTAACTATCTTGCTTGGCTGCTCACGCCGGGAGAGAGCCATGGCCAAGGCGATTTGTTCTTGAAGGCCTTGCTAATGGGCATCCTACGTAAGGCGCGACAACAGGAGTTCACGCCTCCCGTTAGTGCCGTTGAACTGGATGGAGCGGACTTGCAGGGAGTCGAGATTCGTCGCGAGTGGCGCAATATCGACCTGCTTCTCACCTGCGACGAACCCAAGTTCGTGATTGCAATCGAAAACAAAGTCGACAGTGGCGAGCACGGCAACCAGCTTCAGCGCTACGAGGACACAGTCGCGGCGGAGTTTCCCGACACAAAGCGGCTCTTTGTATTCCTGACCCCCGAGGGCGACGAGGCGAGCGATCAGGATTGGGTCACGTACAGTTACGCCGACCTATATCAAGCGTTTACCCGCACACGCAAGGCGAACGCGGGAGCGATAGGCGGCGATGTCGCCGTCTTTCTTGACCATTACCTCAGTCTGATCGGGAACAGATTCATGGAGAACGAGGAAATCGACAAGCTCTGTCGCCGGATTTACTCCAACCACCGCCGAGCCCTCGACCTGATCTGGGAGCGTGTTGGCACGTCGGCGTCTGGGCTCGTTAGTTGCATCGAAAAATGGATCGAGGATCGCCCAGATCAATGGATGCACATCACCACCAAGCAGAAGGAGGTGGAGTTCATTCCGGCGGCTTGGGCGAAGATGCTGCCACCCGTCGGAAAACGAAAGACCTTCGAGCCCGACCATTGGATGACAGTGCGGCTCCGTGCTGGCGGTACTCGTCTGCGGCTCTTCGTGGTTGTCTGCCCGACCACGGATCAGGCGATCCGCAAGAAAGTGCTAGAACGATTGCTCAGAGACAAGAGTGAGTTTGGGTTCTCCACGTTCTTCAAGAAGAAGGAACTCACGGACGATTGGACGCGGGTCATGTCGGAGGATATTTGCGCGTTGCCGGAAGATGAAGAACCCGATGTCGATGCAGTCATGGAGCGGGTCGAGAAACGGCTGGCCGAGTTCGCGAAGCAAACGATGAGTGTACCGGCAGCGATAAAGGCGCTATTCAACTCGTGATGGCGTTGGGCGGGGTGGCCCGGCTTGAGCGATGACAACAACGTGGGATGTGCCACTGCTTCGGAGTCTTCGGAGAAGCAGTGCCGATGAGCGGGCGAACTCTCGAAGAGCACTGCTTCTCCGAAGACTCCGAAGCAGTGGCACCGAACCAGTGGATGGCAGCAATTGTCGATGTGATCAAAGAAGACCAGCCATGACCACCGAAATGATCTCGATCGAAGTCGATGCCGAAACGGCGCAGGAATTCGCGTCTGCCGATGTCGAGCGGCGTCGCAAGCTGCGAATGTTGCTCGGACTCGAACTGCGTGCCATGCTCAAACGCCCACAGCGCAAGTTGCTCGAAATCATGGATGAAATGGGAGCGTACGCCGAGTCGCAGGGCCTGACTCCCGAGATTCTGGAATCGTTGCTGAAGAACGACGATGACGAATGAACTCCGCGTTGTCTTCGATACAAACGTCCTCGTGAGCGCCACGTTGATGCCGCGATCGGTCCCACGCCGGGCAGTCAACGCGGCCTCCGAATGCGGGATCGTGCTGTTCTCTGAGGAGTCGCTGGCGGAATTCGACGAAGTCATCTGCCGTCCCAAATTTGATCGCTACGTGCGCGAGTCGAACCGGAAGGAGTTCCTTGCCTCGGTGCTTGAGGACGCCGAATCCATCGAAGTGATCGACTCGATCAGTGACTGTCGCGACCCGAAGGACAACAAGTTTCTGGAACTGGCAGTTTCGGGTGACGCGACGCATCTCGTCACGGGGGACGACGACCTGCTGGTCCTGCATCCGTTTCGAGGCGTTGCCATCGTGACGCCTCAAACGTTCCTCGACGAGTTCTCTCCGGACTCCGTGAGCGAACTCCATCCATGACCGACTTCATTTCGTGTCGAGGCGAGACAACAAACGGGTGATGACCATGCCGGTGACAGTCGAGTTGTTTGGGATTCCGCGAGCGCGGGCGGGCGTGGCGGTGACGACGGCTGTGGGCCGGTGCTTGGGAGATGTGTTCGTTGATTTGGCGGAGCGGTTTCCGGGGTTGGCAGAGACGTGCTTGAATGGTCGTGCATTGCGGCCGGGCTACACGGCGAACATTGGTGGCGAGCGGTTCGTGACGGACCCTGAGGCGTTGCTCAACGAAGACGATACGGTGCTGTTGCTCTCTCTGGATGCGGGGGGGTGAGGATTGTTCGCCATGCTCTTCGTACTACTCGGCCTGAGAATCTTGTCGCCCTGCTCGCGTTTTCGTCTTCAAAAAGTAGCCTTCATCGCTCCACGTGAAGGAAGCCGATGAGAGTGGACGCTGATCATGTCAATCAATGTTGGACTCGTACTCGGCTTCCTTCTCGCGGAGCGATGAAGGCTACTTTGACTGCGGCTTCGCCGCGTCGTTTAACCGCGTGGGCAACGCCCCGCGCGTTGAGCTACGTTGGAGCCTGATTTGCCCATCGACACGCGGGGCGTTGCCCACGCGGTTAAACGAGTTGATCGCCCCATCGGCCGAGCCGGGGCGAGGGGACAACCACAGAACTCTCGACTTCACTATGCACGGCTATCACGGTTGCTATCTGCGGATTGATCTGACGACGGGTTCGTCGGAGCGGATTCCGTTGGAGGAGAGTCTGCTGCGGAGTTATCTCGGCGGGAGTGGGCTGGGGGTGGCGATCTTGTTGAGGGAGCGGGCGGCGGAAGTGGAACCGTTGTCTGCCGAGGCGAGTCTCGCGTTTGTGTTCAGTCCGCTGGTGGGGAGTCCGCTGACGACATCGGCCAAGTTTGCAGTCGTCTCAAAAAGTCCGCTGACGCAGCGAATCAATGACTCGCTCTCCAGCAGCGGCTTTGCGTTGAGTGGCAAGAAGACGGGGCACGATGCGATCGTGTTGACGGGCTGCGCGCACGAGCCGTCGGTCGTTGTGATTGATGAGAGTGGCGTTCGTTTGGAGCCGGCGGGCGCGTTGTGGGGACTGCCGAATCGTGAGGCTCAGTCGCGACTGCGCGAGCGACTGGGGGCGGACTATCAAGTCGCGTCGATCGGCCCGGCGGGGGAACGACTCGTCCGGTATGCGACGATCTCGCACGACGGTCGTCATGCGGGGCGCGGCGGCAGTGGGGCGGTGCTCGGCGCGAAGAACATCAAGGCGATTGCCGTGCGCGGCTTGCACCGTTGCTCGTGGGGACACCCCGAAGCGTTGATCGACTTCGCGCGGAAGCTGTCGGAGAAATCGTTCGGTCCCGCGACCGCGAAGTACCGCGAGTTGGGGACCGCATCCAACCTGCTCGCGTTCAACCGGCTGAATGTTCTGCCGACACGCAATTTTCAGCAGGGGAGTTTCGCGGGTGCGAACGCGGTCTCACCCGAGCAACTCGGCGTGAGTCGCGAGAAGACGCGCGCGTCGTGTGCTGCCTGCACGATTGGTTGCGAGCACATCTACGGACTGCAAGATGGCAAAGGGAGCGTGCGGCTGGAGTACGAGAACCTGTTCGCGCTCGGGCCACTGTGCGGCATCGACGACGGTGAGGTCGTGTTGCAAGCGTGTCAGAAGTGCGATGAACTGGGACTCGACACAATCAGCGCGGGAGGGACGATTGCGTTCGCGATGGAGTGCGCGGAACGCGGGTTCCTCGACGAACCGTGGCTGCGATTCGGTGACGGCGCTGCGCTCCTGCGTGCGTTGGACATGATCGTCAGTGGAGACGGCATCGGACGGCTGCTCGCCGAGGGAAGTCGGCGCATGGCTCACGAGATTGGTCGCGACACAATTGACTTCGCACCTCAAGTCAAAGGACTGGAGATTCCTGGCTATGACCCGCGCGGTCTGCAAACGATGGCTCTCGGGTTTGCTGTCGGTTCGCGTGGAGCCGATCACAATCGCTCGGGGGCGTATGAGGTCGATTTCTCTCAGGCCGTTGATCGCTTCAACGTGGGTCCGGAAGCGGCGGTGCTGGCCATTGAGACCGAAGACAAAGCGGCGATCATGGACTCGATGATTCTGTGCAAGTTCCTGCGCGGCGTCTTCACGGACTTCTTTGCCGAGTCTGCCGAGATGCTGCACCTCGTCACCGGTTGGAACGTGACTGCGAGTGAACTGCGCGAGGTGGCCAAGCGCATCGTGACGGACAAGAAGCGTTTCAACATCCTCGCCGGATGGACTCCCGCCGAAGACACGCTGCCCGCGCGACTGCTCAACACGCCGCTTCCGGAAGACGCACGCGCGATGCTCTCGTCGGCGCGACTGTCAGGATTGGTGCAAGCGTACAACGTCGGGCGCGGTTGGACGAAAGAAGGTTGGTTGCCTGATACGGCGGGGTGTCGCGAGGCAGTTGCGGACGAGTAGGATGTCCGCCGTGATAAGAGATTTGTAAATGCAAATCGATAATTTCTAATTGCAAAAGGGAAGACGAAGAGGGTGTCAGCACACCGTCGCCTTTGCTTTCCCCCTCTTCCATTTTGCAATTTGCATTTACCAATTATCAATTTGCAAGGTCTTCGATTTCACCGTGTCTTCCATTTCCTGATCGCATCTCCCGCATTGCCCATCCGACTTACTTAAGAAAGCGACCATGCCCGAGACATTCATCCTCATCCCCGGCCGAACCAGTGACCAAGGTTGCGGTATCAGCGAGGGGAAATTTTTGGAGAAGTACCAGCGTGAGATCAACACGCTGCAAGTTCCTCCCGGCGACATGGCTCGGCTGGGACTGGTCGATGGCGACCGAGTGCGACTGACGGGCGAGGAGGGCCAGGTCGTTGAAGTCAACATCACGCCCGCCAAGAAGGACGAGCTGCCCGAGGGGATGTTGTTCATCGCCTACGGCGACATCTCCAGCCGCCTGATGGGCGGCGACACGCATGGCTCGGGAATGCCGACGAGCAAGGGGATGGACGTGGTGTTGGAGAAGGTTGCTCGAACCAAAGGTTGATTCGAGAAGCGCGGCGAGACCATCGTTGTCCAGTGAGAGTTCGGGCAACGACGGCGTGAAGGGAATCCTTGCTCACGCTGCGGGTTGGTATTGGGAAGGCTTTTCTTGCCGCTCGTGACAGAACAGAGATTGAAGGAGATCAAAATGGCCGTCGCGGAAAAAGCTCGTCGCGTGTTGGACTTGAAAACGCTGAGTCTGCCACCCAGACCGCAGGTGCTGGAGATCGCCGTTGAGGACTACGTGGACTCGACGGGCGACGACGCACTCCGAGTCGATGTCGTCCTCGGCGAAGACACGACGGACGAGGAGTTGGGTGAGGAGACGTTTCGCATGAAGTGGGTGATTCAAGATCGCCTGCTTGAGGAAGGGATCGAAGAGGTGGCGTACATCTTCGTGGCCAAGCCAAGTGAGTTGGCTGAAGTTGAGGACGAATAATTCATGTATCTCGATCTGCTGGAGCAGGCCGAGCAATTGGCCTCGCTCGATCCCAAGCGTCCGCATCAGGCTAATTTGCGACGTGCGATCTCGTCGGCGTACTACGCGGTCTTCCATGCTCTCGTTCAGGAGGCTTGCACCACACAAATCGGCACGCAACACGATCAAGCCGGGTATCGACACGTCCTCGGCCGGGAGTATGCGCACTCGACAATGAAACAGGCGTGCGTCGCGTTTCGTGGCGGTACGCTCAAGGCTTCCGTCCGGAAGGGATTGCCCGCCAGCTTCAGGATTCACTCTGAAATTCAAGGAGTGGCCAAGATCTTCTTTGAGCTACAAGAAAAACGCCACCTTGCCGACTACGACCTGACTGAGCGTTTTCGACGCAGCGAAGTACAGACGCTCATCCGAAATGCTCGCCAAGGCATCTCGGCGTTCACTCAACTCCCCTCGTCCAACGAAAAGAAGTTCTTTCTGGCGTGCCTGTGGGCTTGGAAAGAACTGACGAACCGGTGAGCGGGCGTGGTTGTTCGAGTTGCGAGATGCGTGTGATTTTCGGCTGTGGTCGAAGCCTGTTCGCGGCGGAATCGGCTCGTCGTCAAATTCGTTCCGGGCTGATCGGTCGGTGGCCGGTGCCTCACAAAACTCTCCGATCCGGAATGGCTGATGGTCGAAAGTTTGGGTAGGCTTTGCGGCCCCGCACACGGGTGCGATCCGAACGTTGACTTCTCTGTTTTGGCAGGCGATGACATGACCAGTGCCTCAACCCAATGCTATGCCCCGACGGCCAATGTTCCGGGCGAATTGAAGATTGTCCAGGACGCGACCTGCACGTTTTGCGGGTGCGTGTGCGACGACATCGACCTCACGGTGAAAGACAACCACATCATTGAGGCCAAGCGGGCCTGCGTCCTTGGCAAGGCGTGGTTTCTCAACCACCACACCGATGACAGGCCGAGTTGTCTCATTGAGGGACAGCCTGCCACGCTCGAAGCGGGCTACGACCGGGCCGCTCAGATTCTGACCACCGGCAAGTACCCGATCATTTACGGACTGAGCGACTCGCCGTGTGAGGCGCAGCGCGTGGCGGTCAGCATCGCCGACTGGATTAAAGGGACGATCGACACGACGACCAGCGTCTGTCACGGGCCGTCAGGCATGGCGTTTCAAGGCGTTGGCGAAGTGACGTGTTCGCTGGGCGAAGTGGCCAATCGTGGCGACATGATCATCTTCTGGGGATCGAACCCGGCCGAGAGCCATCCGCGCCACTTCACCAAGTACAGTCTGATGCCGAAGGGAATGTTCCTGCCCAACGGTCGCAAAGACCGGACCTGCGTGATCGTCGATGTTCGCCGGACGAAGAGTGCCCGGGCCGCTGACATCTTCATCCAGATCAAACCACGAAAAGACTTTGAAGCCTTGTGGACTCTGCGCGCGCTGGCGAAGGGAATTAAACTCGATCCGGAACTGGTGCAGCGCGAGACGGGCGTCGAACTGGCCGTCTTCCAAGACCTGATGGCGCGGATGAAGGCGTGCAAGTTTGGAGTCATCTTCTTCGGCATGGGCCTGACGATGACGCGCGGCAAGCACTGCAACAGCGAGGCTCTGCTGGCGCTGACGCGCGATATGAACGCCTTCACCCGCTTCACCGCCAAGCCGAACCGAGGCCACGGCAACGTGACCGGGGCCGACAACGTCGTCGCGTGGCGCACCGGCTATCCGTTCGGAGTGAATCACTCGCGCGGTTATGCCCGCTTCAATCCCGGCGAGTACACCACGTCCGACACACTGGCCAACGGCGAAGCCGACAGCGGCATGACAATCGCCTGCGACCCGATGGCCAACTTCTCACAACCGGCCCGCGAACATTTGGCGTCAATCCCGTACATCGCGCTCGATACGAAGGAGACTCCGACCACCCGAGCCGCCGCAGTCGCATTCACGGTGGCCACCTACGGCATCAACACGGGCGGCACCGTCTATCGCATGGACGATGTTCCCATCCCCCTCCGCCCCGCCTTCGAGTCTCCTCATCCCAGCGATTTCGATGTGCTGACGAATATTGAGGAGCGCGTGAAGAAATTGCTGGGCATTGTGGGATAGCGACAGAGTTGAAGGACGACGGATGATTCCAGATTTCACTCCCAGTGGATTGTTGCCACCGGGGATTCATGTCACATCGTGGGAAGAATTTGCCGGACGATTCTGTGTTTTTAAAAGGTCCGACCAGCGCCTTCGTATCGGAGCAAGGTTGCAAAACCTGTTTGACGAATGCCGCCGATCCGGCATTGTCATTCGCTTTGTCGTTGCGAGGAGTTTTGTGACAGCGAAGGACGAGCCAAATGACTTCGACGGTAATGTCATTCTAGATGCGTCTATCTTGGATAAGCCACTTCCACCATTTCAGTATAATTTGGTGTCAAAGAAAATGGCTCAGAAGATGTTCAAAGGGGACGTGTTCCCCGTATTCGATAATTCTAATTCGATCAGTGATGTGTTTGAGTTCTTCCAGACGACGCGCGATGGCAAGAAGATTGGCATTGTGGAGATCCAACTATGGTGACAGACCCGACAAATCGAATTCGCGTCACGATGGAACAAATGGAACGACTGATTCGAGTATTAGACGATCTCAAGGTCAGCGTCTTACCGCGCAATCCCCAGCTTTTCTCCCTGATGTCGGAGGCTCCCCTTGATGGCTTGGATGCACTGCGGGAGGAGTTGGAGGTTCACCTGCGTCAATTGAAACTCACGGGTAGAAACGAGCAATCATTGGCGAAAAGGATGTACAAGGCATTCGTGACACATCATTCCCGCAAGAGTTCGAGCGGTCAGCGGATCTTTCCCAAAACCTTCCGCCCCATTAGGAAGAAGTTCAACAGGTCATCCCCCTAGCCGCCGAATCTCAACTCGAATTGACGATGACGAGATCAGATCATTGAGACTCCAAGAACCATGACTTCACCCGACTACACGATAATTTCTCAGGGCACTGTTTACGACCCGGCCAATGGGGTCGATGGCGAGGTGCGCGACATCTGGATACTGGATGGACGCATCGTTGACGCTCCGACCGATGCGGCCGTGCGGCCGTCGCGTGTGATTGATGCCGCTGGGCTGGTGGTCATGCCGGGCGGGATCGACATGCACTGTCATATCGCCGGGCCGAAGGTCAACGTCGCACGCAAGATGCGGCCCGAGGAGAAGCGCAAGGCCGAGCTGATTCACAGCACGAAGCTCACGCACAGCGGCACGATGGGGAGCGTGCCGAGTACGTTCGCCACGGGCTACAAGTACGCGGGTCTCGGCTACACGACCGCCTTCGACGCGGCGATCCCTCCCCTGGGGGCACGCCACGCTCACGAAGAGTTCGACGACACGCCGTGCATCGACAAAGGGATCTACCTGCTGATGGGGAACAACCACTATGTCATGCAATGCCTCCAGAAGAATGAGCCGGAGAAGCTGAAGGCGTTCATCGGATGGTTGCTCACGGCGGCGAAGGGCTTCGCGCCGAAGCTCGTCAATCCGGGAGGCGTCGAGGTTTGGAAGTCGCATCAGGCGGGG
>JAYTGQ010000562.1:0-12528 GCA_043733345.1 Schlesneria sp.
CGCGACTACTGTAGTCGCGTCGCTCCGCCGACGGGACGCGCGGAAACGGCTGCCGTTCCCCTGCAACCCCACTTGAACCAAGTCTGAACACGGAGTCGCCTGATCCCGGGTCGTGCGACCGAACTCAGTCGCATTGCTCACCCCGCGAGAACACCCCGCTCACGGTCCCGCCGGGCGTGTGACCGTCCCCGCGTTACTCCCTTTTTCGTTGCTAGTCGAGGTGATGACGTAGACCTTGAAGCTGGCCACGTTGCCGGGTGCCGCGAGGCCAGCGTCGGTAAGGAACTCGCGGGGATCGGTGGGGCTAAGGCTGGCGACGACGCTCTCCACGTTGGTGTCGTAGTTCGCCCCCGAGCAGAACCGCAACTCGTAGCGGACCACGTCGGCGGACGGACTCAGGCCGAAGGTGATCTTCGCCAGTTGTAAAGCCGCGTCCCACACGGCGTTGATCGTCACGCCGTCCGGCGTGCTGCCGGGGGCGGGCGACAGATCGGGCAGGCTGACGATCAGCGGATGCCCCTTGGCGAACTTCGTCGGCACCTTCTTGCGATAGCTGACCAGGACCGGCTGGATTTGGTCCTGGATTTCGTTCCGCTCCTGCAATGCGATGCGGGCGATGACTCCGGCGGAGCGCCATGTGGTGAAGGCCGCCTTCAGCGCCACGACATCGGCCGCGAATGGGGCCTGCGTGTAACCACCCAGCAGCGTGAGCGGCCCGCCGGTGGTCGGATCGGCGTTCAGTTGCAGCCAGAGCGTGCTGACATCATCCAGCGCCGGGGTGAACACACCCGCACTGTCGCCGATCGACGGCGCATAAGGGAGGGCTTTCTCCCACTTCGACCCGGAAAAATCCGCCCGCACCACTTCGTTGAACTGCACGACCCGCAGCAACATGTCCGCCTTGCGAAGATCGACCTCGCCGCGCGAGGTCTCCTCAAGGTTCAGCTTCCCGGCCAAGTCGAGCCGTTTGGCGACGAGCGCGTTGTACAGGCTCTGCAACCCGGCGCGAGCGGTTCCGCCCTGCAACACGATCTCGTTCCCAGCCCCGAGTGAAGCGTCCGCCGCCAGCCAGTGCGCCAAAAATTCTTCAGTCGTCGAGACATACGAAGTGGGGCCAACAATCGCCATGAGAACACGCTGCTTTCTTGAGGGAGAATGGTCACGTTTCTGGATGGAGAATGGTCACATGACCGCAGACCGCACGAATCAATCCACAATCGAGCAACGAACAGAGGCGATCAAGCGACGAAGTTTTTCAGTCGAGCAACGAACGGAACTAGTCGAATACCTCACTGGAACAATCGAGCGACGAACTTTTTTGGAAGAGCGACAAACTTTGACAGTCGAACGACGCACATTGTTAATCGAGCAACAAGCTTTTGCCTCAACTCTCGAACTCGACCACCAGATTGTACTGCTCGACCTGATAAGTTCAACATTTTTTCCGTCAATTTGCTGTTTTCACTGCCGCCGCTAACCGTCTCGACACCCGTCGCCCTCCAACTGGCGGCGTCAGCAGCACCCCGAACGCCCCCCTGAACCAACAGGACGGCCCTTACAACACATCCGGGCCTTCCGCAAAGCCTCCAGACCCGGCCACCCCGCCGCGCGGCGTGGGCGAGGCCACCTGCGTTCGCTCCCGTCGCTGCGCTCACTCCGGTGACCTCGCCCACGCCGCAGACTTTTGAACCCGTTCTCGTCCCCTGCAACCTGTGACCCATGTCCCCGAACGACTGTTACCCTCGTCCCCGGTCTAAAGAGACGCAAGCCGGGCCACCCCACGAATTGCTCATTTGTTTGCGGGTTTGGGTCGAGCCTTGTCGTTTGATTGTGAATCAGGAACAGGCTCGATTGGTTTCGGGTTTTGAGGCGCGGCGGGGTCGCCTTCATCAGGTGGGATTTCGAGCGCCTTGTCGAGGAGTTTGTCACCCGTGGAATTAATCTTGACAGGCACTTCGATCCTTTCGTCGAACGTCACGCGGGTCCATTTCCGTTCACGCAGCTTGTATCGGTATGTGACCGAGTTGCAGTCGGCTCCCGAACTTTTGACGTTCCATGCCGAGATCAATAGATTGCGTTCGTCGTCCTCACCGCGGATCAAACGCATCTCTGGTACAGCACGAATTGCCATGATGTCACAGATGCCGTCTGGCAGGTTCGTGCGCAATTCCGCGATGGGTGCGAGTGGCTTCGGCCACTTGGACTCGGGCTTGGGCCACTCGGCGGGATGCTTGCCCGCGAAGTCGAACGGCTTCACGCTCAGCCGCTTGTCCAAATCAACTGGAAAGATCGCGACCGTGAATTCCGTGGTGCAGGACATCGCCAGCACGAGCAGATACTGCTCGCGCGCCGGATACCAAACGATGTCGGCCGAATAGTGCTTGTAAATCGGGCCGCAGGATGCCGCGCCCGTTCCGTAGACGACTCCTATCGGAATGGCATTTTCCGGATTTCCATCAACAGGGCCATCCAATATCCAGTACACCGTCCAGTTGGAACGATGCTGAAATGTGTCGTCCATACTATCACGCATGTCACTCGCATCTTTTGACCAAATAAGCTTGCGCTGTGCAGCCAGTTCTTCTGGCGTAAAGTCACGGTTCAAGTCGAGACGCTCATCGATCACACGCAAGACACGGCTTCTTTCGAGGTTGATCACACTAGGATCGCTGTCGGCTGGCGCGTAGGGCAATACCGCCAAGGTTTCTAACTTGTTCTGATGCTTCCATCGTAATGGTTCAACACGGGTTTGGCCGGATACGGGAAGTCCGCTTCCGCACACAGCTAACAACGTGAAATTACAAATTGCCCTAAGACACGATTTGCTAAATCGCAGCGATTTCCGAGGGTGCTTTTGGTTCATTGCATTCTCTCCGCTTGAGTTGAGTGTGAATTTGGATAACGGGCGTTGATGCTGTTGCTCATCGAAAGTTGAGTTCCACAGCACCGGTGTTTGGCGCGATATCGTATTGATTCAGTCCTCTCAGCCCATTACTTCTTTTCCGAAGTGCCTTTATCGGGCTGTTTGGTCCATCCTCGTATTCGCGTCCATTCGCGAACGGTTCGCCACCATACGACGGATCCCAGAGTTGTCCGCCATAGCCAACGATGAAGTGATTGTTGAAATTGGACGGTGGGTCGGCATTCGATTGGCCGGGGATTCCCGGGTCGTCGGTCACGTTTCTCGGACCAACGAGCGATCCTGATCTCGGACGCTCATTAAAGTAATTTGGCGGCGGGTTTTGAAACGTCCAGTCCTTCACCATGAACCCGTCTGCCGCCGGACCAATTGCGGTAATGGTGACCATTTTCGGCGACTTGCAGCGGACGTGGTTGAGGTTCAGGTTCTGCTTGATCGCGCGGATATCGAGTTCTGCATTCCAGCGGAAGCCGTAGAGTTCGGCGAGATCGGCTTTCGTATAGATCGTCGCGTCCGTCAGTGTCGTGACGATCGTGATCACCGTTGTGCGGCGGCCCGGTTGCGTCACCTCGAACTGCAACTCGCGCAGCAGCAGCGTCGCGGGGATCGTGTCGTACGTCGCCTGATCCATCCACTGCGGACGCTGCGGTCTCGTCCAAGTGACCAAGTGATCGCGCTGGCCAAGTCGGCGACCGCGACGGAAATCGAAGTGCCGTTTCTGGTGCATCCGCAGGGTGGCCCGGCTTGCTTCAAGCCGGGTGCGTCAGCACAAGAAACATTGAGTCGACGTGCTGTGAAGTGGAACGCTCGAACTTGTGAAACGTTCGTCCTGAAGTTTCTTGTGCTACGCACCCAGCTTGAAGCAAGCTGGGCCACCCCGCGTTCTGTGGAGTGGAACGCTTGTTCTTGTTCAACGCTCGTGCTGGGGTTTCTTGTGCTACGCACCCAGCTTGAAGCAAGCTGGGCCACCCCGCGGTTCAATACTCGCCCGGAACATCGCTGCTGTTCCGCGTCGAAAGGCTCATCAATGTGGATTGGGCAATCGAATAACTGAGCAATTGGACATGCCCGTCGGCAAACAGAAAATGAGCCCCCCCTGGATGATGACTCCAAAATCGCACCCTATGATCGCTCGCCCAACCTTGGGGGTGAAGTCCCGCCGTGACGGCCAGCCACGAGTCCCTGTCCGAGTAGTTACAGAAGTCGGGGGAGGTGGTTCGATCTTCTGACACCCCCCGTTCGCCCACGCAAAGCGTGTTGGCGGCACCGTCTCGAGTGTCGCTCATTCGAATGTTGCTGCAAAGAAACAGTAAACCAGTTCCTGCTGGGGGGAGTGGGTCACCGGGAAAATATTCAATCACACCCGGCATCATGAAATCCCCGCCAACCCCCACATAGTTTCCGCAGGGAACGACTGGCCCCCCCGCCAAGGGATCGGACGGGCAATAAAAAAATGGTCTGAGACGGCCATCGGGAGCCGCCTTCAATGCTCCGAGTCGCATGGACTCGGGACCGCAACTGTACATTCCAGGTGGACTTTCGATGTCGTTTGCAAAGTCGATCTGCGAGTAGTCCGCCGCGAAGTCGAGCTGCGGCATCAACATCGTCTTAAAGCTCCAGCCTCCCAACACGCGGCCCGGCGGGAGAACCGAATGAGCCGACTCGTAATTCTGAATGGCCAGCCCCAACTGACGCAACTGATTGCGACACTGTGTCCGGCGAGCTGCGGCACGCGCCTGCTGAACGGCAGGCAACAGGATCGACAACAGGACGGCAATCACCCCGATTGCGACCACCAACTCGACGATTGTGAATCCGTCCCGAGGTCGTTTGGGGGCAGTGGCACTGGATCGACTACTCGACCACCAAATAGGGAATGGCGTATCGCGTCTCATTGGAAACTCCTTCGACACTAAAAGTGATCGTGCCATCCTTCACAGACTTCGTATCGCCGATCACCCGGATCTGAAATCGCACTTCCTCCGCACTGTGTTCCGTGTCCGATTCGTTCGGCATCGACTGCTCGACAAGACTGAAGAGTGCGGATTGATCGGGTGTGAGCTTCATCCCTTTGGGGCCAACGATCGTCACCAGTTCCTCGGTGTACTTCGGCCCCTCCGTTGTATCGACGTTGTTCCGGGAAAATAACAACGGGCTCGGACGCACACGCAATTCCGAACGGACATCCACCGAGACCGGAATCTCCAGCGGTTTTGCAGAAAGGGTCGATTCCACCAAGATCAGTCCCCTGCGAACGCCCGCATCCGCGTCGCCACTCGAATCAATCTGGATTTCAAACTCGGACTCCGAGACCCGCTGCACAGAAACGTCCCAATTCGTCACGTTGGCAGTCGCTTTCGTCACATCGAAGACGACTCCCCGATCCGAGTGTCGCACGCGGACTGATTTCACCCACTTCTCACTGGGACGAACCCGGCCGACTGCCAACGTCGCGGGGATCGGAACCAGCGTGCCGCTCATACTGCCGTGGAGCATGATCTGACGCTGGGGAAACTCGCGGCAGTTCGACGGAATGATCACCGGTTGTCGGATCTCCGAACTGGGCGTTTGTGAAGCATGGTATCTGATGGAGACTTCGGCGGACTCGCCGGGCAACAGTTCCGATTTCGACAACTTGCCGCTGGTGCAAGTACACCCTGTCAGTATCGGCTCCAGAACCAGCGACTCAGTGCCATCATTCTTGAGCCTGACCGTCAACGATTTGTATTCGTCGTGATCGAACGTCCCCATCTCAATTGAATTCTCGACAGCCAAATGCGGCCCACGCGGTCGCGAGGGAAACAATCCCCAGCCAAAGAACCCACTGATCACAAACAAGACCACGCATGTTACGAGCGGCTTCTTTCCGAACATGACTCCTCCGATTGTGGAACAGCCCCGTTGCAGGCGGCAGAACAATTCTTCCATCCCAAGTCAGATCGCTGTGAGGTGCCAACGATGGCGCTTCTCCTTAGCAGCAGCGTCACCCACTCGGGAGAAGCCCTTCGGGCCACCCCGACATCACCGAACAGATGAGACGAATCTCGCTCGTGGACACTTCTCACCATCAACGGCGTCGCCAATAGCGAACTCCGGCAGCACCCGCAGCGACGACGCCGATCAGCGTGAGCCACCACCACCATCCGCGTTTCAAACGACCAAGACGAACACCATCAGGTCCCATCGGTAGATTGTCCACCGGCTCACCGACCCGTCGCTCTGATTTCGGGTCTCCTTGGATGTACGAGACCTTGCGCTCAAGATCGGTCATGCGGCATCCATCCGGAAACGTCAATATGAAATCTTGCTCCGTATAACTTTTGTGGGGTGTCACCGAGACGACAACCATTCGCAAGTCACTCATGATCTGCCTACGACCATTCGCAAACTCAACCTCGTACTGTCGGCTCACTTCTGCGGGCAACGCGATGTTTTCAGACTCCCAATACTTCACGACCTTGGAGCGGATCGTTCCCCGACTGCGGCCATCGGAATAATGCTCCGGTCGGTATTCACTAAACAATTCGATCTGCACCGGCTGGAAGTGCTTTTTCGGGTTCAACCAAACGTGGTAAGAACAGTCCGGATCGACCCAGGCGCATTTCAACAACTCCGCTCCATCAACGGTATCGGAGGTGACCTTAAGTCTGTCACGATTGGCTTTCAGCCAATTGAAAATCCCTTCTCCAAACATATACGACGTGGAGTTGTAGCCAGGAGGAAACGATTCAATATCCGCACCGACGACGCCTGTATTTTCACTTCGATCAAGTACAGACCTTCGCCCGTCAAGCAGCACGCTGATCGTGTCCACCTTGACTCTCGGCCGTTGTGCATCATGAGATCCGAGCCATTCCAGCCGCCTGCGACCACCATCAAACAACTCCCGATACTCATAATGCGACTCTTGCTTCACATTCGTTTTTGCGTCCAAGACCGCGACATTATCAACCGTAAAAACAACCTCATAGCCTCCGACTTCGTTACTCTGGCGTTCCAACACGGCAAGTGGAACCGCCAAGCCATCGTTGCCCATCACCACGAGGGAAAAACTAATGAGTGCGCCGACACCGTTTACTAGCATGACGTCAACTTTCTTGACACAGAGCTGTTGAACCATCCATTCTGTTCTAAAATCGTAACCGTTCACAGGCCGGGAACCCATGAAAGCAAGCTGCTCTAAGCGGCGCTACTTCGATCCCGTGTGAGTTCGCGAGAAACACTATTGGCAATAGAGAACACGAAATGGCAATACGCGAATATCCACTCGATCTTGATATTGGCAGAATTCACCATTTGACTATGCCGACCTGTGAACGGCTTCAGCACTCAAGCCAAAATATCGTACAGGCAAAGTCACCGCCCACACGACATTAGGGGCCCCAATCACTCCTACAGACATTCACCATGACACAAAGGGTTGACGAACGTGAATGTCGCAACCGCGCACATATTCATCATTCCCATTGGAGTGTACTCCTGATATGTACATCCAGCAGGTTTAACGCAATTGTACCCCCCGAAATAGGCCGGTGTACATGTTCCAAAGTTTGTGTTTGTAATGCACTTGTGCGGAGCTGCAATTCCACAATGCCCAGGCGCATGGCACATTATTCCGCCGGGGCACACGACCATCCCTTGAACGCAGTACTGGCCGGCCCCATACCCAAATGCACGCATTGATCCGCCAAAGAGCAGACCAACCACAATCACCGACATTGCCAATAACATCCGAACGCGACTCTTCCTCATTCCACACCACCTTTCACAATTGTTCCGCTGCGGTGGATACCGCTGTGGTATCCACACTGGACGCATCGAGACAGTCCTTCAATACAAATGATCGAGACGTTTCACCCTAGAGGGCGTTTCCAGCCCAATTCAAACAGAAGACGACGCCTTCTCGCGACTGTGAACAGTGCGCGCGATCAGTCACAACTGTGGCAGAACTGTGGTCAGGGCGTTGCCACATCGCCTGGAGATGGAACAGCGCGGAGGCGGGAGACGGCAGTGCCTGCGCCGAAAGACAAAGGGCGCTGAGCGGAAAAAACTGGCCCAGCCTCCGAAAGAGGATTCCGAGCTTTATATGGAGCTTGGAGCTTGCGCGGCGGAGAGGGGGAGCATTGCGAGTGAACATCGGCGGCCTCGGAGAGAGAGCGAGACGGGTGCCTGACTTGATGGGGCGAGAAAATACAAACGGACATTCCAAAATACAAACAACAATTCCAAAGATTTTGGAACTAATTTCTGCCCTCTGAATCAAGTCGCGTCAACTCGCGTGTAAACCGCCTCGCTTACCGCCGAGTTTCGCGTGAAGCAAAATATAGGCGAGGGGCCGGGCGCGAGCGTTTTGGATGTCGTCAACGAAGGCGTAGGTAGCCTTCACTCTGATCTGACTGACGAGCGGAAATACGCCGACCACAACCACTCGGCCACTGAATCACAGTTGCCGTACTTCGCCATCAGTCCAAATGGACGTGTCCGACAGAAGTCCAAATGGACGTGGGGCAGGTTTTTTAGGCTCTCCGCCATTCGTGTTGAAAATGGTGTCCCCTGAGCGGCACGGCGCTAGCCGCCGGTTGTTTTCGCCTACACCGGCGGCTAGCGCCGTGCCGCTCATTCAGGCGTTCAACACGAATGGCGGAGAGCCGTTTTTTACCTGCCCGAATCCCATTGGATAACGGATGGTGGGCAGGTAAAAAAACTGCCCTCACATGACTTCTGTCGGACACGTCCAGCTTGGATTTCGCCCTGTCGTGGCCATTCCATTCCGCTTGGAAAACACGCTCACGCCAGCACCTCGCGGACGACGCGGCCGTGTACGTCGGTCAGGCGGTAGTCGCGGCCGGTATGGCGGTAGGTGAGGCGTTCATGATCGAGGCCCATCAAGTGCAGGATCGTCGCGTGGAAGTCGTGGACATGGACCGGATCCTTGCCGACGTTGATGCCGTACTCGTCCGATTCGCCGTAGGTGATGCCGGGCTTCACCCCCGCACCGGCCAGCCACGATGAGAAGACCCAGTGATGATGCTCGCGCCCGGCGGCTCCGGCGGCGGCGTTGAAGGGCGTGCGGCCGAACTCGGTCGTCCAGACGACGAGCGTGTCTTCCAACATGCCGCGCTGTTTCAGATCGCGCAGCAGGCCGGCGATCGGTTGGTCGATGTTCTTCGCCAGCGGGGCGTGAGTCTGCATGTCGCCGTGCGCGTCCCAGTTGCCCGATGAGCCGACATCGATCAACTCGACGAAGCGAACTCCCCGTTCGGCGAGCCTGCGGGCGACGAGGCACTGCCACGCGAAGCCCTTCGTGCTGCCTCGTTCCAAACCGTAGAGCTTCAGCGTGTCGTCGGTCTCTTTCGAGAGATCGAACACCTCGGGCATCTCGGCCTGCCTGCCGAAGGCGGTCTCGAACGACTTCATCCGCGCGGTGAGCAGCGGATCGTCGGCACGCGACGCGAGATGACGCTGGTTCAGCCGGGCCATCTCGCGGAGTTCCAGCTCCTGCAAGCGGCTGCTCGGCGCGCGGCGCTGGATGTTGGCGACAGGCTCGGGGCCGGGGATGACGAGCGTCCCCTGATGAGCACCCGGCAGGAAGTCGCTCCCCCAGACTTGGCCTCCCGCATACGGCGACTGCGGCGCGATCACGACGAATGACGGCAGGTTTCGATTGACCGTGCCGAGACCGTAACTGACCCACGAACCGATGCTCGGCCGCGCGAACGTGAACGAGCCGGTGTGAATGCCGAGCGTCGCCTCGTAATGGTTCGTGTGGTCCGACTTCATCGAGCGGATCACGCACAGGTCATCGACACACTCGGCCATGTGCGGGAAGAGCGAACTGACTTCCGTGCCGCTTTGGCCGTGCGGCGCGAACTCCCACTGCGGCCGCTTGAGAAACATCTTGTAGTCCCCCTTGCGGCCCTGAAACTCGTTGACCGGGACCGTCTTCCCCGCGTCGGCGAAGAGTTTTGGCTTTGGATCCCACGAGTCGATGTGCGACACGCCGCCGCTCATGTAGAGGAAGATGACTCGCTTCGCCTTCGGCGAAAAATGAGTCGGCTTCGGCGCGAGGGGATCGGCCGGATTCGACGGCGCGGCGTCCTCGGCCAGCAACTGCGACACGATCCCCGGCAGCAGCATCGAACCGCCGATCATCGAACGCAGCAGGCCGCGGCGAGAAAGGTCAAACGTCATCTGGTCGCTCATCAGTTTCTCCTGATTTGGTCTCCCATCACCAACCCGAAGCGTAAGCGAGGGCGAGTGTCGATCGACTCTCCTACGGCGCACCGTCTTGGAACGCTCGCCCTCGCTTACATTCGGGTTGGTGGTGGGACGCCTTACACTTCGGGTTGGTGATGGTCTCGATCTTTTCGGTTCTGAGCATCCAGCACATAGATCACGGCGGCTTCCATGCACTTCTCATCGTTCACGTACCGGATGCTACCTCGCTCGGCCCACCAGTTTTCGCGGTTGGGGTCGAAGCCTTCTTTCAGACATCTCGTGGCCCACGCTTTGAGGTCGGAGCGAATCTTTTTCGGAGGAGTCTCCAGCGCCGACACGACAACATGAACATGGTTGGTCCGGCAGTTGGCAGCATGCAAATGCCAGCCTCGATGCCGGCACGTTTCCGCGAGCTGCTCTTCGACTGCACGCCGTTGGTCCGCGTTCAGGCGACACGCGTCTTCTGTCATCATGGCCATCGACTCCAGTTCCAGCATGATGTTGGGAAGCTGCCATCCGTGCCGGTATTCCACCCACCCTCGGGCATCATCCGGAAGCCAAGTGCCGTAAGTCACCCACGTCAGAAAGAGACGGAAAAGGGGGAGACGGAAAAGGGGGAGACGGAAAAGGGGACAGGTCCATATAGCCCGCGCGGTTCTGTATAGTTCCCACCCACGGAGAGACGATCAGTTGACCGAGCCATCACTACCGCCGCCTGATCCTCGCTCTCCGACGGACTTGCGGTTGACTGTTGCGGATGCGGCGGCCCGTTCCGTGAAGCCGAAGCGGCGCTGGGCTTCGCAAGTTCTCACGGCGGCAATGCTGCTGTGCTTCACCGCGTGCGGCTGGTGCTGGTCGCAGGTTGCGCTCAACCCGAGTGGTTCGGCCTACAGTAGTCCCGTCGCTCCGCCGACGGGAGTTTCTTCCTTGGCCGCAGCGGGTGCCCCCCGTCGCACGCGCCACATCACCGAGAACATCGAAGATGTCCGTCTCGGTCGTCGCGTCGTCGGCCGCAACCCGCTGCGCGAACAGACTCAATCCCCGACAGACATCAATCCCGCCACGCACCGCGCTGGCCGCGTCCTACGTAAAGCTGGTTCACGAGGCGAACGACACTCACGAGGCGGCGGTGACGGCGGCCAACAATGAGATCAAGGGCACCGCCAGTGGCTTCGCGACGGACGCGTACAAGATTGCCAGAGACGCGCACCAGGCGGCCGAACTGGCGGCCAACGATGCGGCCGATGCCGCCATCGACGAGGCGACTGACGAGGCGAAGGAACTGAAGGATCGATTGATCGCCGCCACGAAGAAAGTGACCGCTCAACGCACCGCCGAGGCCGTCAAGGGAGTCGAGTCGGCGATCAACGCCATCCGCAAACAGATGAGCGATCTCAAGTCCGATCCGACCGCAGACCTGAACAGTTATCAAACCCACGCGGGCCATGCGACGATCCCGTTCGGCACGACGGAACTGACGGGGTTTCTGTCACTCGACTTCCTGAACGGTAGCGTGAGGGACTCCGCTCAGGCCATTCAGACCTCAATGACACCCTCCCCCCTGATGGCCCTGTTCGGCCTCAGCAACTCCTTCCCCGGTCCCGATGCCTCCGGCCTGATGCAGGCGTTCCTGGGCATGAGTACCGGGCGGACCCAGATCGTATTTGCAGGAGTTTCAATCGGTTCGTACGACATCCTCGACGGTAACGTCTATCGCACCGTCCCCGACGGGAGTGGTGGTTTGAAAAAAGGGGTCAAGTCAATGGCGGCTGTTCAAGCTGCGATGTCCTCGTATTTCGCGCTGACAGCCACTGCCACAAACTGGGACTCGTTCTTCGGCGGCGCACCCCCAACCGGTGACGAATACAAAGACATCCTCCATCAGGCCCTGAACTTCTTCGTCAGTGACGACAAACTCGCCGCACCGGGAGGCGTCGGCAGCGACATCCTGATCGCGGCCGAAATTGGGTTCGGCATCGCCTCGTTCGTAGACCCCATCGGCATCGCCGACGCCGGCAGCGGCCTGATCAATCTGTCTCAGGGAAATGTCTCCGCCGCATTCATCGACTTCGGCAGCATCGCCGTCCCCTTCGGCGCCGACAAGCTTTTAAGAGCCGCCAAAAAGGCCCCGGTCAGCCCGGCCAACATTCTCAGCATGGCCGCAGACGCCAAGTACACCATCAACAAAGCCGGCTTGCTCGTCTTTCTTGCGGCAAAGACGGGCAAGCGAGACGCTTACCCTACGTTTTCAACAGACTGGTCGTCCCGTCGCTCCATCGACGGGTCGCTCCCGCAACTCGCGCGGGCCAAGCTACTCGATTCGATGCGTGAGGTCACGGATGAGCGGTCGCCACGCGCAGGATCAGGGTTCGGCTCACACTTCTCTTTGA